>JBGGNI010000013.1:0-8018 GCA_041287585.1 Xanthobacteraceae bacterium
CACCGCCGACATGGTGAAGCCCGGCCTGCCGGTGATGAACGCCGACGGCACGCCGAAGTGGCGCATGGCCCCTTCGCCGAAGGGCGCCTATTGGAAGGACGGCATGAAGCTCGGCTACCAGGATGTGGGCTCCTGGACCCTGTTGAAGTCCACCCCGGTGGAGCGCCGCAAGGCGGCCTGGCTCTACGCCCAGTTCGTCACCTCCAAGACCGTCTCGCTGAAGAAGAGCCATGTCGGCCTCACCTTCATCCGCGAGAGCGACATCTGGTCGCCGTCCATGACCGAGCGCGCTCCCAAGCTCGGCGGTCTGGTCGAGTTCTACCGCTCGCCGGCCCGCGTGCAGTGGTCGCCGACCGGCTCGAACGTGCCGGACTACCCCAAGCTCGCCCAGCTCTGGTGGCAGAACATCGGCGACGCCTCGTCGGGGGCCAAGACCCCGCAGGCGGCGATGGATGCGCTGGCGGCGGCGCAGGACTCGGTGATGGAACGTCTTGAGCGCTCCGGCGTGCAGGGCGATTGCGGGCCGAAGCTCAATGCCAAGCAGCCCATGGCCTATTGGGTCGAGCAGGCCAAGAAGAACGGCACGCTGGCGCCACAGCCCAAGCTCGCCAACGAGAAGCCTCAGGGCGAGACCATCGACTACGACACCCTGATCAAGAGCTGGCCGGCAACCCCGCCGAAGAAGACCAACTGAGCACCATCTGCGGGGCGCGGCTTCAGGCTGCGCCCCTTACGTCCCGTTTCCCGGACAAGCGGCACGAAGTGCAGCGCCGATCCGGGACCCAGGGGAGGGTAGGCGAAGCCTCAGAATCCTTTGAGGAAGCGCCTGCGGCGGATTTTACCCTGGGTCCCGGCTCTGCGCTTCGGCTTCGCCTACGCTGGTCCGGGACGCGGCGGCGGTACCGTTCAGGTGAGCACCCAACGTGACCTACATCCTCGCCATCGACCAGGGCACCACCTCCTCGCGCGCCATGCTGTTCCGGCCGGATACCTCCGTGGCGGCCTCGGCGCAGCAGGAGTTTCCGCAGCATTTCCCCGCCTCCGGCTGGGTGGAGCACGAGCCGGAAGACCTGTGGCGCACCACGCTCGCCACCTGCCGCGAGGCCATCGCCAAGGCGGGGGCGCAGGCCGCCGATATCGCCGCCATCGGCATCACCAACCAGCGCGAGACCACCGTGGTGTGGGACCGCGCCAGCGGGCGGGCGATTCACCGCGCCATCGTCTGGCAGGACCGCCGCACCGCCGACCACTGCGCCCGGCTGAAGGCGGAGGGCCACGAGCCGCTGGTGAGCGCCCGAACCGGGCTGATTCTCGATCCGTATTTCTCCGGCACCAAGATCGCCTGGATTCTCGACCATGTGCCCGGCGCCCGTGCCCGCGCCGAGCGCGGCGAACTCGCCTTCGGCACGGTCGACTGCTGGCTGCTCTGGCACCTCACCGGCGGCGCGGTGCACGCCACCGACGCCACCAACGCCGCCCGCACGCTGCTGTTCAACATCCACACCGGCGTCTGGGACGAAGACCTGCTCGCTCTGCTGGACGTGCCGGCCTCGCTGCTGCCGCAGGTGTGCGATTCCTCGCACCGTTTCGGCACGACGAGCCCCGATCTGTTCGGCGGCCCGATCGCCGTCTGCGGCATTGCCGGCGACCAGCAGGCGGCGACCGTCGGCCAGGCCTGCTTCCAGCCGGGCATGATCAAATCGACCTACGGCACCGGATGCTTCGCGCTGCTCAACACCGGCGGCACGGCGGTCGCCTCCAGAGCCAAGCTGCTCACCACCATCGCCTATCAGCTGGATGGCCGGCGCACCTACGCGCTGGAAGGCTCGATTTTTGTGGCCGGTGCGGCGGTGCAGTGGCTGCGCGACGGGCTCGGCATCATCGCGCATTCGGCGGAAACGCAGGCGCTGGCCGAGGCCGCCGATCCGGCGCAGGAGGTCTATCTGGTGCCGGCCTTCGTCGGCCTCGGGGCGCCGCACTGGAACCCAGACGTGCGCGGCGCGCTGTTCGGCCTCACCCGCGGCACCGGCCGCGCCGAGATCGCCCTCGCGGCGCTGGAAAGCGTCTGCTACCAGACCGCCGATCTGCTGGAGGCCATGCAGGCGGATTGGGACCAGGCCGGGCGCACCGCCACCGTGCTGCGGGTCGATGGCGGCATGGTGGCGTCCGATTTCGTGCTGCAGCGCCTCGCCGATCTGCTCGCCGCCCCGGTGGACCGCCCGGTGGTGAAGGAAACCACGGCGCTGGGCGCCGCCTATCTCGCCGGGCTGAACGCGGGCGTGATGCCGGCGCCGGACCGCTTCGCCGACCGCTGGCGGCTGGAGCGGCGCTTCACCCCGGCGATGGCCCCCGAACTGCGGCGCGCCAAGCTCGCCGGCTGGCATGAGGCGGTGCGCAAGCTCACCTCGGCCTGATCCCTTCGGCCTGATCCCCGTTGCGTCCCCGCTCTGCTATAGGCATTGCGGAGCGCACGGGGGAATGGCGATGCAGGACGAATTGGCACGGGCGATCCGGCAGGGGCGGGGCGTGGCGCGCGCCGATCTGGTGGTGAAGAATGTCCGCCTGCTCGACGTCATCAGCGGCGCCGTCACGCCCACCGACATCGCCATCTGCGGCGCGCGCATCGTCGGCACCCATGCCAGCTATGACGGCGAGCGCGAGATCGACGGTGGCGGGCGCTTTGCGGTGCCGGGCTTCATCGACACCCATCTGCACGTCGAATCCTCCCTCGTCACCCCGCTGGAGTTCGACCGCTGCGTGCTGCCGCACGGCGTCACCACGGCGATCTGCGATCCGCATGAAATCGCCAATGTGCTGGGCGCCGCCGGCATCGCCTATTTCCAGCGCTCCGCAGAAGCCACCATCATGGATCTGCGGGTGCAGCTCTCCTCCTGCGTGCCGGCCACCGCCTTCGAGACCTCCGGCGCGGCGCTCGACGCCGCCGATCTCGAAGCGCTGCGCGGCCACCCCAGCGGCATCGGCCTCGCCGAATTCATGAACTTCCCCGGCGTGCTGCATGGCGACCCCGGCTGTCTCGACAAGCTGGCGGCGTTCGCCGGCGGCCACATAGACGGCCACGCCCCGCTGCTGTCCGGCCGCGACCTCAACGGCTACATCGCCGCCGGCATCCGCACCGAGCACGAGGCGACCACGCTCGATGAGGCGCGCGAGAAGCTCGCCAAGGGCATGACGATCCTCATCCGCGAGGGCTCGGTCTCAAAAGACCTGCACGCGCTGATCCCGCTCATCAATGCCGACACCTCGGCTTTCCTCGCCTTCTGCACCGACGACCGCAACCCGCTCGACATCGCCGAGGAGGGCCATCTCGACTACATGATCCGTACCGCCATCGCCCATGGCGCGCCGCTGCACCATGTCTACCGCATGGCGAGCTGGTCGGCCGCCAACGCGTTCGGCTTGCGCGATCGCGGCCTGATCGCCCCCGGCCGGCGCGCCGACATCGTGCTGCTGGACGATCTGGAGCGCTGCGCGGTGCATTCCGTGATTTCCGCCGGCCGCCCGGTGACGCCGGAGCTGTTCGCCACCCGCGCGCATGTCGAGCCGATCGGCCTCGATTCGATGAAGGCGACCCCGGTGGACGCGGCGGACTTCCGCGTGCCCGCCTCCGGCCCCTCCACCCAGCTCATCGGCGTGGTGCCCGGCCGCATCATCACCGAGCGGGTGGTGCTGGACCTGCCGCTGGTCGGCGGCGAAAAGCAGGTGGATCTGGCGCAGGACGCCATCAAGGTCTGCGTGGTCGCCCGCCACGGCAAAAACCGCAACATCGGCCGCGGCTTCGTGCACGGCTTCGGGCTGAAGCGCGGCGCCATCGCCTCCTCCATCGGCCATGACAGCCACAATATCTGCGTGGTCGGCGCCGATGACGCCGACATGGCGCTCGCGGTGAACCGCCTCATCGAACTGCGCGGCGGCTTTGTGGTGGCGCAGGGCGGCACGGTGCGGGCGGAACTGGCGCTCCCCGTCGCCGGGCTGATGGCGGCCACCCCGTTCGAGGAGGTGCGCGCCGCTTTGCTGCCGCTGCGCGCGGCGGCCAAGGCGCTGGGCTGCACCTTGAACGAGCCGTTCCTGCAGGTGGCGTTCCTGCCGCTGCCGGTGATACCGCATCTGAAGATCACGGATTTCGGCATGTTCGATGTCGACCGCTTCGAACTCATCGCCGGTTGAGCGTGCTCATGACCTATCTGCGTTCCGCCGTCTTCACCCCGCTGCTGGTCCTGTGGACCGCGGTGTTCGCGCTCTACATGCCGTGGCTGGCCTGGCGCGGCAACCCGGCGGACACCCGCAGCCGCGCCGAAATGTGGAGCCGCGGTCTGGTGCGCATCCTGCGCCGGCTCATCGGCCTCACTTATGTGGAGATCGGCACGGAAAACCGGCCTTCGGTGCCGGCGCTCTATGTCGCCAACCACCAGTCGGCCTGGGAGACGCTGGTGTTCAACCTCTTGGTGCCGCACACCGCCATCGTGCTGAAGGAGGAGCTTTACCGCATCCCGGTGTTCGGCTGGTACCTCAAGCATTCCGCGATGATCGGCATCGACCGTGCCGGCGGTGCCAGCGCCATGAAGAAGCTGCTGCGCGAGGCCCGCTCGGCGGTGGCGGAAGGGCGCAGCGTGCTGATCTTCCCGGAAGGCACCCGCCGCGCCCCGCACGAGGTGGCGGAGTTCCATCGCGGCGTGCTGCTGCTCTACAAAGCGCTCGGCCTGCCGGTGGTGCCGATGGCGCTGAACGCCGGCCTGTTCTGGAAAGCGCGCAGCTTCCTCGTCCGCCCCGGAGTGGTGACCGTGTCCTATCTGCCGACCATCCCGCCCGGCCTGCCGGACCAGGCCTTCCTGCAGGCCGCCCGCACCGCCATTTATACCGAACGCGACCGGCTGGTCGCCCTGGTGGAGGACGCAGCGTGAGCGAGGGCGTGGTCATTGTCGGCAGCGGGCAGGGCGGTTTTCAGCTGGCCGCCTCGCTGCGGGAAGTCGGCTTCAATGGGCCGATCACCCTGATCGGCGAGGAGCCGGGCCTGCCCTATCAGCGCCCGCCGCTCTCCAAGGCCTTCCTCAAGGGCGAGGCCGATGCCGAACATCTGGAACTGCGCCCCGCCAGCTTCTTTGCCGAGCACCGCATCGAGCTTGCGGCGGGCGTGCGCGTCGCAGCCATCGACCGCGCAGCGCGGCGGGTGAAGCTCGGCTCCGGCGCCTCGCTGGCCTATGGCCATCTTGTGCTCGCCACCGGCGCGCGAAACCGCCCGCTGGCGGTGCCGGGGGCGGAACTTGAGGGCGTGTTCTACCTGAGAACCCTGGCGGATGCCGTCGCGTTGCGCGCGCGCCTGTCCACCCCGTCGCGGGTGGTGGTGGTCGGCGCCGGCTTCATCGGGCTGGAATTCGCCGCGGTGGCCCGCGCGCTTGGCCATGAGGTGACGGTGCTGGAATTCGCCGCTCGCCCGCTCGGCCGCGCCGTCTCGGCCGAGATGTCGGCGTTCTTCTTCGCCGCGCACCGGGCCATGGGCACGGATGTGCGCTGCGGCGCCGGCGTCGCCCGCCTGCACGGCGCGCAGGGCCGGGTCGACGCGGTCGAGACCGCCGACGGCACGGTGTTCCCGGCCGATCTGGTGGTGGTCGGCGTCGGCGTGGTGCCGAATGTCGAGCTGGCGGTCGAGGCCGACCTGCCGGTCGCCAACGGCATCGCGGTCGACGAATTCCTGGCGACGCCGGACGAGGCCATCTCCGCGCTCGGCGACGCCGCGTCCTATCCCAGCCGCCATGCCGGCACGACGGTGCGGCTGGAATCGGTGCAGAACGCCGCCGACCACGGCCGCGCGCTCGCCGCCCGCCTGGTCGGCCGCCCAGTGCCCTATGCGGCGGTGCCGTGGTTCTGGAGCGACCAGGCCGATCTGAAGCTGCAAATGGTCGGCCTCGCCATGCCGGACGATCGCGCCGTGCTGCGCGGCGATCCCGCTTCGCGGCGCTTCTCGGTGTTCCGCTTCCACGAGCGGCGGCTGACCGCCATCGAGAGCGTCAACCGCCCCGCCGACCACATGCTCGGCCGCCGCCTGCTCGCCGGCGCCCCGCGCCTGACCCCGGAAGAGGCGGCGGACGAGAGCTTCGATTTGAAGGGGCTGCTGACGCGGTGAGGTTCCACCGCCGTCATGGCCGGGCTTGCCCCGGCCATGACGTTGCGGGTGGTGGAGACGAGGGAAACGCGATCATGGCTACCGTGACCCCCGCCCCCACCCATGCCAATATCGGCTAACCCGTCCCCTCCCGGTTCCCCCGATGGCCTTCTCCCTCCGCCAGCTCCATTATTTCGTCGCCGTCGCCGAGCGCGGTTCGGTGTCGTCGGCGGCGCATACGCTGTCGATTTCGCAGTCCACCGTCACCGAGGCGCTGCGCGAACTGGAGGCGGACCTCGGCTTTCGCCTGCTCGATCGCCACGCCCGCGGCGCCGATCTGACGCTGAAGGGCCACCAGTTCCTGCGCCACGCGCGCAAGATCCTCGCCGATGTCGCCGATGCCCGCCGCGCGCTGGGCGACGGCGCGGCGACGCCGCTGTCCGGCCGGCTGGCGCTGGGCATCACCCCGCTGGTGGCGGGCTATGTGTTCTCCGACCTGCTCGGCCGCTTCCGCCGCGCCTTCCCCGCCGTCGCGGTGGAGGCGGTGGAAGACGCCGCCGATTATCTGGAGCATCTGCTGATCGGCGGCGAGCTGGATGTGGCGGTCATGGTGCTGCCGCCCGGCCGGCGCTCCTCGGCTTTGCAGACCGAGCCGGTGGAGGTCTCGCCCTATCGGGCCTGGCTGCCGCTCGGCCACCGCGCCGCCGCCGAGGAGACGGTGAGCCTGCGCGATCTCGCCGCCGAGCCGCATGTGCTGCTCGCCATCGACGAAATCGCCGAGGCGTCCGAAATCGTCTGGCGGCGCCTCGGCATCCGCCCGCCCATCGCGCTGCGCACCCGCTCGGTGGAAGCGGTGCGCTCGCTGGTGGCGACCGGAGCCGGCGTCGCCGTGCTGCCGGACCTCACCTATCGTCCGTGGTCGCTGGAAGGCGACAAGATCGAGGCGCGCGCGCTGGTCGAGGCGGTGCCGGCGGTGGAAGTCGCCACCGTCTGGCGGCGCGGCTCGCCGCTCTCTCCGGTGGCGGCGGGGTTCGTGTCGGTGGCGGCGACGCGGCATAGCGGGCGGGGGCGGTGACCACCGCCGCGTCCCGGACCAGCGGAGGCGAAGCCGAAGCGCAGAGCCGGGACCCAGGGGAAAATCCGCCGAAGGCGTTTCATATGAGGATACTGCGGCTTCGCCGACTCGCCCCTGGGTCCCGGATCGGCGCTGCACTGCGTGCAGCTTGTCCGGGAAACCTGCTCACCGAACGCTCATCGGTTTTTCCGATATCTGCCTTCTCCGCTTTGGTGTGGCGCTTCCCGGCGCAGGGGGCCACACTTTCATCAAAGGCCGGGCTCCGGCCGCAGAACAGAGGGAACCGTCATGCGCGTTCAACATCTGCTGGCGCTCGCCGCCTGCGCCTCGCTTGTCTCCCAACCCGTGTTGGCTGCCGAAAAGACCTCCATCGGCAAGGGCGAGGGCTCGGTCGATATCGTCGCCTGGCCCGGCTATCTCGAGCGCGGCGACACCGACAAGGCCTATGACTGGGTCAGCGCCTTCGAGAAGTCGACCGGCTGCAAGGTCAATGTGAAGACCGCCGGCACCTCAGACGAGATGGTGGCGCTGATGAACGAGGGCGGCTTCGACCTCGTCACCGCCTCCGGCGACGCCTCGCTGCGCCTGATCGCCGGCAAGAAGGTCGCCCCGGTCAACACCAAGCTGGTCAAGAGCTGGGACAGTGTCGACAAGCGCCTGCAGAACGCGCCCTGGCACACCGTCAACGGCGTGCATTACGGCGTGCCCTATCAGTGGGGCTCCAACGTGCTGATGTACAACACCGAGGTGTTCAAGGAAGCGCCGAAGAGCTGGAACGTGGTGTTCGAGCCGATGGACCTGCCGGACGGCAAGCCCAATAAGGGC
>JBGGNI010000014.1:0-16336 GCA_041287585.1 Xanthobacteraceae bacterium
GTGCCACTCGGAGGATCGTAGTGAAGCATTGGATTGAGAGGCTTACCGACCTGACGGCGATAGGATCGGACGAAACTGATCTTAAATCAGCACTATCGGATCTGGCGGAATCGTTTGGCTTTGGCGGGTACGCCTATCTGCACATGCAGATGAATAATACATTTGCCATTTCAAACTATTCTAATGAATGGCAGCGCGTTTACTTCAGCGAGAGGTACGCCGGCGTTGATCCCGTCGTGGAGCGGGCAAGGAGGCTCAGGCGAGCTTTCTCCTGGGACGGCGAGGCAGACCGCTCGCGCCTGTCGAGGGAACAGCGCTCCTTCTTCTCGCACGCCGCCGACTTCGCGATCCGGTCTGGATTTACCATTCCGGTCACCACCGCGAATGGCTTCATGTCGATGTTCACGCTGGCATCCGACAAGCCCAGGATCGACCCTGAAAGGGATATTGATGCCATCGCGGCCGCTGCCGCTGTGGGGCAGCTTCATGCGCGCATTGCGCATCTGCAGGCGACACCGACGATCGAGGAGCACGCATGGCTCGATGCGAAGGAGGCCGCCTATCTGCGCTGGATTGCCCTAGGCAAGACGGTGGAAGAAGTAGCCGAGCTTCACAACGTCAAGTACAACAGCGTGCGGGTAAAGCTCTCTGAGACAAAAAAGCGGTTCAACGTCTATACGATTACGCAGCTTGTCGCCGTGGCGATCCGCCGGAAACTCATCTGATGACTAGTTCACCGAAACACTCGGCGTATAGCCGAGAAGCGCGATAAGAGTCGCGACGACAGCCATTTGAGAGTGCATCTCGATGGCTGCCTCGATATATCGGATATGCTGTTCGCCCCCTGGTGCCCTTCCGGTTTTGCAAGCGTCGGGAAGTCCATGAAACAGCTCATCGGCGCGATCGACCAGTTGCCGGTGGATGCGGATCGCATTGGCTGTGATGGCCTCGAGATCCGACTGCGGCAGCCCCCGCGTCAGCCCGACGAGAGGACGGAGCGGGATTTTGGTTTCCGATGCGGACTCGTTGGTTTCCATCCCCTACTCGCCTGAAGTTATCCGCGGTGCGCCCCCGCCGCCGTTCATCCCATGAGCCCTCAAGGGATTCTAGCCCCAGGTCAGCGCGTACTGCCCCAACCTCTTTCTACGGAGCATGGGGCCATCACGCCAGTGGCGGGCCCCAGCAAGACGGTCCGCGTCCTAAGGAATCTGTCGGGGGATACAGTGCGTTGGGCCGCGATCCCTACCCCCGATAGGCGCCGGGGAACACGATGTCCTGGTCGACCAGCACGTTGAACTTGTAGCCCGGGCGGATCTCAAGCGTCGGCTGGACGTCCATATTGCGCTGGATGGTCTGTTCGGCCATCCGGCCGAAGGTCTCGGCAAAATTGATCCGCGCCGCATCCTCGGGGCTGTTGGAATTGAACGGGTCATTGTTCTGCGGGATCGCCATGTCGATCCCGGTGCCGATCAGGGCGATCAAAATGGCGGAACCGAAGGTGTCCAGCCATTTGCGATCGACCTTGTCGCGGAAGCCGCCATAGCCCTGTGCGTCCGTTCCCGCCATGCCGCCGATCTGCAATGTCGAGCCATTCGGATAGATGATGTCGGTCCAGACGACGAGGACACGGCTTTGCCCGAACGATACTTTGCTGTCGTAGCGACCGAAGAGCTTCGTGCCCTGAGGAATGAGCAGGCGATGGCCGGTCGCGCTGTCATAGACATTCTGGCTCACCTGCGCGGTGATGCGCCCCGGCAGGTCGGAATTGATGCCGGTGATCAGGGTGGCGGGGATCACCGAGCCGCGCTTCAGCTCAAAGGGCGAGAGCTGCGGCACCACCCGGTTCGGCAGATATCCGAGGTTTTTGAGATCGGCGTTGAAGAAGTCGTCCTTGGCGCGCTGACCGTTGGGATCCGGATTGATGCTGCCTGCCCCTGCGCGCAATGCGGTGGCGAGAAGGTCCGAGGCGCCGCTCGTGCCAGACGCCGGAACCGGTTCGCCGGGACGGGACGCTGAGCTGACGTCTCGCCCGTCGAACTTGCTGCGATCAATAGCGAGGGGGGCATCATAGGCCGCGTCGTTCGCCTGCAACCGCGCCATGTCCTGACGATGACGCTCACGCAGATATTGCTCTTCCTGCTCGCGTTGCAAACGCGCCCGCCAGACCGTTTCCGGCTCTAGCGCCGGTTCCGGTCGGATGCCGGCTTGCTGGGCGGGTGGGGTCTTGAACGGGTTGGCCGCCGGCTCCTCTTTGGTTACGACTGGGGCGGGCGGCAGCGACGTCGCTGGCTGGGGCTCGCCAATGATTGCGTCGCCGACGCCGCGTTTGAGCTGGTCGGCGAAGGTGGAAGCCGGAGTGCCGGCGCTCTCCCCAGGTCCGGCCGTGTCCCGCATGCGTAGGCCGCGCGAGGCCAAGCCGTAGAAGATCACACCCAGGAAAGCGATGACCAGCACGATGACGAGTATCACGGGCAGCCGGTTGATCCGGCGCATGCCGGCATCGGCCCCGTCATTCGCAGCACCGCCAAGCTTGAGGGATTGCGTCATGGCACTCTTCCTATCCGCGCCGCATGACGGAGACCGGGCTCGCCGGCGTCGCACCGGCTGCCGTCACGCTATAGGCGCGACCCAGTTCCACATCGGCTGTCGAGAGCCGGGCCAGAACCTGGCCCTCGAAGGGAATGATCATGTAGGCAAGCGGGACAATGCTCGATCCGCCATCGGTCTTCTGGTCCGTGACGACGGAATAGCCCCAGCCCTTCAGGGCGGTTTCAAGCGCCTCCCCGAAAGGCGAGCCGTCCTGCTGGAGCGCGATCGTCGCTGTGCCCGGTCCGACCTGTTCGGCCAGCCGGCTCACCAACTCGCCGGCGATGGCGCTTGCGGCAGGACCGGACACGTCGGCTGGCGCGTCGCTCATGATGAGGCTGCCCTGCCCGGCGGTCTGACATCCGGCAAGGACAAGTGCGAGCACTGCCGCGCTGGCGAGGGACCGCAATGTGGGAGGAAGGAGCATCAGCCGCCCCTCCTGATCGTCACCTTTTCCTGGTTCCAGCCGACGCCCGACACGAGCACGGCCCCGTCGACATGATAATCGACGATCATCATGTCGCCCTTCATGCGGTAATTGACGATGCGGTTCTGTCCGCCTGAGGTCACGAAGAGAACCGGAGCATCCTGGCCGGTGATCGACCGCGGAAACTGGATGTAGGTCTTCTGTCCGTCGCTATAGACCCGGCTCGGACGCCAGCCGGCCCTGCCGGAGATCGAATATCCGAACTGGAGCTGCTCGGCGGGCACGCCGGCGCCGGGGATCGTGCTGGCCTCCATCCGGGCATTGATGTCTGCCATTCTGGCGGAAACATCCTCGGGATAGTCGAAGCCGACGCGGGCCATGTACTGGGTTGCGTGCGACTTCAGCTGGATGTGGTAGGTGCGGCGCGAGGTCGTCACCACCATCGAGGTGACGAGCCCCGGCTCCGACGGCTTGACGATCAGGTGGATCGCCTGGCCATCGGCCGCTCCCGATGTCGCGGGTTCGACCTTCCAGCGGACGGTGTCGCCGACGAGGACGTCGCGGACCACCTCGCCCGACTGGAGCTCGATGTCGCAGACCTGCAGCGGTGAGCAGACGACGGAAGGCTGGATCTCGCCATAGAGAAAAACGACCTTCCCATCGGGCCCTCGCGTGACCAGGCCGGGGCTGCCTCGCCAGTGCCCGGAGAGGCCGGTGCCCTTGGCCTCGTTGGCGCTGAGGCCCTGCGCTTTCACGCAGGTGGGGGAAGTAAAGAGGGAGGCCAGGAGGGCGATAGCGATGGCGGCCGGCAGAAAGGGCCGGACTGCTGCGTGTTGTTCGTGCATGCGCGCGTGCGAGCCTTTCAAAGCTGGGCCGTCCAATCGAAGTCACGCAGATAGAGGCCGATCGGGTTGAGACGGATGCTCGCCTCGTCCTGCGGCGGCGTCAGTGTGACGGTGGCAATGCCACGGAACCGGCGTACTGCCGTCTCCTTGCCCTTGCGGTCGCGCTCGAACTCGATCCAGTCGATCTGGTAGCTCTGGTTCGACAGGGCGACGATGTTGTTCACTTCGATGGCGACCGTCGCGTTTCTCGCCTTGTCGAAGGGTGAGGAGGAACGGAACCAGGCATTGACCTTTTCGGTCGCCGGATCGGAGGTGCGCAGATGCGCATAGGTGCGGTCGATATACTGCTTCTGCACCACGGCATCCGGCGTCACGCTGCGGAAGTTCGAGACGAAGCTTCCGAGCGTCGCGCGCACGACGCGCGGATCGGCATATTCGATCTGCTGCGGATAGCCGGCGCTCGAGGCGGTGCCGAGCTTGTCGACTTCGACGATGTAGGGAACGAGCCTGACCTGCGTGCTCTGGAACAGAGCGTAGGAAAAGCCGATCACCGCCATGACCATGCCGGTGATGCCGACGGCGCGCCAGCCGGCGGCGGCCTTCACATAGGAGCCATAGCGCTCGTTCCACTCCTGTCGGGCGGCAATATACGGGTTCTCGGGTGGATTGCCGGAGGCCATACCGGACCGTCTCCTTATTTGTGGTCGTCGATTGGCGGCGGCACGGGGCGGGACGAGCGGGTGCCGCCCGACTGCCGGCCCTGGTCGAGCTTGGCATTGGCGAGGCCGAGCAATGAGCCGGCATAGGCGCCGGGTGCGGCGATCGCCTTTTCCTTTGCCGCCGATCCGGCCGCTCCCGCGGCGCTGCCGATGCCAGACGCCATGCCGCGCAGGGCGGCGCCGGCCAGCGAGGAGCCGGCGGCTCGGGCGTCGCTCGCCGCCTGTGCGCCCTTCCCGGCCGCGCTTGCACCCAGAAAGGCGCCCCCGGCCGCGAAGGTCGCGACCTGTGCGCCGTGCCGGATCGCCTCCATGCCGCCGGAGACCGAGGCGCCCTGGACAACGCCTTGCATGATGGGCGGCACATACATGGCGATGACGAAGACGACGACCGAGATGCCGGCGATGGCCAGCGTGGTGATGAACTGGTCCGAGGTTGCGGTCGGGGCCTCGGCAAGGCCGAGCAGGATGTCCGAGCCGATCCTGGCGATCATCACCAGCGCCATCAGCTTCATGCCGACCGAGAAGGCATAGACGAGATAGCGGATGGCGAAGTCCTTGGTGAAGGACGAACCGCCGAGGCCGAGCATGATCATGCCGGCGAGCAGGCCGACATACATCTCCACCATCACCGCGACGAAGATCGCCGCAACCAGCGAGAAGGAGATGACGACCACCACCATGGCGAAGACTGCGGCGATCGCCAGCGCATTGTCCTCGAACAGGCCGAACTTGGCCTGTTCCGACATCTTGGACGCGACGCGGATGCCGGCATCGAAGATGTTGGCGGGTGAGGCGTCCCCTCCGCTGCCGCCCATCTGGAAGAGGCTGTCGACGACGGCCTTCGCGAAGTCCGGGCCCTGGTCGAGAATAAAGGCGAACAGGCCGATGAACATGATGCGGCGCACCAGCTCCGCGAACCAGGCGTCGAGTGAGGCGGCATTGATCGCGAGCCATACGGCGGCGATGCCGATCTCGATCCCGGCGAGAATCCAGAACAGCGACCGGGCGGCATCCATGACGGTGGTTTCCCAGCCGCGGGCCGCGGTCACGACGGAGTTCTCCAGAGTGGTGAGAACGGAACCCTCCTGCGCCAGCGCGGGAGCGCTCGCGAGCAAGACGATGGCTGCGACAGCCGCCGCAGCACCGAACGAGCGGGAAGGACGCAGGATTACCATCGCGGCTTCATCTCCTGGCCACCGCGAACATCCCTGTTCGGATCGCCGCCTAAGAAGCGGTCGAGATGGTCGCGACGTGCAGCATTGGATGCCGGAGGTGGCGATGGTTCGGCTGTCGCGGGGGCAGGCTCGGTGGACGATGGCCCGATCATCCGGATGACAAGCGTGGCGCACAGGCCAAGTGCCCCGGCGAGCAGGAGGATAACGACAAGACGGGAGCTCACCAGCGCGGCTCCATGGTCTGCCCGCCGCGAATGTCGCGGGTGGGAGCGTTGAAGAACTGCTCGCGGCGGGCCTGGGCAAGATCCTTCTGCGCCTGGTCGGACTGATACCAGGTGCCCATCATGGTCATCTGCTGGGATATGAGGCCGCGCAGCTTCTGCATCTGCGCAACCTGCTGGGTCGCAATCTGGTGGCCAACCTGCAGGGCCTTCATCTGGCCATCGGCACTCTCCGACATCGCGCGCAGCGACGACATGGTGGCCTCCTCGCTGCCGAATTGCTGCGCGGTCAGGTTGGCGGCCTTCAGCGTGCCGGCGACGGTGTCGCGATTGGTGGTCGACCAACCCTGATAGGTGGAGGAAAAGGAAGCGCCATCGGGCAGGTTGCTCTTCATCTCGGCGAAGCTCTGGAAACGCTGCCGTAGCACATCGTCGGCATTGCCCATGGAGAAGGCGATGCCCTGGCCCTGCGAGACGATGTTCAGCAGGCTCTTCAGGTCGTTCTCGGCTTGGCCCCAGACATGGTTCGGCAGCTGCGCCGTGTTCTGCAGCATGTTGTTGTAGATATTCAGCTGGTTCTGGATCTGCTCGGAGAGCTGTGAGATCTGCTTGATCTGGTTGTTCACCTGCTCGGCGGATTGGCCGACCAGGCTCACCAGCTCGGCATTGTTGGCGAGCTGCGTCCATTCGGTCGCGCCACCCGTGGCGCCTCCGGCCGCGGCCTCCTGAGACAAAGCCGGTATGAGCAACATGGTTGCCGTTGCGAGAACGATCGGTGACCTACGCGATGGCAAAGATGGTTTCGGCATGGGCGATCCGCCTCTGCTGGAGCCAGGAGAGAGGCCAGCCGGCCCCCTGTTCGGAATGCAGCGCGCGGATGCGTGCGAGATCCTCCTTGCCGGACGCTCCTACGAAGGAGAGGGCAACGGGACCCAATGCCATGTCGAACAGCCGCCGGCCGTCCGGTGAGGCGACGTAGTATTCGCGCTTGGGCAGCGCGCTCGCGACGATCTCGATCTGACGCTCGTTGAAGCCGAGGCGCTCGTAGAATTCGCGGGTGCCCGGCTCGCGTGCCGATCCGTTCGGCAGGCAGATCTTTGTCGGGCAGCTTTCCCTCAGCACGTCGATGATGCCGGAACGCTCGGCATCCGAGATCGATTGGGTGGCGAGGACGACCGCGCAATTGGCCTTTCGCAGCACCTTCAGCCATTCCCGTATCTTGGCGCGGAAGGTCGGGTGTCCGAGCATCAGCCAGGCCTCGTCGAGAATGATCAGGCTGGGCGCGCCGGTCAGGCGCTTCTCGATACGGCGGAACAGATAGGTGAGCACGGGAACGAGATTGCGCTCGCCCATGTTCATGAGCTCCTCGATCTCGAAGCACTGGAAGGCTCCAAGCGACAGACCGTCCTGTTCGGCATCGAGCAATTGTCCCATCGGGCCGTCGACGGTGTAATGGTGGAGCGCGTCCTTGATCTCGCGCATCTGGACGCCCGACACGAAATCGGAGAGCGAGCGCCCCCGCGACTTTGCCATCAGGCCGATCTGCCGGGAGATGGCATTGCGATGATCGGGCGAGATCGTCACGCCCTGCAGCGCGATGAGGGTCTCGATCCACTCGCTCGCAAAGGCCCTGTCGCCATCGGTCGACAACTCCGCGAGAGGGCAGAAGGCGAGCGGAGTCCCCTCCCCTGCCCCAGTGCTCTCGCCGCCGATCTCGTAGTGCGCGCCGCCGATCGCCAGCGTCAGCGGCAGCATGGAGCGGCCTTTGTCGAAGGCGAAGACCTGCGCTTGGCGGTAGCGTCGGAACTGCGCGGCGATGAGTGCCAGCAGGGTCGACTTGCCGGAGCCGGTCGGCCCAAAAACCAGCGTGTGGCCGACATCGTCGACATGAAGATTCAGACGGAACGGCGTGCTGCCGCTCGCCACTTGCATCAGCGGCGGTGATCCGGGCGGATAGAACGGACATGGTGCATCGACACTGCCCGACCAGACCGAGTTGAGCGGGATGAGGTCGGCGAGATTGCGGGTGTTGATCAGCGGCTCGCGGATATTGGCGTAGGAAACGCCGGGCAGGCTGCCGATAAAGGCGTCGGTGGCGTTGAGCGTCTCGATCCGGGCACCGAAGCCCTCGGCCTGGATCAACCGGCGCACCGCCTCGCATTTTTCCTGCAGGCGGGTCTGCACCGTGTCGAACAGCACGATGACCGGCGTGTAATACCCATAGGCGACGAGTTGGGAGGAGGCCTGGGCAATGGCGTCTTCGGTCTCAGCCACCATCATCATGGCGTCCTGGTCGACCGATCGGCTCTGCGTCTGGAACAACTGGTCGAAGAAGGGCCGTACCTTCTGCTGCCACTTCTTGCGCGTGCGCTCGAGCCTCGCCCGAGCCTCCTGCTCGTCGAGGAAGACGAAGCGCGACGACCAGCGATAGGTCAGCGGCAGCAGGTCCAGCGCGTTGAGAATGCCGGGCCAGCTTTCGGCCGGCAGCCCATCGATGGCGACGACGCCGAGATGGCGGTTCTCGACGAGAGGTGTGAGCCCGTGCCGAAGCTCGGCCGTGGCCAGCCAGTCGAGATACATCGGGATATCCGGCAGCCGGACGGGATGGTTCTCGCCGGTGATGCAAAAGCGGATGAACTGGAACAGCTCATCATAGCGTGCGGTACGAAAACCTCCGGCCTCTTCGGTCTCGCGGGTCACCATCCGGCGAATCGAGACGACATTGGCGAGATATTGCTCGATCTCCCGGATCGAGGTCCGAAAGGTGTCGAGCGTTGCGGTGGCATAGGAGGCGGTGCGGCTTGCCGCGTCGGAATAGACATAGCGCGTGAGGCCGGAGCGCCGCGGCTCCGGCGGCCGCCATGTCAGGATGAGCGCGTGGCGGCTCTCAAAATGGCCGCGCTCGCGCTGGAAATGTGACCGGCGCTCGGCGTCGATCGCGCAGGTCACCGGGTCGGGGAAATGGCAGTCCTGCTCGTCGGGATAATCCGAGGTTGGCACACGAACGGCCTCGACCTGGATCATCCAGCCGGAGCCGAGGCGCGCCAGTATTGTGTTGATCTGGCGTGACACCTCATTGCGCTCGGCCGGTGTCGAGCTCTCGCTATCCGGACCGGCGAAATACCAGCCGGCCATCAGCGCGCCGTCCTTGAGCAGGAGCACGCCATTGTCGACGAGGCCGGCATAGGGCACGAGGTCGGCGAAGGACGGACCGGAGTGACGGAAGGATCTGAGTGCGACCATGGGCGAACTCAGAACCGCCGCCAGGGCGTCGATGTCGCCCGGTAGTGCGACTGGTAGGTGATGTGGCGAACATAGATGCGCCGCATCAGCGGGTCGGACTTGGCCATCATGCGCAGTGCCGCCACCACGACCAGCCAAATCGCCGCGCCGAACAACGCCGCGTACCAGGTCAGTACGACGAAGATCAGGATCGCGGAGGCAAGGCCGGTCAGCAGCACCAGTTCCCGGTCGGCGCCCATGAGCAGGTTCGGGCGGGACAGGGCGCGATGGATGCGCGATCGTGCGAGGCTGGAGCCGGTGTCAGCCATCGGTCTCCTCCCCTGCCCCGCCATGGGAGGATCCGGGAGCCGTCGTTTGTGCAGGCGCGACCGGTGTGCCGATAGAGGCGCCGGTTGATCCGAACAGGGCGACGATCTGGGTGGCACCGAGCAGGATGCCGGCGACCAGCACGACATACATCAGCCGCCGCGCGAAATCGTTCAATTCGCCGCCGAAGATCAGCATGCCACCGGCGACCGCGACGGCCGCCAGTGCGATGAAGCCGGCTACCGGTCCGGTAATCGACTGCTGGATCTGCTCGAGCGGACCTTCCCAGGGAAGGCTTCCGCCTGACGAGGCGAAGGCCGGCTCGATGAGCGAGGTCGCGACGAGGGTCGCAAGCCCGGCGCTGGCGAGAGCAAGGAGAAGACTACGCGACATGGCTGCCCCCGTCGGTTTTCCCATAATGTTCGATCTGATACCGGGAGGCGCTGAAGCCCTCGACGTGAAGGATTTCGTGCACCCGCCTCCCCCGGCCCGAGCGTTCGATCGAGACGATGAGGTCGACCGCTTCACCAATGACTTCCTGCATGGGCTGTTGGCTGACCTCGGCGGTGAGTTGTTCGAG
Source organism: Xanthobacteraceae bacterium (assembly GCA_041287585.1). Classification (GTDB taxonomy): domain Bacteria; phylum Pseudomonadota; class Alphaproteobacteria; order Rhizobiales; family Xanthobacteraceae; genus Ancylobacter. Next base: position 10,103 of record JBGGNI010000014.1, read on the forward strand.
ACGGCGCAGGGCCGACATCGCGGTGTTGGAATGGATTGTGGTGACGCCGCCGGGATGGCCGGTGTTCCAGGCCTTGAGCAGTGTCAGCGCCGCGCCGTCGCGGACCTCGCCGACGATGATGCGGTCCGGGCGCAGGCGCATCGTGCTCTTGAGCAGGCGCGCCATGTCGACGGTGTCGCTGGTATGAAGGCAGACGGCGTTCTCCGCCGGGCACCGGATCTCCGTGGTGTCCTCGATGATGAGAACGCGGTCGTCGGGAGCCTCCGCCACGATCTCGGCGATGACCGCATTGGCCAGCGTGGTCTTGCCGGAGCCGGTGCCGCCGGAGATGACGATGTTCATCCGCGAGGCGATCGCGCTGCGCAGGACCGAGGCCTGGGCCTCCGTCATCACCTTCGCCTTCACATAGTCGTCGAGCGGTATCAGCCGCGATGCGCGCCGGCGTATGGTGAAGGTGGGAGCGGCCACGACCGGGGGCAGCAGCCCCTCGAAACGATGACCGCCGATTGGCAGTTCGCCGGAGATGATGGGCTGCTCGTCGTCGGCCTCCGATTGCAGGGCATGGGCGACGCTACCGATGACGACCTCAGCGGCGGCCGGATTCATGGCCCCCACCTCGGCGACTCCTTGGCCGAGCCGTTCGATGAACAGCTTGCCGTCGGGGTTGAGCATGATCTCGACGACGGTGGCGTCGTCGAGGGCGACGCAGAGCTGGTCGCCCAGTGCCTCCTGGAGCTTGCGGACCAGCCGGGAATGGGAGCGGAGCGGGTTCACGCCGCGCTCCTGAGTGTTGCGAGGGCGTCTTCGCTGAGCTCAGACTGGTAGTTAGCCGGACGCACATTCCGGAGGCTGGACACATCGATGGGCAGGGCCCCCGCGATCGCCGTGGTGTTGCCGATCCGGACGGGTTCGCCCAGCCGCTTCATCGGCCAGCCCGCGCGCTTCAGGATCCGCTCGAAGCGCAGGTCGGTGGCGGTGACGAGTTCACGGTAGCCATTCGCCATCGACCATTCGATGATCCCGGCGAACAGGAACAGCGTCGTCTGGTGTAGCAGGCCCCCTGCCCTGTCGGTGGCCAGCGTGGTATCGACGCAGAAGCGCGAGCTCTCGATCATCGCGGCATGGGCATCGAGTGCACCGTTCGCGAGAAGCTGGGGGAAGGTCCGCTCCAGCATCGTCGGTCCGACCGCGGGCAGCAGACGACAGCATCCGGCAACCCGTCCCGAGGCGGTCACCGCCAGAACGTAGGAGGGCTGCATGTCGTCATACTGGTCCCTCTCTTCCCCGCTCTCGATGGTGACGTCCCATTCGAGGCGTCCGGAAAAGACGGCGGCGCGCAGGCGCCGCATCTGCGCCAGAAGGTCGGCGTACGTCTCATACTGTGCCGGGGTAACAACCTGAATCCGCATCAACGTCTCCACATGAACGCGCTGTGTGGAGACAGATCACCGGTGACATGGTCCGGCTATGTGCAGATTTGCAGCGGGTGATTCTGGTGCCTGGGTGATCGAGGGGAGACCCCGGAGGCTCGGGATCAGCCGCCTATGGGTGCAAATTTGCAGTGCCGACGGGGCACGCGCTTCGCGGCGACTCACGGTAAGTCTCAGAAAACGTAGCGAAACGGCCTGCGGACCGACGATAGGGCGATCCGCGCCTTAAGTTGTTGTTAACCTTAAAGCTCTGGACGCGGAACCAGAATCGTGGCCTACCTTTGTCGGGCAGAGGGCGATAAATCGCATGTAGGCCGACAACGAGGATCAGAATCGACAATGCCTACGCAGGCCGCAACCAGAATGCAGGGCGAGGACCCGGCGGACAAGATCGTCCGGCACGCCGGTATGCTTTCCGAACATCTGCAGGCTCGGCGCCAGCAGATGTATCCTCCGGACGCACAAAAGAGCCTCAGAACCTTCATGATTCATGAAGTTTCCAAGCTGACGTCGATTCCGGAATCGACTCTTAAGTTGATGTCAAATGAAGGCAAAGGGCCGGTGCCCGCCCGGCTCGAAAACAATCATCGCGTCTATACGCTGGCGCAAATAAACGAACTTCGCGAACTGTTCGCGGCTCAGCGTCCGGCAGAGGCGTTGCGGTTCCTACCCCACCGACGCGACGGTGAGCACCTTCAAATATTGGCCGTCGCGAATTTCAAAGGCGGCAGTGCCAAGACCACAACGAGCGCGCACTTGGCGCACTATTTGGCCCTTCATGGTTACCGCGTCTTAGCCATCGACCTCGACCCTCAGGCGTCTTTGTCGGCGATGTTCGGCGCACAGCCGGAAATGGATGTGCAACAGAACGAGACGATTTATGCGGCGCTACGGTACGACGATAAGCGCCGACCGATCGCGGAGATTATTCGGCCCACATACTTCACCGGAATCGACCTGATTCCGGGAAATATCGAGGTCATGGAATATGAGCACGAGACGCCGCGATATCTCTCGAAAAGGCAGACGAGCTCCGACAGCATCTTTTTCGAACGGCTGCGTCTCGCATTGGCGGAGGTGGAAGATGACTATGACGTTGTCATCTTGGACACCCCCCCTTCCCTCGGCTTTCTGACGCTCGGTGCGATCTACGCCGCAACGGGTCTTCTCGTGACCGTCCATCCAGCGATGCTTGATGTGATGTCGATGAGTCAGTTCCTTCTGATGATGGGCGACCTGATCTCCGTCATTCGCGATGCGGGCGCGACGATGAGGCAGGACTTTCTCCGCTACGTCGTGACCAGGCACGACCCGATGGACCAATCGCAGGTCCATGTCGTTACCATGCTTCGGCACCTTTTCACCGAGGACGTTCTGACGTCGACGGCGGTCGAGAGTGCGGCGATTGAAACGGCGGGCCTGGCCAAGCGGACGCTCTATGAGCTCGAATCTGGGAACATCTCGGCTGCGACCGCCAAACGTGCTCGGGAGTCGATCGACGCGGTCAACGATCAAATTCTCGGCTTGATCAAGCAAAGCTGGGGACGAACATGATGTCCAAGCGCCCGGGTGGGAAGTCGATTCTAGCGAACTTCGGGTCCTTCTCGCAGCCCGAAGCCGTCGCCACGGATGCCGCAGCAAGCGACGAGCAGAAGCCGTCAACGCCGTCTCAGCCATTGGCTCGGGTCGGTGCGGGCGTCATCGGCGCTACCCAGAGATCGCTTTCCGAGTTGCGAGAGGAGCGGGACAGCTTACGGGCGCTCGTCGACGCCGGTGGCGGTTCTGAGATCGATCCCAAGCTTATCGATCCGTCGCCTTTTCCCGATCGGTTGCCCGACGACAGCGATGCCGACTTCGAGGCACTGAAGAAGCTAATTCTGGAAGAGGGCCAAAAGGTTCCTATCCAGGTGCGCCGGCATCCGATTGCCGAAGGCCGCTTTCAGGTCGTTTACGGGCACCGCCGTTGGCGGGCCGCATCTGACCTCGGCATTAAGGTCAAGGCGACAATCCTGGCGTTGTCGGACAGCGAACTCGTTGTCGCGCAGGGGATAGAGAATGCCGCTAGACAGGACCTGAGTTGGATCGAGCGCGCACTCTTCGCTTGGCGGATGGACGAGGCGGGGATCAAGGCGCGTGATATTCGAGCGGCCTTGTCGATCGACGATCCAGAATTGGCCCGGCTTAGGTCTGTCTGCAGGACGCTTCCTGTCGACGTGATTGAGGCGATCGGACGCGCTCCGAAGGTGGGACGCCCGCGCTGGGTCGCCTTGGCGTCGGTGGTGAGCGAGGATGAGGCTGCGTTGGGCCGGGTGCGCAAAACCTTGTCAGATGACAAGGTTTTGCAACGGCCGTCGGACGATCGGTTCAAGCTGGCATTGGCGGCCGTTAAGAAGCCCGCGGCGCGACCCCGCAGCCATGTGGAAATCAGAAGCCCGGCTGGGAAGGTCGTTGGGAAGGTGACGTTCTCAAGCGGTGACGTCAGATTTGCGGTTTCGACTGATCATGCTCCGGCTTTTAGCGCCTTCGTGGAAGATGAGCTGCCGGCGCTCTTAGAGAAATTTTTTGCCCGGGAGGGTGAAGGATGATTTCAGCGGTGCTCACCAAACCTTGTCAGCTGACAAGGGTGGATGGGGCCGTTGGAGGGGTGGAGGCCTCGGCTGACGCCGGACGTCGATGCAACAAAGATAGAGGTCGCATGAGGTAAAAAGAAAGGCCCCCGAAACAGTGTCCCGGAAGCCCCTCTCGTTCGTTTGGCGACAATGAGAATCCCACTTCCGCGAATCACAGTCAAGAGTCTTCGCAAGAAGATTGGACACCGTTTTGGTGAGCGCTTTCGCTTTGCCTGAAAGCTGAAGGGCAGAACCATGACGGAACTAGTAGCAACGACGCCCTTTGGGCGGCGACCAATGACGCTTGGCCAAATTTCCAGCCAGCTCAGAGCAAAAGCGGTGGCAACGGACGCCGTCGCTCATAAATGGCAGGTGTTCCACGACATCCGGAACGCACGCGAGCTCCTCGGCGCGACAGATCGTGCGCTCGCGATCCTCGAGGCGCTGCTGACGTTCCACCCGGAAACGGCGCTCACTCCTGGCAGCGGGCTCGTGGTGTTCCCGTCGAACGAGCACCTGATCAGCCGCGCCAATGGCATGTCGCCGGCGACGCTTCGGCGTCACCTCGCTGTCCTGGTGCAATGCGGGCTGATCATTCGCCGCGACAGCCCGAATGGCAAGCGCTACGCCCGGAAGGGGAGGGGGGGCGAGATCGAGCAGGCCTATGGCTTCGATCTGACGCCGATCCTCGCGCGTGCGGCCGAGTTCAAAGACCTGGCCAATGCCGTAGAAGCCGAGAAGAAGGCGTTCAAGCGCGTTAAGGAGAAACTAACCATATGCCGCCGCGACATCGTCAAGATGATCGAGGCAGGAATTGGTGAGGGCGTTCCAGCCGATTGGCGTCGCTTCCGGCGTGAATATGAGACGATTATCGGGCGCCTACCGCGGACGGCCCCTCGGCAGGTGCTGGAGACGATCGCGCGGGCCCTCGAAACGCTCTGGCTCGACATCAACAGCGTATTGGAATCCTTCGTTAAATCAGAAGATTCGAATGCCAATGAGTCTCATAGTGAGCGCCACAAACAGAGTTCAAATCCAGACTCAATTTATGAAATTGAAGAGGCTCTTCGACAAGACGAAGAAGCGAGCGGCAGCGTTGCGGAAACCGACAACGTGCGGAGCTTGCCAAAGCGAGATCTGCCCTTGGGCATGGTGCTGAGCGCCTGCCCGGATGTGGTGGACTACGCCAAGGGCCGCGAAATCCGGACTTGGCGTGATTTTGTCGCCGCGGCCGAGCAAGCCCGCCCGGCTTTGGGCATCAGCCCGAGCGCCTGGACGGAAGCGCAGAAAGCAATGGGGGCGGAAAACGCAGCGATCACCATTGCGGCGATCCTGCAGCGGGCCGAGCGCATCAGCAGCGGCGGCGGCTATCTGCGGAATCTGGCCGAACGCGCCCGGGACGGGAAATTCACAGTCTGGCCGATGGTGATGGCATTGCTGCGGGCGAAAATCGAGAATTCGAAGCCCGCTGCGAATGCCGGCAGGGCAGGGGGCGGTGAAGTCGCTGAAATCGCTCGGCCCGATGGCAACAGCGTTGGCGGAAACTCGTCGTGGACGGTGTCCCCGGCACTCTTGAAAAGCCTTGAGAAGCCGAGGCGACCATGATGGTCTCTCAATCGTCGCTCTCGTCGACACGTCCACCGAACATGCCGACGAATGGTCAGATCATCGGCAGATCGGCGCGGATTAGCTCAATGGCCGGAGGCCAGGAGCTGGTCGCCGAGTTCCCGCAGGGGCAATACTTCGATTTTGTCGGCAAGCGGAAAGGCTTCCGTTCCCGGATAGACGACAATCCTGCGCTCGGGCAACAGATCCTCGCAGGCATGATGGAAGCCGCGCTCGACTTTCGGACTTAGGCTTCTCTTGATCTCGATTGCCCATTTTTTGCCGCCCGGAAGTGTGATGACCAGATCGATCTCGGCGCCCGCCGAGGTACGGTAGAAATTCGACTGGCTGCCGTCAGGCAGAGCCGCTTGCACGGTTTCAATCACAAAGCTCTCCCAGCTCGCGCCGCTGACCGGATGGCCGAGGACGTCATCGAGCGTTTCAAGCCCGAGAAGCGTGTGAACAAGTCCGGAATCGCGAACATAGACCCGGGGCGATTTCACGAGCCGCTTGCCGGCGTTGCTGTGCCAGGGCTCGAGCCGCCGCACCAGCAGCAGATCGACCAACAGGTCGAGGTAAGAGGCGACCGT
>JBGGNI010000015.1:0-24523 GCA_041287585.1 Xanthobacteraceae bacterium
GCCGTCATAGGCCCGCGCGCTGCCGCTGGCCTCGAACACCACATCGGCACCCCAGCCGTCGGTCTCTCGCGCGATCACCTGCGCGAGCGGGGTCTGCGTGATGTTCACCGGGAGGATGCCGGCATATTGCCCGGCGATGGCGAGCTTCGGCGCGCTGAGATCGGAAATATAGACGCGGGCGCAGCCGCCGGCCAAGGCGGCGAGCGCAGTCATGATGCCGATGGGGCCGCAGCCGACCACCACGGCCACATCGCCGGGGGTGATGCGGGCGCGCGTCGCGGCCTGCAGGCCGACGGCGAACGGCTCGACCATCGCCCCTTCGGCAAACGACACGTTGTCGGGCAATTTGTAGGTGAAGGCGGCGGGATGGACGACTTCGGGCGTCAGCACGCCGTGGATCGGCGGCGTCGCCCAGAAGCGCACGTCCGGGTCGACATTGTAGATGCCGAGCTTGCTGGCCCGCGAGGACGGGTTCGGCACGCCCGGCTCCATGCAGACCCGGTCGCCGACCGCGAAATTCGTCACCTTAGCGCCGACCGCGATCACGGTGCCCGCCGCCTCGTGGCCGAGCACCATCGGCTCGCGCACCACGAAGGAGCCGATGGCGCCGTGGGTGTAGTAATGAACGTCGCTGCCGCAGACGCCGACCGTGTGGATGGCGATCTTCACGTCGTCGGGGCCGACCTCCTGGGGCAGGTCGATGTCTCTGAGGGCGAGTTCGCCCTTGCGTTCGAGAACGAGTGCAATCACGGCTTGATGTCCTGTTGGGTTGAGCGCTGCGGCCGGCTCAAAGCGCGAGCCCCTCGGCGTCGAACAGATAGATGTGCCGGCCCTCGACGCCGACCTTCACCCGGTCGCCGGGGTTGATGGCCGGGCGGCCGTGGCAGACGATGATGAGCATCTCGCCGCCCTCGCTGCGCGCATAAAGCTGGGTGGCGCCGCCGAGATTTTCGGTGAAATCGAGGGTCAGCGCGAGCAGCGGGTCGGCCGCATCGATGGTGAGATGCTCCGGGCGCAGTCCGACGCTGACGCTGTCGCCGGGCTTGACCCGCGGCGCACCACGGGTGGCGGCGGTGAGACTGCCGCCGACGAAGGACGGATGGGCGAGCACCACCGACGCGTCACCGATGCCGGTCACCGTCGCCTTGATGAAGTTCATCTTGGGCGAACCGATGAAGCCGGCCACGAAGGTGTTGGCCGGCCGGTCGTAAAGCTCGGTCGGGGTGCCGATCTGCTCGACCAGGCCGGCCCGCAGCACCACGATGCGATCGGCCAGCGTCATTGCCTCCACCTGATCATGGGTGACATAGACCATGGTGGTGCCGAGGTCGCGGTGCAGCTTGGCGATCTCGACGCGCATCTGCGTGCGCAGTTCGGCGTCGAGGTTCGACAGCGGCTCGTCGAACAGAAAGATCTTCGGGTGGCGCACGATGGAGCGGCCGATGGCGACGCGCTGGCGCTGGCCGCCGGACAGCGCGCGGGGCTTGCGCTCCAGCAGCGGTTCCAGGTGGAGAATGCGCGCCGCCTCGGTGACGCGGGTGCGGATTTCCGGTTCCGGCATCTTCGCCATGCGCAGGCCGAATGCCATGTTCTCGAACACGCTCATATGCGGGTAGAGCGCATAGGACTGAAACACCATGGAAAGCTCGCGCTTGGCGGGCTCCTCATAGGTCACCTCGCGGTCGTCGATATAGAGCTGCCCCTCGCTGACATCCTCCAGCCCCGCGATCATGCGCAGCAAGGTGGACTTTCCGCAGCCGGACGGGCCGACAAACACCACGAACTCGCCCTTGCCGGCGGAGAAGGTGACGCCCTTGATCACCGAGACGTCGGCATAGTTCTTCTTGATGTTGTTCAGTCGCAGATAGGTCATCGACTTTGAGCTCCCAGCACGGGCCGGCTGCCTGCCGTTGGGCAGGGGCCGGTCCGGTTACCTCTCCAGCAGCGCGGCTGCACAATTCTCGTCCGTCACCAGGCGGTTCACATAACCGGCCCGCAGGATCGCCCGCACGATCGGCAGCTTGTGCATGCCGCCGGAAGCAAGCAGCGAAAAGCGCGCCGTCTTGACCTCGCGCGGCAGCAGCGACAGCACCCGCTCGTTCAAGGGATGGTCCACCGGCTCGCCCTCGGCGTTTAGAAACACACCGAGCAGATCGCCGACCGCCCCGGCTTCGCGCAGGCTTTCGAGGCTCTCTGACACGGTCTGGGTGCGCACCAGCAGCGAGCGTTCCGTCATGTCGCCGCACGAGAGGAAGGCGACGTCGACCGAGCGCGCCCGGCGCATGGTCTCGCCGATGCCGTGGTGCGAGAGCAGGATCTGCCGGGCTTCCGGCGTCGGCAGATAGAGCGGCGCGGTCAGATAATAGCATTCGGCCGAAATCGCCCGCGCATAGCCGGTCGCCACTTCGAAGGTGCTGGAGCCGGAACCGCGCGTCAGCCCGCCCATCAGCGAGGTCACCCAGCTCTCCGGCAGCGGGCCGGCCGCGACCCGCCGCAACCCGGCGGCCAGCGTCTTGCCCCAGCCGACGCCGATGCCCATGCCGTTCTGAACGATGCGGTTCATGATCACGACGGCGGCGTCGCCGATCACCTGCTGCTGGTCGGCCTCGTTGTCGACGCTCGGCACCACGCTTACTTCCTGGAGCCCGTAGCGCTCCGCCAGCTTGAACTCCAGCTCGACGCATTCGGCCAGCGGCAGGCGGATGTCGATGACCACCGAGCCGTCCGCGCGTACCTGGCCGAGGATCTTGTTGGTGCGCAGCCGGGTCAGCCCCAGCTTGTCGGCAATGTCCTGCTGCGTCAGGCCGCCGACGAAATAAAGCCAGGCGACGCGGGCGCGCACTTGCTCCGCCTCGATCTCCTGGGCTGAGAACGGACCGCTGCGCTCCCGAACGACACTGTTCATCCCGTTTCCCCCTTCAGCCGAACGCCGGCTTCAAGAGCGCCATCGACGTCTTGAGCCCGCGCAGAATCGAGCGGTCGTCCTGCTCGAAGGGGTAGAATGCCTCAAGAAACACCGGCGCGGCGTCGAGCCCGCTGCGCCGCAGCAGCGCGACGGCCGCCACGGGATCGACCTCGCCCGGCACGGAAAAATCCCAGTGCCGGTCCAGGACGAAGTCGGTCTGCTGGATATGTACGGCGGTGGTGAGGTCGGCGAGGCCGGCGAACCAGGCTTCCAGCCCGGCGGCCCCGCCATAAAGCGGCTTAAACCCGCCATGGCCCCAGTCGACGCACAGCCGCCACGGCACCGGGCTGCCCGAGACGTCGGACATCATCTGCCGCGCCTGAGAGACGGTCCACGGCCATTCCCGGCGCAACGGCGTCGGCTCGACATAAAGCTCGGTAAGCCCCTCACTCGCCGCCCGCGCGCCGAGCCGCAGCATGCGCCGGACCAGGTCATCATAGTCGGCGGCATCGATCGCATCCGGCTCGGTGCCGTCCGGTTTCGAAGCCACCGCGCCCAGCGGCCCGCCGACGCGGGGGATGCCGGCGGCGGCGGAAAAGCGATAGGCCCGCCCCAGCCAGGTTTCGGCATAGTCGCGCACGGCGGGATCGGGATGCAGCATCTGGTTGAAGGTGTAGTGCGCCAGCCCGATGAAGCCGCTGTGGATCGCCAGCCCCTGGTCGGCCGCGGCGCGCCGCACCCGTGCGGCGTGCCGCATCAGCACATCGTCCGGCCACATCGGATCGACCAGATCAAACGAGAACTGCACCAGGTCGAGCCCGAGTTGTTCGCGCACCAGCGGCGCCCACAGCTCCGGGCTCACCCAGCGCTTGACGCAGAACGCCAGATTGATGCCGAGCGCGATGGGTGCGCGAGCGGTCATTTGGTGGCGCCCATGGTGAGGCCGCGCACCATGTGGCGCGAGACGATGAGCGCGAAGATGGTGACCGGCAGCACGATCACCGTGCCGGTGGCCATGATCTTGCCCCAGGGCAATTCGTAGCCGGACATGAAGCTGGTGGCGACCACCGGGGCGGTCTGCACCGCCCGGCGTGTCAGCACCAGCGCATAGAGCAGTTCGTTCCACGAGAAGATGAAGGAAAAGATGGCCGACACCGCGATGCCCGGCGCGCCGAGCGGCAGATAGATCTTGCGAAAGATGGTGAACTGGTCCGCCCCGTCCAGCCGCGCCGCCTGTTCGAGGTCCGGCGGAATGGACTTGAACTGGTCGGTGCAGATCCACACCACGATCGGCAGATTGAAGGTCAAGTAAATGAGGATCAGCACCAGATGGGTGTCGAGCAGATTGGCCTGGATCGCCAGCAGATAGACCGGCAGCGCCAGCACGATCGGGCTGGTCATACGGTTGGAGATGAACCAGAACCACAGATCGGACTTGCCGCGGAACTCGTAGCGGGCAAGCGCGAAGGCGGCCGGCGCGCCGAGCAGCACGGCGAGAAAGGTGGTCGACACCGCGACGATGAGCGAGTTGACGATCGCGCCGCTGACCTTGGTGTCGGCGAAGATGTCGGCATAGTTCTGCAGGGTCGGCGTGAACAGCCACACCGGCGGCGAAGCGAGAATATCGGACTGCGTCTTGAAGCTCGCCGTCACCATCCAGAAGAACGGGAACATCGAGAACACGACCACCGCGGTGAGGCCGAGCGCGTGCAGCAGCTTTCCGGACGAGACACGCATCACTGAACCTCCCGGTACAGCAGGCGGATATAGAGCCGGCTGATGAAAATGGTGATGATCAGCAGCAGGATCGCCTGGGCCGAGGCGGTGCCGAGATCGAAGATGCGGAAGCCGACGCGCTGGATGTAGATCGACACCAGATCGGTGGCCGAGCCGGGGCCGCCGCGCGTCATCACGAACACCATGTCGAACAGCTTCAGCACGTCGGCCGAGCGCAGGATCAGCACCGCCGTCAGGCCGGGCAGCAGATAAGGCAGTTGCACATAACGCAGCAGAGCCATCTTGGAGGAGGTCTCAAGCCGCGCCGCTTCCTCGATCTCGCCGGGCACCATGGAGAGGCCGGCGAGGAAGATCAGTGCGCAGAACGGCGTCCACTGCCACACATCCATGATGACGATGGCGGCGAAGGCGCCGTTCGGGGTACCCAGCCAATCGATGCTGCCGACGCCGATGGCCTCGAAGAACTGGTTAGCGACGCCGAACTCGCGGTTGAAGATCAACCGCCCGACCAGGCCGACCACGGCATAGGTGGTGGCGAGCGGCACCACCAGCGTCACCCGCGCCAGCGTCTTCAAGAGGCCGAGGCCGGGCTTGTGCAGCATGAGCGCGATGCCGAGGCCGAGCACCACCTGTATCGGCAGCACGGAGACGTAGAATTGCGCGGTGCGCAGCAGCGAGGCCCAGAAGGTGCTGTCGGTGAGCACCCCGATATAGTTCTCGAAGCCGACGAACGGAAAGCCGTCGCGCGGCCGGGTGATGTTGTAGCGGCGGAACGAGGTGACGAGCGCGAACAGCGTCGGATAGATGCCGATCAGGAACAGCGTCAGCACGGCGGGGGCCAGGAACCACGCCGGCGCCCAGCGGCCATAGCCTCGGTTGGGTCTTGCGCGGGCTTCACTCATCGGCATGCCTCCTGGCACAGGTCGCTGGCACGCATCGATGCCGGCCGGGCGTCATTCCAGATTGGTGTGGTTGGCCCGCATCTGCTCCGGGCTCACGCCGAGCCGGTCGCGCAGGCTCAGCACCAGCATTTCGAACAGCACATAGAGCGCGCCTTCATAGAGCGAGCCCATCGGCAGCACCGAGCCGGCCGCCGCACCCCGGTCGCTGGCCATGGTCTGGGCCGGAACCGCGAGCACGAGGTCGGCGCGCCCGGCGGCGGCACCGGCGGGCTCGGCGGTCACCAGCAGGGTGCGCGCCCCGCCGGCGCGCGCCACGCCCAGCAGCGCCGAGACGGTGGAAAAATCGCCCGGCCCGGCCGAGACCACCAGCAGGTCGCCCGGCCCGACCGGCGGAGTGGTCATGTCGCCGACCACCGCGGCCTTGAGGCCGAGATGGAACAGCCGCATGGCCAGCCCCTTGATCTGGAGCCCCTCGCGACCGACGCCGTACAGCGCGATGCGGGAGGCGTTCGCGATCTCGGCGACCACCGCCTCGAACGCGGCGCCGGGCACCCGGTCGAGGCAGGCGCCGATCTCATCCAGCGCCCGACGATGCAGAACGGACATGACGCGGGCTCCACGGGTCGTTCACGGAACGATGAGGGGGCGGGCGCCGGGGCGCGGGTCCGGCGCCCGCCGGAGCGATCCGGCCCGGGTTGCGGCGTGCCGCCGCCCGGACCAGAGTCGGCTCACTGGAGGAGCTTCTTCTTGCCGTCGTAATAGCCTTCCTTGCCGAGGATCTGCTCCATGCGGGTGCCGATCTCCTTGGCGCCGCCGGAGACGGTGACCTCGCCGAGCATCATCTTCGAGCCCCATTCGGCCACGATCTCGGAGATTGCCGGCCAGGCGGGGAAGCGGGGGCGATACTCGGGAACGCCGGCCTGCCAGGAGGCGACCATCGGCTCGACGAACTTGTATTTCGCCTTGATCGCCGGATCCTGATAGATCGCCATGCGGCCCGACACGCCGCCGGCCTCGACATAGGCCTTGGCGATCTCTTCCGAGGTCGCCCACTGGATGAACAGCCAGGTTGCCTTCTGCTGCTCGGGGGTGGCCTGCGCCGCCACGGCGAGCGAGAAGCCGCCCAGCGCCGGCAGGCGCCCGGACGGACCGGCGGGCTCCGGCGCCACGGCGAGGCAGTCGCCAAGCTTGGAGGTCGCGGGATCGGTCAGCGTGCCGTAGAACGCCGACCACTCGGTGATCATCGCCACCTGGCCCTGTGCCAGCGCATTCACCGCCTCGGCATGGTCGAAGGACACGTCGCCGGGCGGCATGTACTTCATCAGGTCCTGGCGGAAGTTCAGCCCGGCCTGGCTGCCCTCGCCCTGGAGGTTGGACTTGAAGTCCTTGGTGAGCAGCGAGCCGCCGAACGGCCACAGGAAGCGCATGAAGCTGTCGGCGGACTGGGTCTCGCCGCGGCGCGACTGCAGCGCATAGGCATACTGGTTCTTGGCAGCGTCGGTGAGCTTGGGCGCGTACACCGTCTTCAGCTCGTCCCACGTCGCCGGCGGCTTGTCGAAGCCGGCTTCCTTGAGCTTGCAGGAATTATAGAAGAGCAGGCCGGAGTAGTTGTCGAACGGCAGACCGTAGGTGGTGCCGCCCCACGAGCCGAACGCCTTGAGCAGCAGCGGGAAGAAACCGTCCAGCTTCAGGTTCGGATCGGTGATCGCCTTGTCTTTCGCCAGTTGATCGACCGGAACCAGCCAGCCGTTTTCGGCGAACTCGCCGATCCACACCAGATCGACCAGCGCCATGGTGATGTCGCCGCGCGAGGTGAAGTTCAGCACCTGCTTTTCGCGGGTATTCTCGTAAGGGACGACTTCGTAGTTCACCTTGATGCCGGTCTTCTTCTCGAACTCCGGCAGCAGCTTGATGATGGCCCGGTAGCCCGGACGATCCAGGAAAATGCCGCTGATCTCGGTGCCCTTCAAAGGCTTGGCGGCGGTTTCCAGCCAGTCCGCGAATGCGGCGACGGGCATGGCGGCGCAGGCTGCCACGATGGCGGCAACGCTGGCGCAGATCTTCAATGCACGGTTCATGTGTCTCCTCCTCAGATGGCGCAGCGCCTGCATCGGGCGAGGCCGGCCTGCGGACGGATTCGGGTCCGTCTTCTCATGAGTGGCGTCGGGCGGTTCCGGTCTGGCTTCCGGTTTGGCAGCCTCGGAATACGCTCGTCGCGCGGTGACTGATCGATACATTTGTAATTTAGAATATGCAATAGCATTCGCCGGTAATGTGTGGTGATCTTCGCTCCGGGAGCGAACGACCAAGGAGCGCGCCATGACGCCATCGGAACCGACCGCGGACGCGGACGCGCTGCAACGCCGGCTGGCGCTTGCAGAGGCGCTGGCGAAGACCGCCGGCCGAAAGGCGCGCGGCTTCTTCCTGCGCCGCGACCTGTTGAACCCGGAACTCAAATCCTCCTCGCAGGACCTGGTCAGCGAGGCCGACCGCACGGTGGAAGCCTGGCTGCGCCGGGCGATTCGCCGGCGTTTCCCGGACGACGGCATCGTCGGCGAGGAGGAAGCCGCCACCGAAGGCACGTCCGGCCATGTCTGGGTGATCGACCCCATTGACGGCACCATGCCGTTCCTGGTCGGCCAGCCGAACTGGACCATCTCGATCGGCATCGCCAGAGGCGGCAAGCCGGTGGCGGGCGTGGTCTATGCGCCGATGCTGCGCGAGTTGTACGCGGCCATTGAGGGCGGCGGCGCCCGGCTGAACGGGCATCCGCTGAAGATGAACCCGGACTGGACGCTCGCCTCCACCTCGGTCGGCTTCGGCGCCACGCAGCGGGCGGCGCCGGACGAGGTCGGCGCCTTCGTTGCCGCGCTCTATCGCGAAGGCGGCGTGCTGTTCCGGGTCGGCTCCGGCGCGCTGATGCTGGCCTATGTCGCCGCCGGCCGGATCGGCGGCTATTATGATCCGCTGCTGTATTGCTGGGATTGCTGGGCGGGCATCGTGCTGATCCGCGAAGCCGGCGGGCAGGCGACGTTCGACGGCGATCTCGCAACCCCCGGCCCGATCTGGGCCGGAAACGCACGCGTGCACGCCGACCTCAAGCGGCTGAGCGGCGCGGCGCCCTGAGGGCGTGTCCGTCAGAGTGCGGCAGGACCGAACAGGCGCTCGGTGATCATCGCGCCGATCGGCAGCGCCGAGGTCGCGGCCGGCGACGGCGCATTGCTGACATGCAGCATGCGGGCGCTCTGGTGGAACAGGAAATCGTGCACCAGCGTGCCATCGCGCATCACCGCCTGGGCGCGGATACCGGCTTCGCGCGGGGTGAGATCGTCCATGGTGAGATCCGGGCAGTATTTGCGGCAGCGCTCCAGATAGCCGCGGCGGAACAGCGAATCGCGCATCTCCCCGGCCGCGGAGCGCCAGTTTTGGGCGACCAGCTTCCAGAAGCCCGGAAAGCTTGCGAAGCTTGCCACATCCGCCGGCCGCAGGCTGAACTTGGCATAGCCCTCGCGCGCGAAGCCCAGCACCGCGTTCGGCCCCAGCGTCAGCTCGCCGCCGATGGTCGGGGTCAGGTGCACGCCGAGGAATGGCAGTTCCGGGTCGGGCACCGGATAGATCATGGAGCGCACCAGACCGGCCTTGGCAGGCGCCACATCGTAATATTCACCGCGGAACGGCACGATGCGGTGGTCTATGGCGAGGCCGGCGCGCTGCGCCAGCCGGTCGGACTGCAGGCCGCCGCAGGCGACCATCTGCCGGCAGCGCCATTCCCGCCCGCCGCCGGAGACCACCACCTCGTCGGCCCGCTCGGCGATGGTCTCGACCTCGGCGCGCAGCTCGATGCTGCCGCCGAGGGCGCGGATGCGCCCGGCCATGGCGTCGCAGATCCGGCGATAATCGACGATGCCGGTGGCGGCGACGAACAGGCCGCCGAGGCCGACGATGTTCGGCTCGCGCCGGCGCAGTTCGGCCGCATCCAACCGCTCGACAGCGATGCCGTTCAACCGCGCATTGGCCTCCAGTTCCGCCATGCGGCGCAACTCCAGCTCATTGGTCGCGACCACAATCTTGCCGCAGACCTCGAACGGAATTCCGGCTTCAGTGCAGAAGCGCTTTGTGGCCTCGGCGCCGCGCCGGCACAGTTCCGCTTTCAGGCTGCCCGGCTTGTAATAGATACCGGCATGGATGACGCCGCTATTGTGCCCGGTCTGGTGGCGGCCGAGCCCGGCCTCCTTCTCCAGCAGAACCAGCCCGGCACCGGGCCGCTGTTCCAGCAGGGCCAGGGCGGTGGAGAGGCCGACGATCCCGCCGCCAATCACGCAGTAGTCGTGGATCATCCAGCTGCGCCCCTGCACATCACAGATTCGTCTCGGCCATCAGGCTGGCGGCTCTGGTATGGCGGATATCACGCCACTGATGAGATTGGAATCCAACAGCCGCTCCGCGACGATCCCGCCGGACGGCGGCACCGCGCGCACTGTGCGCAGCGCTGCCGCCACCGCGCTTTCATGGCTACGGGCAAGGTGTTCGGCCTCCGCCGCGCTCACCGCGACGAAGCGCACCTCCTCGCCGGGACGGCGCTGGGCGAGGCGGAACAGGTCCGGCCCGATCACGGTGGCGATTTTCGGGTAGCCGCCAGTGGTCTGCCGGTCGGCGAGCAGGATCACCGGCCGGCCGTGGCCGGGCACCTGGATGCTGCCATGGACGATGCCGTCCGAGACGATGTTGAAGCCGGCGGCGTGCGCCACCACCGGCCCTTCGAGCTGATAGCCCATGCGGTCGGCCTTGGCCGAGACGGCATAGCGTGCGGACAGGAAGGTGGCGATGCCCGCCGGCGTGAACGCCTCGTCCTGTGGCCCCAGAACCACGCGGATCGGGCCGGCACGGTCCGGCACCGCGGCGGCATCGAGCCCCAGGCACGGCCCCTCCCCGCTTGGGGCGCGCAGCGGCAGGCTGTTCCCGCTGCGCAGCGGCCCGCCGTCGAGCCCGCCGATGCGCGAGCGCGAATGGGTGGAGAGACTGCCCAGCACCGGCGCAACAGCGAAGCCGCCGGCCACCGCCACATAGGCCCGCAGGCCCCGGCGCGCGGTGCCCAGCGTGAGCCGGTCGCCGCGCACCAGATCATGAGCGCACCATAAGGCCGCCGGCTTGCCGTTGATCGCGAGCGGCACCTCGGCCCCGGTGACGGCGATGCGGCAGCGCTCCGCCTCCACCACCAGGTCCGGGCCGGACAGCGTGGTCTCGATGGCGGCGGTGCCGGGCGGATTGCCGACCAGCGCATTGGCAAGGCGCAGCGCCACGGCGTCCATCGCCCCGGAGGCGGAAATGCCGAAGCGCTGAAAGCCGAACCGCCCCTCGTCCTGAAGACTGGAGAACAGGCCGCCCTCCGCAACGCGCAGAAGTTCAACCACCGCGCCCCTCCTCCCGCACCGCCACCAATTCGCCCGCCTCGGCAGCGGCGCACAGCGCGCCGTAATCGGCCTCCGATATGGCTTCGAAACGGATACGATCGCCCGGCGCAAACAGGAAGGGGCGCCCGGTGCGGGCCGGATCATAGGAGCGCACCGGTGTCTGTCCGAGCAGATGCCAGCCGCTCGGCACCTCGATGGGCGGCGACACCGCCGCCTGCGCACCGCCGATGGATATGCTGCGCGGCGGAACTTTCGGGCGCGGATCGGTGCGGCGGCTGGTGTGCAGGCGCTGCGGCAGCCCGCCGAGATAGGCGAAGCCCGGCGCGAAGCCGATCATATAGACGCGGTATTCCGCACCCGAATGCAGCGCTACCAACGCGTCCGGCGTGAGGCCATGCATTGCCGCGACGGCATCGAGGTCGATGCCGGCCGCTCCGCCATAGAGCACCGGCACCCGCCAGAGCGGGGCGGAAACTCTGGCCTCAGTGTCCAGCGTCGGTAACGCCTCGATGGCGGCGCGCAGCATAGCGCGAGAGAGCACCAGCGGATCGAACAGCACCAGCAGCGAACGGTAGGTAGGCACGGTCTCGCGCACGCCGGGCAGCGCCAGGGCGGCGAGCGCGGCGTCCAGCGCCACCACCTGCCGGTTCAGCGTCTCATCGATGATGTCGCCGAACTCGACGACGAGGGCGCCGTCGCCGGCATCGAGCAAGCGCGGCACGGCGACCCCCATTGCGTTCCGAGTTCCGGTTCCCGTGACGGTGCCGCCACTCAATGCCGCGGCAGTGTCGAGACGCGCAGATTATTGGTGGTGCCGGCAGCGCGGAACGGTATGCCGGCGACGATGACGATGAGGTCGCCCGGCGCGGCGTAGCCATATTTTTCCGCCAGCAGTTCGGCCTCCCGCACCATCTCCTCGTACGAATCGACGTCCTGCGCGCACACGCTGTGCGTGCCCCACAGCAGGCACAGCCGCCGCGCAATCTCCTGGTGCGGCGTCACCGCCAGAATCGGCACCGCCGGGCGCTTGCGGGCGATCCGCGCCGCCGTGGTGCCGCCCAGCGTGTAGGCGACCACGGCGCGGGCATCGACGGCCGTGGCCCGCCCGGCCGCGGCGGCGGCCACGGCATGCGGCGGCGTGTCTTCCACCTCGGGCTCGGAGGCGGCGACCAGCGAGCGGTAGAGCCGGTGCTGCTCGGTGCGGCGGATGATGCGGTCCATCATCGCCACCGCCTCGACCGGATAGCGGCCGCTGGCCGATTCGGCCGACAGCATCACCGCATCCGCGCCGTCATAAATCGCGGTGGCGACGTCGGAGGCTTCCGCGCGCGTCGGGGTCGGCGCGCCGACCATAGAATCCAGCATCTGGGTGGCGATGATCACCGGCTTCACCGCCAGCCGGCAGGCGCGCACCAGCTCCTTCTGCCGGGCCGGCACGTCTTCTTGCGGGATTTCCACGCCGAGATCGCCGCGCGCCACCATCACCGCATCCGAAAGGCGGATGATGTCCTCGATATGGTCGAGCGCCTGCGGCTTCTCGATCTTGGTCATGATGCCGGCCCTGTCGCCGACCAGGCCGCGCCCCTCCAGCACGTCGGAGGCGGTCTGCACGAAGGACAGCGCTACCCAGTCGACGCCGAGCTCCAGCCCGAAGGCGAGGTCGGCACGATCCTTGGCGGTGATGGGCGACAGGTTCAGCAGCGTGCCCGGCAGGTTGACGCCCTTGCGGTTGGAAATCGTGCCGCCGACCTCCACCCGCGCCTCGATGAAATCGCTGCCGAGCCCGGTGACGCGGACATTCACCCGCCCGTCGTCGATCAACAGATGATGGCCGGGTGCCACCGCGGCGAAAATCTCCGGGTGCGGCAGCGGAATGGCGTCGCGGTCGCCGTCCTTGCCCTCCAGCACGAAGCGCACCGTGTCGCCGATCGCGACCGGGAAGCTGCCGTCCTTCACCGTACCGATGCGGATCTTCGGCCCCTGCAAATCCTGCAAAATGCCGATGGAGTGTTCCATCTCGGCTTCCAGAGCGCGGATGGCGGCGTGCACCTTGGCATGGTCGTCATGGGTGCCGTGGCTGAAATTCAGCCGGAAGGTATCGACGCCGGCCAGCAGCATCGTCTTGAGCATGGCCGGCGAGGCGCTGGCGGGGCCGACGGTGGCGACGATCTTGGCGTGGCGATTTCGGCGTATCATGAACACTCCTCCCCGGGTCCGAACAGCACCGGCGGAGGACGCGTCCCGCACCGGATTCGCTTCTGGCGCGGGTGGCATAGCAGCGGGTCCACGCCGCCGCCAATGTCCCGCGCCGAAGCGCACCGGCAATTCAGAACATAAGATGCCGACAGCACCGCGACGAAACGGCGGCGGTGCCGGTCGCGCTGATCAGTTGAGGATGAGCTCCAGGCACTGGCCGGCCGCCATGGCCGCCGGGCGTGCGTTGGCGCGCGAGACCGAGCCGCCCATCACCAGCGAGCGCGTGGTGTCGGTGACGACGGTGCGCAGGTCGACGCCGGCCACCACCTTCGGCTGGACCGCGCCATAAATGGTCTGGCCATCGGCATCCAGCCCGGCGGCGCAGGCCTTGGCGGCGGCCTTGTCGGCGTGAGCGGCCGGGGCGGCCATCAGAGGGGCGAGCAGGATGGCGAAGGCGACAAGCTTGCGGAAGGCACGGGACATAGCAGCACTCATGTGAAGGGAGAGTTGGGACGCAGAGGCGGGTTCAGCGCACGCCGATACGGTTCACCGGGCCGCCGCGATTGACCGGCGACACGCCGGGACCGGGCGCTCCGGCACCGGCAAAGCAGCCCGCCGGGTAGCCCGGACGGGTGCAACGCACGGCGGCACGGGCCGCCGGCGCGGCCACGCCGGCGACGCAGCCGACCGGATAGCCGGGCCGGGTGCAATAGACCACGGCCCGCGCCACGGGAGCCGCCCGCACCACGCAGCCATACGGGATGCCCGGCCCGGTGCAGTAGATCACCGCGGCTGGGGCCGGCGACGAGGCAAACAGGACCCCGCCGAACGCGAGCAGCGGTAGAAGGCCGCGCCATGCCGACCGTCCAACGGGCATCGGGATTGAATTCAGCATCGTCGTTCTCCGCCGCCCGGTCTCTCGGGCTGGTCAGCAGAAGCGCGGAAATACCGCAAAGGCAATGTCGAATTTTGGTCGCATTTGCGGCATCGTGCACGGGTCGATGCTAGATTGAACCGGCAGACATCGATATCGGCGCGGAGGGATCAGCAGTGACGGCCGTTTCAGCGGCACGCGACCTGGCGCCGGGGGCGAGCGAGGCCCTGGCGATCGAGGCTGCCGCGCTGCAGGCCTTGCCGGGCTTTCCGTTCGCGGCCCGCAGCGCCGCCCACAGCATGGCCGAACTGCACCGCGGCAATTTCATCGTGAACCGCCTGTTGAACGATCGCGGCCGCTTTGTTCTGGCGCTGCTGGTGCTCGACCTGCATTTCAACGATGAGGAAGGGCTGACCGCAAGCCGGCTCAAAGCCTGCGCCGCCGCGATGGGGGTGTGCAGCCCCGGCCGCGCCAGCGCGGTGCTTGCCGCCTTCCGCCTGCTCGGCATGGTGGAGGCCGCCCCGGCGACGGATCGGCGCCAGCGCCGGCTGGCGGCCAGCGAGCGCTATCTCGCTCTGCACCGGCTGCGCTGGCACAGCATGCTGGACGCCATGGCGCGGCTGCGGCCGGAGAGCGCGGAAGGTGCGGCCCGGCTCAACGAGCCCGCCTTCGCCGCCGCCTATGTCGCCGGGCTCCTGGCCCCCTTCAAGACCGGTTGGCGCTTTCTGACCACCATGCCCGAGCTCGGCGTGTTCGCCGACCGCGACGCCGGCATGGTGATTGCGCTGTCGCTGATGGAAAGCGGCGAAGGCCGCCCGGCCCCGCCGATCGCCCATCTGGCACGCCAGTTCGGCGTCTCCCGCGCCCATGTGCTGGACGTGCTGCGTGCCGGCGAGCGGGCCGGCCTGCTGCGCCGGCTCGACGCGCGCGGCAGCCCCTGTGCCGAACCGGCGCTGGTGGCCGCGCTGGAGTCTTTCATCGCCGCCGTATTCGCCCTGCACGCCCGTGCGCTGCGGCACGCGTGCGACAGCACCTCTCTTTAGCGGCGCAGGCGCTCCAGCACGGCGAGGAAGGCGGCATCGATGGCCTCCTCGAGGGCATGGCGGCCCTGGCGGATTACCCACGCGCCGGCCACCATCACATCGCGCACCGCGCGGTCACCGAGCGCGAACAGCCAGCGGTCGATGACCGCATCGCCCCGCGCCGCCGCGACGAACGGATCGCTGCCGTCGAGCACGACAAGGCTCGCCGTCGCGCCGGGCGCCAGGGTGCCGAGCGGCTGGCCCAGCGCCTGCGCGCCGCCGGCCAGCGCGGCCGCAAACACATCGCGCCCCACCGAGCGGTGCGGCCCGTCCGCCAGCCGGTTGCGGCGGCGGTCGCGCAGGCGCTGGCCATATTCCAGCAGCCGCACTTCCTCGGCGACGCCGGTCGCCACATGGCTGTCGGTGCCGATGCCGAAGCACCCGCCGGCGCCGCGATAGGCCACCGCCGGGAAGATGCCGTCGCCGAGATTGGCTTCGGTGGCGGGGCACAGGCCGGCGACGGCGCCGGAGCGAGCGAGCCGCTGCGTCTCGCCTTCCGTCATATGGGTGGCGTGGATCAGGCACCAGCGCGCATCCACCTCCATCTCGTCGAGCAGCCAGTCCACCGGGCGCCGGCCGCTGAAGGCGAGGCTGTCCTCCACCTCCTTCATCTGTTCGGCGGCATGAATATGGATCGGCCCGGCAGCCGGAGCGGCACTGAGCACCGCGCGCATCTCACCTTCGGTGGCGGCGCGCAGGGAATGGATGGCAACGCCCAGCCGGGCCTTGGCAGCGGTGCAATGCGGGCCGAGCCGTTCGAGCAGGTCCGCGAAGGCGTCGACCTCGTGCAGGAAGCGCCGCTGGCCGGGCGCCGCCGGCACGCCGCCGAAATTGCCGTGGGCATAGAACACCGGCAGCAATGTCAGGCCGATGCCGGTGTCGGAGGCCGCCTTGAGAATGCGCCGCGACAGCTCCGCCGGGTCGGCATAGGCGGTGCCGCCGGGGGCGTGGTGCAGATAGTGGAACTCGGCGACCGCGCCGTAGCCACCCTTCAACAGCTCGACATAGAGCTTGGCGGCGATGGCCTCGACGTCCTCCGGCGAAAGCAGGCCGACGGTGCGGTACATCTCCTCGCGCCAGGTCCAGAAACTGTCCTCGCCAGCGCCGGAAATCTCGGCAAGCCCGGCCATGGCGCGCTGGAAGGCGTGCGAGTGCAGGTTCGGCATCGCCGGCACCACCGGCCCGGCGGCGATCTGCGCGCCCTGCGGGCTGCCACCCGCCTGCACCGAGGCGATACGGCCGGCGGCATCGATGTCCAGCCGCACCCGCTCGGCCCAGCCATCGGGAAGCAAAGCGCGTTCGGCAAACACGGCCGTGAGTGTGGACGCGGTCATCGGCCTGAGTTATCCATGTTGTACATACAACGAGCCTAGCAAGATTCCGCGGCGGTGCAAGCGGCGGGGGAGAGCCGACGATGGACCGGAGCGAGCCGCAGGATTTGAGCGTGTCGCAGGACGTGGCAACCGGCGGGCACCGCGCCGCCGCCCCGCTCTATGCCGGCGTCAAGGAGATGATCCTCGCCCATATCGGCAAGGGCGACTGGCCGCCGCGCCATCGCATCCCTTCGGAGAACGAGCTGGTGGCCCAGTTGGGCGTCAGCCGCATGACGGTGAACCGGGCGCTGCGCGAACTGTCGCAGGAAGGCGTGCTGCTGCGCGTGCAGGGGCTGGGCACCTTCGTGGCCGAGGGCAAGGCGCCGTCCAATCTGCTGGAAGTGAAGAACATCGCCGAGGAGATCGAAGGCCGCGGCCACCGCCATAGCGCCCGCGTCGTTGTGCTGGAACAGGTGAAGGCACCGCCGGACATCGCCGATTCGCTAAATCGGCCAATCGGCAGCCCGGCCTTCCACTCCATCATCGTGCACGCCGAGAACGACGTCCCGGTGCAACTGGAGGAGCGCTACGTCAACCCGGAGATGGCGCCGAACTATATCGACCAGGATTTCACCCGCACCACGCCCAATGTCTTCCTCAGTGCCGCCAGCCCCTGGACGCAGGCCGAACACGATATCGAGGCGGTGCTGCCCGCCGCCTGGGAGGCACGCCTGCTCGCCATCGGCCGCGCCGACCCCTGCCTGCTGATCCGACGCCGCACCTTTGCCGGCGAACGCGTGGTCACGGCGGTGCGGCTGCTGGTTCCCGGCGGCCGCTACCGCCTGCAAGGCCGCCAGCGCGCCGGCGCGGGCTGAAGCGCGCCCATATTGACAAGCCGACGCCGTTTCGGCAATCTTGTATATACAAGTCAGGAGCCCCGCCATGCTGAGCAATGCCCGCTACCGCGACGTCGAGATCCGCGCCCCGCGCGGCACCGCTCTCCGGGCCAAGAGCTGGCTGACGGAAGCGCCGCTGCGCATGCTGATGAACAATCTCGACCCCGATGTCGCCGAGAACCCCAAGGAACTGGTGGTCTATGGCGGCATCGGCCGCGCCGCGCGCGACTGGGCCTCGTTCGACGCCATCGTGGCGACGCTGGAGCGGCTGGAGGCGGACGAGACGCTGCTGGTGCAATCCGGCAAGCCGGTGGGCGTGTTCAAGACCCATGCGGACGCGCCGCGTGTGCTGATCGCCAATTCAAACCTGGTGCCGCACTGGGCGACCTGGGAGCACTTCAACGCGCTCGATCGCCAGGGCCTGATGATGTACGGCCAGATGACGGCCGGCTCCTGGATCTATATCGGCTCGCAGGGCATCGTGCAGGGCACGTACGAGACCTTCGTCGAGGCCGGGCGTCGGCATTATGGCGGCAGCCTTGCCGGCCGCTGGGTTCTCACCGCCGGGCTGGGCGGCATGGGCGGCGCACAGCCGCTGGCGGCCACCATGGCCGGGGCGGTGTCGCTGAACATCGAGTGCCAGCAGCAGAGCATCGATTTCCGCCTGCGCACCCGCTATCTCGACAAACAGGCCGGCTCGCTGGACGAGGCGCTGGCTCTCATCGCCGCGCATTGCGAAAGGAAAGAGGCGGTCTCCATCGGCCTGCTCGGCAACGCCGCCGACATCCTGCCGGAGCTGGTGCGCCGCGGTGTGCGGCCGGACCTCGTCACCGATCAGACCTCGGCGCACGACCCGCTGAACGGCTATCTGCCGCTGGGCTGGAGCTGGCCGGAATACCGCGAGCGCGCCCGCACCGAGCCGGAAGCCACCGTCGCCGCCGCCAAGGCGTCGATGAAGCTGCATGTGCGCGCCATGCTGGACTTCCACAAAGCCGGCGTGCCGGTGTTCGACTATGGCAACAACATCCGCCAGATGGCGCTGGATGAGGGCGAGCGGGATGCCTTCGCCTTCCCCGGCTTCGTGCCGGCCTATATCCGCCCGCTGTTCTGCCGCGGCATCGGCCCGTTCCGCTGGGCCGCGCTGTCGGGCGATCCCGAGGATATCCACCGCACCGATGCCAAGGTGAAGGAGCTGATCCCGGACGACGCCCACCTGCACAATTGGCTGGACATGGCGCGCGAGCGCATCGCCTTCCAGGGCCTGCCGGCGCGCATCTGCTGGGTTGGCCTGGGCAAGCGGGCGCTGCTCGGCCTCGCCTTCAACGAGATGGTGCGGCGGGGCGAACTCTCCGCCCCCATCGTCATCGGCCGCGACCATCTCGATTCCGGCTCGGTGGCCTCGCCCAACCGCGAGACCGAGGCGATGCAGGACGGCTCCGACGCGGTTTCCGACTGGCCGCTGCTCAACGCCCTGCTCAACTGCGCCTCCGGCGCCACCTGGGTGTCGCTGCACCATGGCGGCGGCGTCGGCATGGGCTTCTCGCAGCATTCCGGCATGGTCATCGTCTGCGACGGCTCGGAAGACGCCGACCGCCGGCTGAAGCGGGTGCTGACCAACGACCCGGCCACCGGCGTGATGCGCCACGCCGATGCCGGCTACGACATCGCCATCGACTGCGCCCGCGAGCAGGGGCTGGACCTGCCGATGCTGGGACGGTGAGCGCGGCGCCTCAGGAGCAGACCTCGACCCAGACGCCGCCGACCAGTTCGCCCATCCGCTCCGGCGACAGCCGCGCCGCCGCGTTGGTGGCCCCTGCCGCCGGCACCACCTCGGCAAAGCGGCGCAGCGAGACGTCGAGATAGATCGGCAGCGGCGCCGGCAAGCCGAACGGGCAGACGCCGCCGACCGGATGGCTGGTCACCGCCGCCACCTCGTCCGCGCCCAGCATGCGCGGCTTGCCGCCGAACTGCTCCTTGGCCTTGCGGTTGTCGAGCCGCGTGGTGCCGCTCGTCACCACCAGCAGGATTGTCTCCCCGACCCGCAGGCAGATGGTCTTGGCGATCTGCGCCGGCTCCACCCCGTGTGCGGCGGCGGCGAGGTCGACCGTGGCCGAGCTTTCCGCCGTCACCAGCACGGCGATTTCGGGTGCATGGGCAGCGAAGAAGGCACGGACGGTCTCAAGACTCATGACGGGACGGCCCTGACGGAGAATGCGTTGGCGGCAGAGCTAGCAATCCCGGCCGCCGCTGCCAACCGGCGTCACGCCACGGGCGGGCGGCCGCCGAGCAGACGCTCCAGAAACTGCCGCGCCCGCGGCGAAGCCGGCGCCGAGAAGAAGCGGGCCGGCGGTGCTTCCTCCACCAGCCGCCCCTCGTCCATGAACAAAATGCGATCGGCGACCTCGGCGGCGAAGCCCATTTCGTGCGTCACCACGATCATGGTGACGTGCCGCTCGGCGAGGTCCTTCATCACCGCCAGCACCTCGCCGACCAGTTCCGGGTCGAGCGCCGAGGTCGGCTCGTCGAACAGCAGGATTTCCGGCTCCATCGCCAGCGCGCGGGCGATCGCCACGCGCTGCTGCTGGCCGCCGGAGAGCTGGGAGGGATAGGCGTCCTGGCGCGCGGCGAGGCCGACCCGCGCCAGCATTGCCGCCGCCTTGTCCCGCGCCTGCGCCTTCGGCTCGCCCCGGACGATGACCAGCCCCTCCATGACGTTCTGCAAGGCGGTGCGGTGCGGCCAGAGATTGAACTGCTGGAACACCATGCCGAAGCGGGCACGCTGCTGGCGCACCAGCTTCGCCGGCAGCGGCCGCGTGGTTCCGTCCGCCGCCTCAAGCACCCCCAGCCGCTCGCCGGCGAGGTAGATTGCGCCCTCGGTCGGCGGCGCCAGCCAGTTGAGGCAGCGCAGCATGGTGGATTTGCCCGAGCCGGACGGGCCGAGCACGCACGCCACCTCGCCGCGCGCCACCTGGAACGAGACGCGATCCACCACCCAGCGATCGCCGAACATCTTGGAGATGCCTTCCGCCCGGATCAGCGGCGGGGCCGCGCGCTCGTTCATGGCGCGAGCCTCCGGTGGCGGGTCAGATGGCGCTCCAACCGCCGCATGGCGAGATCGAGCGTGCTGAGGCACACCCAATAGATCAGCGCGACGCCGGCCCAGACCTCAAATGGCATGAAGGAGCGCGAGACCACCTGCTTGGTCATGTAGGACAACTCCTTCACCGAGACGATGGAGAGAATCGCGGTGTCCTTGGCAAGGCCGATCAGCAGCCCGACCAGCGCCGGCAAAGCGAGCGCCCCGGCCTGCGGCAGCACGATACGGCGCGCCACGGCGAACGGCCCCATGCCCACGGTCTGGCCGGCCTCGATCTGGCCGGAGGGGATCGCCGCCACCGCGGCGCGGATCGCCTCGGCCATATAGGGCGAGTAGTACAGCGTGAGGGTGAGCAGACCCGAGGCCACCGCCGACAGCCGCAGCCCGAAGCCGGGCCCGGCGAAATAGATGCAGTAGAGCAGCACCAGAATGGGCAGGCCGAGAATGAGCTCGGTGTAGAGCCGAACCACGGCGCGAAGCGGGCGCCAGGGGCTCGCGGCGGCGGCGTGCAGCACCATGGCGGCCATGAAGGCGCACAGCGCGCCGGCCAGGGTCAGCAGCACGGTCTCATACAGGCCCTCCAGCAGCAGCGGGCCGTATTCGACGAAGACTTCGAAGGTGTCGTGCATCGGCTCAGGCCCGGAACGGCCGGAAGCGGCGCTCCAGCGCGCGCGAGCCGCGCAGTAGCACCTGCGCCATGGCGATGTAGGCCAGCGCCACCACGGCGAACACCTCGATCGCCGAGTAGTTGCGCGACTGGATCAGCACGCCGGTATAGGTGATCTCGGTCACCGCCACCACGGAGGCGAGCGGGGTGGATTTCAGCACGATGGTGAGTTCGGCAGTGAGCGGCGGCAGGCTGGCGATAAAGGCCTGCGGCAGCACCACGCGCTGCCAGATGCGCAGCCGCCCCATGCCGATCGCCTGCGCCGCCTCGATCTGGCCGGGCGGAATGGCGAGGATGCCGGCGCGCAATATCTCGGCGCAATAGGCGCCCGAATTCAGCCCGATGGCCAGCGCCGCCGCAAGAAAGGCCTGGCTGGAGAGGCCGGCAAAGGCGAGGCCGAAATAGACCACGAGCAATTGCACATAGAGCGGCGTGCCGCGCATCAGGCTGACATAGACGCGACCCGCCAGGGCCCCGCCCCAGCCGCCGCCGATCTGCGCCATGGCGGCGAGCGCACCGGCGGCAAGGCCGATGAGCCCGGCCGCCACCGTCAGTTCGGCGGTGACGATCGCCGCCCCGGCAATGGGGCCGACGGCTTCGAGGAAGAGTTCGCCACGGAACATGCTCGCCCCTCCCCTCGCCACGCGGGCCTACTGGGCCGGGATGAAGTCCTTCTCCGGCACCACCATGGTGTAGCCGAAATACTTCTCCTGGAGCTTGCCGATGGTGCCGTCCGCCTTCAGCTTCGCCACCTCGGCGGAGAGCGCCGCCGTGAGGTCCGCATCGGCCTTGTTCACGCCCCAGCCGATCGGCGTCGAGCCGCCAATATCGCCGACCACGACAAGCGCGAGGTCCTTGCGCTTGCCCACCGCCTCCACCAGCACCGACTTGTCGTCGACCACGCACTGGGCGCGCCCATCGGCGAGGGCGACCACGGTCTGGTCGATGGTCTCGAAGCCTAGCAACTCCACCGGCTTCTTGCCGGCGGCGGTGAGTTCCTTGTTCAGCTTCTGCATCATCTGCTCGGGCTGGGTGGTCTGCTTCACCGCGCAGGTCAGGCCGGACAGCGCGCCGATGTCGGAGGCGGCGACCTTGCCGCCCTTCACCGCCAGCACCGCATTGGTGGAGGTCGAGGTCGGGATCACATAATCGATGCGCTTGGCGCGCTCGGCGGTGACGTTGAGCGTCGGGGTCACATCGAAGCCGCCGGCGATGAGGGCGGGCAGGATGCCGCTGAACGGCATCACCTTGTACTCGACCTTGAGGCCAAGATTCTTCGCCGCCGCTTCCAGTATCTCGGGATCGTAGCCGACGATCTTGCCGCTCGCATCGGTGAACTCGAAGGGCGAGAAGGTCGGATCGATGCCGACCACCAGCACGCCCTTGGCCTTCACGTCCTTGAGCGAGGCGGCACCAGCGGGTGCCGC
Source organism: Xanthobacteraceae bacterium (assembly GCA_041287585.1). Classification (GTDB taxonomy): domain Bacteria; phylum Pseudomonadota; class Alphaproteobacteria; order Rhizobiales; family Xanthobacteraceae; genus Ancylobacter. The sequence goes on from JBGGNI010000015.1 coordinate 22,508, forward strand.
GGCGCCGGCGCCGAGCACGGCGGCGAGCGCGAGAATTCCCAGCGACTTGAGGTTCATGTTCATTCCCTGTGTGGAAGGCCGACGATGCTGTCGAGGTCGTTACGCACTTGCACGCGCAGCGGGCCCGGCGCCGGCCGCTGCCACAGGCGCGGGTCTGGCCTGGGCGCGGCGATGGCGAGGGTGAGGTCCATCACCGCCCGGAACACCAGAATGTCGCCGGGCCGCGAGGAAACGCCGGCCGGCGTCAGGCTGCCGTCCCGGCGAATAGCGATGGAGAGGAACAGGTTCACCGGGTCCGCCACCTTGGCGACCCGCGCCCCCGCCTCGTGCAGGACGGCGGCGACCCGGCCCTTCAGCGCATCGGCGCCGGCGGGCTCGCCCTCGGTGAGCGGCATCAGCAGATCATGGACCAGATGCGGTGCCGAGACGCCGAGCACCATCACCGGGCGCCGCTTGTTGGTGACCAGCCGCATGCCGAGCCGCAGCGCGAAGGAGTTGGAAAACACCCGCGTGTGATGCGGCGACAGGAAAATCTCCGGGTCGGCGTCGGAGACCGCGAACAGGCCGGCGGGCTGGCCGCCCTCGAGGTCCGTCACGGCGAGCAACTGCCCGCAGCCGAGCTTGATCGCGCGCACCTCGCCACCGGGCACGACGAGGTCGCTCTCGGTCGGCAGCGCGGCGCGGTCCGGTTCGATCATCAGGAGCGGCATCAGGCACTCCCCTGCGGATAGCGCACCTCGACCGGCGTCGGCCGCAGGCCGTTGCCGGGAATGATGTCCTGCGGGCAGGACGAGACGGCGCACACCAGGTCCATCAGCGCGCGCAGGGCGATGCGGTCGCCGGGACGGCTCGGCGGGTCCACCACCGCGGTGCGACCGTCTTCCACCACCGGGCTGTTCTGGAAGAAATTGAACGGCTCCGGCACGTCGAGCGGCGAGGCGACGCCATAGGCGCGCAACGGGGCGAACATATTCTCCAGGCAGTTGCGGTGGCCGGGGCAGCCGAAATCCACCGCAAAGCGGCTCGGGTCGCAAGCCGGCACGGTGTAGTCGTGGGTGCCGATGCTGTCCTCGACGATTTCCAGCATCGGCCGTCCGCGGCTGGAGACCAGGACATCGCCCAGCTTGATGTAGAGCGAGCCGAGCGCGCGCCGGGTCTCGATGCCCGACAGCGTCTCGCGGAGATCGCCGGCGTTGAAGGCGACGAAGTCGATCGCCTGCTGGCCCAGCACGTCGATGAGGGCGAAGACCGCGCCGCTGCGCACCGCGAACGCACCGCCATGGCCGCCATCGACCGTAAGCACCGCCTCAGCCATCGATGCGCTCCGGTTCCATGACGTCGACCTGGAGCTCGGTCGGGTACCAGCCGGTGATCGGGTTGAACTCCTGCGGGCAGGCCGAGATGGCGACCAGCGTATCGATCCAGGCCTTCAGCACGATGTAGTCGCCGGGCTTGGAGGGCGCGGGGCCGTTCAGCACCGATCCGTCCGGCCCGATCGGCACATTGGCGAAGACGTTGAACGGCTGGGGCACATAGAAGCGCGACATGCCGAAATGCGGCGCCATCACCTCGCGCAGATTGCCGGCGCAGGAGCGGTGCTCCTGCTTCAGCCCGTAGAGCCGGTAGCGGTGTTCGTCGCAGGCGGCGGTGAGCAGGTCGTGCACGCCGCAGGTGTCGGCGATCATCTGCAGGATCGGCCGGCGATGGTTGGAGTGGAAGCTCTCCCCCGGCACCGGGCACAGCTTGTTGACCCATACGCGGGTGTGCATGGCGGACAGGTGCTCGTCGAGATCCTCGGCGTTGAAGGCCCAGAAGTCGGCGCACTGCCGGCCGCGCGGATCGGTGACGCGGATGTACTGGCCGGCCTCGACCAGACCCGCCCAGCCCATCATCGGCGCAATGACCTCGCTGCGCACGCTGGCGAGCGCGAGGGTTGCCTTCCCGTTCAAATCCACTTCGAATGCCATGCCGTCCTCGACGCTACCGCTCGGATTGAAAATATGATTTCATAATCTC
>JBGGNI010000016.1:0-4064 GCA_041287585.1 Xanthobacteraceae bacterium
CGGCGTGCCGACCCTGGCGGTGATGCCGACCGGCGCCGGTAAATCGCTGTGCTACCAGCTGCCGGCGCTGGTGCGCGGCGGGCTCGCCGTGGTTGTATCCCCACTCATCGCACTGATGGACGACCAGGTGGCGGCGCTGAAGCTGGAAGGCGTCGGCGCCGACGCGATCCATTCCGGCCGTTCGCGCGACGACAATGTCGCGGCCTGGCGGCGGGTCGCGGCCGGGCAGACGCGGCTGCTGTACCTGGCGCCCGAGCGGCTGTTGACCGAGCGCATGCTGGCGGCGCTGGGGCGGCTGCCGCTCGGCCTCATCGCTATCGACGAGGCGCACTGCATGTCGCAGTGGGGCCACAGCTTCCGCTCCGACTATCTGGAACTCGCCCGGCTGCGGGAGCTGTTCCCCGGCGTGCCCATCGTCGCGCTGACCGCCACCGCCGACCGCGCCACCCGCGACGACATTGTGGAGCGGCTGTTCGGCGGCACGGCGCGGGTGTTCGTCGCCGGCTTCGACCGGCCGAACCTGTTTCTGGCGGTGGAGGAAAAGCAGGGCGCGCCGGAGCGCATCGAAGCCTATGTGCGCGCCCGGCCCGGCCAGTCCGGCATTGTCTACCGGCTGTCGCGCAAGAAGGTGGAAGAGACCGCGGAGCGGCTGGTCAAGGCCGGAATCCGCGCTTTGCCCTACCATGCCGGCCTGAGCACCGAGGCGCGGGGCGCCAACCAGGAGGCGTTCCTGGCCGAGCCCGGCATCGTGATGGTCGCCACCGTCGCCTTCGGCATGGGCATCGACAAATCCGATGTGCGCTATGTGGTGCATGGCGACATTCCGGGCAGCCTGGAATCCTACTACCAGGAGATCGGCCGCGCCGGCCGCGACGGCGCGCCGGCCGAGACGCTGCTGCTCTACGGCATGGAGGATGTGCGCACCCGCCGCCGCTTCATCGACGAGGAGAGTTCCGAGCCCGCCCGCAAGCTGGTGGAGGGCCGCCGGCTCGATGCGCTGGTCGGCTTCTGCGAGGCGGTGACGTGCCGGCGCGCCGTGCTGCTCGGCTATTTCGGCGAGCGGGCCAAGCCCTGCGGCCATTGCGACGTGTGCCGCGATCCGCCGCAGGTGGTGGATGCCAGCAATGAGGCGCGGCTGGCGCTGCGCATCGTGCGCGCCACCGGCGAACGCTTCGGCGCGGCGCACCTCGGCAGCGTATTGTGCGGCCAGCGCACCGAGGCGGTGCTGGGACGCGGGCACGAGCGGCTGGCCGAGTTCGGCGCCGGCGCCGACAAGCCGGCCGGGCACTGGCGCGGCCTGCTGCGACAGCTCGTCGCCACCGGGGCGTTGCAGGCGGATCCCGCCCGCTTCGGCGCGCTGCATCTCACTGAGGCCGGCGGCGCCATCCTCGCCGGCACCGCCGGTTTCACCTTGCGCGCGCCCTCCAAGAAGACCCGCGAGCGCCCTGCCAATGCGTCGACCGCCGCGCTGGAGCCGGCGGACGCTCAATTGCTGATCCGCCTCAAGGCGCTGCGCCGCAAGCTTGCGGCCGAGCGCGAAGTGCCGGCCTATGTGGTGTTCGCCGACAAGACGCTGGAGGAAATCGCCGTGCGCCGCCCGCGCAACCGTGCCGAACTCGCCGGCGTGCGCGGCGTCGGCGCCGCCAAGCTCGCCGCCTTCGGCGATGCCTTTCTCGCCGAATTGAAGGCATGACGGTGCGGCAGCATCGAAAGGCGCAGTTCACGAAGCCCGGCCAAGCCCCTAGAGTGAGGGCAACGAGCGGCCCTGCCGCCCGACACCGAAAAGACCAGGGACGGAATTCATGAACAGACGCTTTTTCGTCGCCGCCTTCGCGGCGCTCGGTGCCATCAGCCTCGCGCACACCGCGGCCAACGCCCATGGCCCCACCCGCCAGAAGGTGAGCGAGACCATCGAGATCAACGCCCCGCCGGACAAGGTGTGGGAGGTGGTGAGCAATTTCCAGGATATGAGCTGGCACCCGGCGGTGACCAAGACCGAGGGCAAGGGCGGCAATGCCGCCAATGCGACCCGCACGCTGACGCTGCAGGGCGGCGGCACCATCGACGAGGTGGTGGCCAAGCTGGAACCCGACACCAAGACGCTGATGTACCGGATCGAAAAGGTCGAGGTGACCGTGCTGCCGGTCACCAATTATTCGTCCTGGCTGGTCGTCACCCCGCTCGATGGCGGCGCGAAGTCCAAGGTCGAGTGGCGCGGCGCCTTCTATCGCGGCTATCCCAACAACGACCCGCCGCCGGAATTGAGCGACGAGGCCGCCATCAAGGCGGTGACCGGGGTCTATAAGGCCGGGCTCGAAGGGCTGAAGAAGAAGGTGGAAGGCGGAAGCTGACCCATGGCGCCTTGGCGCCATGCCGCCATATGCCTGTGCTGCGCCGTGCTGTCGGCGGCGGCCGTGCGTGCGGACGAGGCCTTCATCACCTCGCAGCCGGCCGAACTGCTGAGCATCGTCGATCTCGCCACGCGGCGGGTGGTCGCCACCCTGCCGATACAGGGCAAGCCTGCCGGCATCGCGGTGAGTGCGGACGGCACGCGCGCCTTCGTCACCAGCCCGGACGGCAAGGCGCTCTCGGTGATCGACACCGCCGCGCGGAAAGTGCTGCGGCGCATCGAGGTCGGCGGCGGGCCGCTCGGCGTCGCCGTGCACCCCGCCGGCCGCCCGGTCTATGTCGCGGACTGGTACGGCGCGCGTGTCCTCGCCATCGACCCGGACGACGGGCGCACCATCGGCATCGTCGCGGTCGGGCTGTCGCCGTCGGGCCTTGCGGTGACGCCGGATGGGCGCCTGCTGATCTCGGCTGATCGGGATTCCGACGCCATCTCCTTCGTCGACACCGCGACGCTGGCCCGCATCGCCACCGTGACGGTCGGCTCACGCCCGTTCGGCGTCACCATCGATGCCCAGGGCGCGCGGGCCTACATTGCCAATGTCGGCTCCGACGATGTCTCGATCGTCGACATCGCCGCCCGCGCGGTCGTCGGCACGGTGAAGGTGGGCCTGCGGCCCTATGCGGTGGCGCTGGCGGCCGGGCGCGGCTTTTCCACCGACCAGTATGCCGGGACGGTAACCGCGTTCGACCTCGCCACCCTCGCCCCGCTCGCCGCCATCCCGGTCGGCGACTATCCCGAAGGCATCGCCGCCAGCCGCGACGGCGCGCTCATCTATGTGGCGAACTGGGAAACCAACACGCTGAGCGTGATCGACGCCCGTACGCTGAAGCGGGTGGACGATATTGCGGTAGCGGACGGGCCGCGGGCGTTTGGTGCCTTCATCCGGCGCACGGATTGAGCCGGAATGCGCTGGTGCGCGCGTGCCGGATAATCTTTAGAAACTCTTTAAAATTGTAAATAATGCACAGAATTCATTTGCAGAACTAGATCACGCTGATACCTTCCCCTACGGGGCGGCGTCAGCGTAGCGGTAGAGTTATGACGATTGGGGTTAATCTTTCCGGTGCCGAATTCGGCAGCGGTAACCAATATGGCGTTGACTATATTTACCCATCTACCGAGAGTTTGGATTATTACCAATCTCAGGGTGTAACGCTGATCCGCCTCCCGGTAAAATGGGAACGGCTGCAGCCGACGCTGGGCGGCGAACTGGACCCGGCCGAGCTTGCACGCCTCACCGATTTTCTCGACGCCGCGGCCGAGCGCGGCATGACGGTGATCGTCGATGTGCACAATTACGGCCGCTACGGCACCGACATCATCGGCTCCGAGGCGGTGCCCACTGAGGTTTTCGCCGATTTCTGGCTGAAGATGGCGACCGCGCTCGAAGGCCATCCGGGCGTCGAGGGCTACGGACTGATGAACGAGCCGCACGACATGGGCGGCGCCGATATCTGGCCGACCGCGGCCCAAGCCGCGGTGGACGCCATCCGCACGGTCGATACCGACACCGACATCTATGTCGCCGGAAACAATTGGAGCGGCGCACAGAGCTGGACCGCCTGGAACGACGACATGAACATCGTCGATCCCTCGGACAAGATCATCTATGAGGCGCACCTTTACTTCGACGCCAATCATGACGGCGCCTATG
>JBGGNI010000017.1:0-45010 GCA_041287585.1 Xanthobacteraceae bacterium
TTGAGGCGCAGGCATGCGGCGACGTGGCCGCTAGCCGAATGCCGCGTATCTACGCCCCGCCTCGCCCCGGCTTGGCGGCCGGATGCATGAAGCGTTCGACAGGCGCAGGCGCGGACACGTGCGGGTTGTAGGAAATCGACAATATGTGAGCGTTTTCGACGCTCGTGCAGATGTAGATGTGCCTCATGGCACTGTCGAAATAGGCACTTTCACCTGCGCCGATGCGGAACGGCGCGTATTGATCGGTGTGTATTTCGATCTCGCCGCTGATCACATAGACGAACTCTTCACCGTCATGCTCGCTCCAGTGCTCGAAAGCATCCGCTGAGCGCGCCGTGACCCACATTTCCAGCGGGATCATGCTCTTGCGCGAGATCTCGCTGGAATGGGCGAGGTAGTCATACTGCTCGGTCGAGAACGGCACGGCCTGGCCGCGCAGCGTCTGGGTCTTTCTCCCGCTCACATTGAGCTTGGGGCCGGGGGTGACGAACTGTTCGAGCGGGATGTCCAGCCCCTCGCACAGCCGGATGACGACGTCGAAGGACGGCGAGACCTCGCCGCGCTCGATCTTCGACAGGTTGGAGATCGAGACGCCAGTGCGCTGGCCGACCTCGGCCAGAGTGAGGCCGGTTTCCTGCCGGATATGTTTCAGCCGCTCTCCCACCGCATTGGGTGGGGCGGAGGCGGCTTTCTGAAGCTGCGGTTTCACCATGGTCGCTCCACGCTGCCGGCGGCAGTCGTTCCTCTCCTCGCGGCAATTCCTGTCTGGAGAGGAAGCTAATTTCACTTGGGAGAAAATATCAACTTGATTCTCACCGAAGAAAGAATTTTCATATCCGGGAAATGAGGGCGCGTCGGCCGACCCCTCGACATCGTCCGCATTTGCCGCCCGAACACCCCAGGAGAGCCGCGTGAAGATCAAGACCGTGGAAGCCGTGCCGTTTGCCCTGCCTATACGGCGACGCTTTCGGTGGAATGGCCTCGATCAGGAACTCGGCATGTTCGTGCTCATCCGCGTCACCACCGACGAGGGGCTGGTCGGCTACGGCGAAGCGACGCCGCTCGCGACATGGGGCGGCGAGCATGGCCGGCATGGCGGCGAAACGCTCGATACGGTGAGCATTATCGTGGAGAAGGTGCTGCGCCCGCATCTGGTCGGCATGGAGCCAACTGCCATCTCGTCCATCGTCGCGCTGATGGATACGCTCGTCATCGGCAATACCTACGCCAAGAACGCCGTAGAGATGGCGCTTCACGATTTGTGGGGCAAATCTCTGGGCGTGCCGGTCTATCGGCTGCTGGGCGGCGCGGTGCGTCCCGGTGTCGTCGTCGCGCACATGGTGGGACTGATGGACATTCCGGAGGCGCTCGAGGAAGCCGATGCGGCCTGCGCCGACGGTATCAGGGCGTTCCAGATCAAGGGCGGGCAGGATGCTGAACGCGATGTCGAGCTGATGCTCGAGCTTCGCCGCCGCCTTCCCGGCCATGTCCGGCTGCGCCTCGACGTCAACCAGGGCTATCGCCAGATGAAGACGGCGCTCGATGTCGCGGAACGGCTTGAGACGGCGTCGGTCGACTATATCGAGCAGCCGGTTGCCGGCCTGCGGGACATGGCGCGGGTCACGGCGGGCGCCAGGGTGAAGATCATCGCCGACGAGAGCTGCTGGTCGCCGCGCGACGCGCTCGACCTCGTCGAGGTGAACGGCGCCGACGCCATATCGGTCTATCTCGCCAAGGCGGGCGGCATCCAGCGGGCGCGTGAGGTCGCGACCATCGCCGAGGCGGCGGGCCTGCCCTGCGACGTCAATGGCTCGATCGAATCCGCCATCGGCAACGCGGCGAACCTCGCCGTGGCGCTGTCGTCGCGGGCGATCTCGATACCCTCGGTGATCCCGGTCTCGGCGCCGGCCGGAACCCATCCCTGCAAGATCGGGGGGCACTATTTCGAGGATGATATCGTGACCCGTCCGTTCGGCTTCACTGACGGCGCGCTGCTGCCGCTCGACGCGCCGGGCCTCGGCATCGAGGTCGACGAGGACAAAGTGCGGAAATACGCGCTGTGACCGGTGTCCACGGACAAATGCCCGCCTACCGCATCGCCGTCGATATTGGCGGCACCTTCACCGACGTCGCCTTGCTCGGCCCGGACGGCACGCTGTCGACCACCAAGGTGCCCTCGACGCCGGACGACTATGCGCGCGGCGTGATCGACGGCTGCCGTGAGATCCTCTCCCGCGAAGGGATTCCTGCGAGCGCGGTGGTGGAGATGCTGCACGCCTCCACCGTCGCCACCAACGCCATACTGGAAGGCAAGGGCGCCCGCACCGCACTCGTCACCACCGAAGGCTTCCGCGATGTGCTGGAGTTGCGGCGCATCCGCGTGCCGCGCCTCTATGAGCCGCTCTACCGCAAGCCGCCGCCACTGGTCCCGCGCCGCCACCGCTTCGAGGTGGCCGAGCGCATGGGCCCGCGCGGCGAGGTGCTGCGCGAGCTCGATGTCGTTGGCCTGGAGCGCATCGCCGACGCCATAATCGAGGCCGGCATCGAAGCGGTGGCGGTGTGCTTCCTGCATTCCTACGCGAACCCCGCGCATGAGCGTCGTGCCGGCGAGATCCTGCGCGCCCGCCTGCCGGACCGCTTCATCACGCTCTCGGTCGATGTGCTGCCGGAAATCCGCGAATATGAGCGCACCAGCACAACCGTCATCAATGCCTATGTGGCGCCGCCGGTGAGCCGATATCTGCGCTCGCTGCGGGCCCGGCTCGACCGCGAAGGCATAGCGGCGCCGCTGTTCATGATGCAGTCGAGCGGCGGCATTCTCGATCTGGAAACCGTGCTCGAACGGCCGGCACTGGTGGTGGAGAGCGGTCCGGCCGCCGGCGTCATCGGCGCGGGTTATGTCGGCAAGAGAGCCGGTCTGGCCAACATCATCGCACTGGATGTGGGCGGCACCACTGCCAAGGCGTCCGTCATCGAGAATGGCCGCTATCTCACGACCGACGAATACGAGGTCGGCGGCGGCATCTCGCTCAGCAGCCGCCTGGTGAAGGGCGGGGGCTATGCGCTGCGCCTGCCGGTGATCGACGTGTCCGAAGTGGGCACCGGCGGCGGCAGCATCGTGCGCCTGAACGAGGCCGGCAACATAACGGTCGGCCCGCAGAGTGCGGGAGCGATGCCCGGCCCGGTTTGCTACGGGCGCGGCGGCACCTTGCCGACCGTGACGGATGCGAATGTGGCGCTGGGCTACCTGAACCCGAAGGCGATCGCCGACGGCACCGTGCCGATCAATGCAGCTTCGGCAAGGGCGGTGCTGCAGGAGCAGATGGCCGCACCGCTCGGCCGGTCGGTCGAGGAGGTCGCTTACGGCGTGATCGGCATCGCCAATGCGCTGATGGCGCGTTCGGTGCGCTCGGTGACGACCTCGCGCGGGCGAGATCCGCGCGACTTCGCCCTGCTCGCCTTCGGCGGCGGCGGCGGTCTTCATGCCGTTGGCCTCGCGGCGTCGCTCGGCATGAAGCGTGTCGTGGTGCCGCCGGCCGCCGGCGTGTTCAGCGCCTTCGGCCTGCTGTTTTCCGACATCGAGTTTGCCCAGTCGCAGGGCCTGCTGGTGGCGCTCGACGACGCCGACCCCGCCCAGCTCGCGACGGCGTTCGAAAGGCTCGAGGCCAGCGTGCTGCATCATCTCGGCCGGCCGGCGTCCGGCGTGCGGCTGCGACGCCGCGCGGATTTGCGCTACACCGGGCAGGCATTCGAGCTCACCGTGGACCTGCCCGACGAGCCCTTGGGTGCCGAGGCGATCGAGGCGCTGTCGGCCGCCTTCGATGCCGAGCATGCCCGCTCTTACGGCCACAGCCTGTCACGGACCCACAAACGCGAGATCGTCGCGCTGCGCGTCATTGGCACGGTCGTCACGGACCGCCCCGAAGCCATGCTGGCGGTGCGGCCCGCCGTCGCCGGCGACGGCCCGCAAACGCGCCCCGCCTATTTCGGCGCACTCGGATGGCGGGAGGCCGCCATCGTGGGACGCGAGGTGCTTATGCGCCCCATGGCCGGTCCCATGATCGTCGAGGAGCCGGACAGCACCACCATCGTGCCGCCGGGCTGGACGGCCAGCCTCGACGAAAAGCGCAACATCATTGTCGATCAGGACGGAGAGCTGCCGCAATGAGCGCCGCGACCAAGCCGGGCACCGACCCGCTGCTGCTCGAAGTGATCCGCAACGGCCTCGACACGGTTGCCGACGAGATGGCGCTGATCCTGATGCGGACGGCCTATTCCGCCATCATCCGCGACTCGATGGATTACTCCACCGCGGTCTGCGACGCGGAAGGCCAGATCGTCGGCCAGGGCCTGACGACGCCGATGCATCTCGGCAGTTTCTACGACGCCATGCGTCATCTCATCGTGCAATTCGAGGGCGATATCGGCGAGGGCGACCTCTTCATCGCCAACGACCCCTATCTCGCCAGCGGCCAGCATCTGCCGGACATCTACATCATCCAGCCCTTCTTCCACGCCGGACGGCTTGAGGGCTGGGCCACCACCATCGCCCATCACGTCGACGTCGGCGGCATCGTGCCGGGCAGCAATTCGATCGGCGCGACGGAGATCTATCAGGAAGGACTTCGGCTGCCCTTCCTCAAGCTGCGAACCGGCGGGGTCGACAACGCCGCGATCTGGAACATCATCGAGGCCAATGTGCGGGTGCCGCGCCTCGTGCTCGGTGATCTGCGCGCGCAGGTTTCCGCGGCTGAAGCCGGGGTTCGCGGCCTCGGCGAACTGTTCTCGCGCTACGGGTCCGCCGGGATGCGGCAGGCCCTGGTCGATCTGCACGACCTCGCCGAACGCATGGCGCGGCTGAACATCGCCGCCATTCCCGATGGCGTCTACCGCTTTACCGACCACATTGACGGCCTCGGCGAGGACCCCGAAACCATCGTGCTCCAGGTGGCGCTGACCGTTGCCGGCGACACCATCGTCGCCGATTGGGAAGGCACGTCGCTCCAGGTGCGCGGCGGCATCAACGCGCCGCTGTCGTTCACCAAGTCCAACGTCTATGCGGCGTTGCGTTCGATCATGCCGCAGGAGATGCCGAACTGCCATGGCTACACCCGCCCGATCACGGTGCGGGCTCCCGCGGGTACCCTGGTAAATTGCGTGTCACCGGCGCCCTGCGGCGCGCGCGGGATCACCGGCTATCGCATCGTGGATTGCATGTTCGGTGCCTTGGCACCCGCGCTTCCCGACAGGCTGACGGCCGATGGTGCCGGCGGCTCCACCCTGCCCACCTTCGCCGGCCTCCATGAGGGGCGTCCGTTCGTGTTCTCCGAGTGCATCATGGGGACATGGGGCGCCAGCCGGGACGGTGACGGGCAGGACGGCGTGCCTCATATGGCGTCGAACCAGTCGAACGTGCCGATCGAAATGATCGAGGCGGATTATCCGTTGCGCATCGAAAGCTATGGCCTCGTCGCCGATACCGGCGGTGCCGGACGGCGGCGCGGCGGGCTGGCGCTGAAGCGCGACTACCGCATCCTCACCGACGATTGCTTTCTCGGCGTGCGCTCCGACAAGCGCTTCCATCCGCCTCATGGCCTGTTCGGCGGCGCGGAGGGTGCCCCGTCCACCAACCGGGTCGAGGATGGCAATGAACACACCGTGCTGCCGCCGCTGCCGACCATGCCCATCAATCTGCGCCACGGCGCCGTCTTCCGTCACATGATGGCGGGCGGCGGCGGGTATGGCGACGCCTATGAACGCGAACCCGAGCGGGTGTTCGAAGATGTTCTCGATGGCCGGGTGTCGGTCCAGGCGGCCCGCGACGCCTACGGCGTCGTCCTCACGCCGGACCTGCGGGCGATCGATCGCGAGGCGACCGCTCATCTGCGGGCCATGAAGGAGCGCGTGCCATAGCCACCATCCTCATCGCCGGCGGCTCGACGGGGATCGGCCTCGCCGCGCTTCGGCTGTTCCGCGCCCAGGGCGATGACGTGCTGCTGGCCGACATCGACAGGGATGCGGCGCACGCCTCCTGCGCCGAGCCGGCTTTGGGCGCCGCCTCATTCATCCTCTGCGATCTGGCGGAGCCTGGGGCGCCGCGTCGTGCCGTCGAGGCGGCCGTCGAGCGGTTCGGTGGCGTCGACACCGTGTTCGCCAATGCCGGGTTCCTGCACTCCGCCTCGCTTGCCGACTGGAGTTTGGAGGCTTGGCAACGGAGCCTGGCGGTGAACCTCACCGCGCCTTTTCTTCTGGCGCAGGCGGCCGCGCCTCACCTGCGGATGTCCGCCAATCCCAGCCTGATCTTCACCGCCTCGACGGGCGCCTTGCGCGGCCATGCCGGCATGCCGGGATACCACGCCGGCAAGGCGGGGCTTGTCGGCCTCTGCCGCAGCCTGGCCGACGAACTCTCCCCGGACCGGATTCGGGTGAACTGCCTGTTGCCGGGGTGGATCGATACGCCCTTCAACGCTCCGTACTGGTCGCATCAAGCGGACCGCACGGCGGCGGAGGCCGCACTCACCCGCAGCATCCCCCTGCGTCGGCAAGGCTCTGCCGAGGAGGTTGCCGGCTCCGTCCTGTTCCTCGCCTCCCGCGCCGCCGCCTACATCACCGGCACGACCCTCGTCGTCGATGGCGGCTACACCGCCGTTTGATTGGCCGCACCTGGAAAGCACATCGATGCTCATCGCCGATCCGTTCTCCTCCACCTGTCGGCCCGTGCTGAGGGGCGCGCGCGGCGCGGTTTCCGCTGCACATCCGCTGGCGGTCTCCGCTGGTCTCGAAATGTTGTTGGTCGGCGGCTCCGCGGCGGACGCGACGATCGCCGCACAGGCGGTCATTTGCGTGCTGTCGCCCGACAATTGCGGGCTCGGCGGCGACCAGCTTTGCCTGGTCCGCACCGGCGACGGCGCCGTCGTGGCCGTAAACGGGACCGGCGCGGCACCGCGCGACATGCACACGGCGGATATCGACGGCGGCAACAGTGTGACGGTGCCCGGCGTCGTCGACGCCTGGGTCGTCATGAGCGAGCGCTGGGGGCGCCTGCCGCTGGCCCGTGCGCTGGAGCCGGCAATACGCACGGCCACCGAGGGCTTCATCGTCGGCGAGCGTCTGGCGGATGCATTCCGGGAGTATTCGGCACGGCTGGTCACAGGCGGCGCCGCGCGCTGGGCCATGCGTACTGCGCCGGCCGGCTCCCTGCAGTGCCAGCCTGAGCTGGCAGCGCTGCTCGCGGCCATCGGGCACCAGGGGCGGGCCGCGTTCTATGCCGGGGAGATGGCCGATGCCATCACCGCCGCCATCGCCCGCGCCGGTGGAACGCTCGATCAGACCGATCTTGCCGGTCACCGCACGATGGTCGGGGCACCCGTCACCACATCGTGGCGCGGACACGCCGTGCACGTCCAGCCGCCGGTGTCGCAGGGCATTCTGCTCTCCATGGTGCTGGCGGCCGAGGAGCGGCTGGGCACCTTCACGCCGCCGCAACGCGACCATGTCGGTGTCGAATTGACGGAAAGCAGTTTCGCCTTCCGGGATCGGTCGTGCGATGGGCTCGCCCTGCTCGACGAGCCGCTGCACGCGGATGTCGAGCGCGCCAGCCGGCGCGGCGGCCCACGGGCCTACCTGCACACCGCCGGCGTCGCCGTGGCGGATGCCTCGGGCATGACGATCTCGTCGCTCATCAGCGTGTTCGACAGCTTCGGATCGGCGGTTTTCGTGCCGGAGGGCGGCTTCACGCTGAACAACCGTGCCGCCGGCTTCACCCTGGCGCCCAACGCGTGTGCCGGCGGCAAACGACCCGTCCACACACTCGCGCCCGTGCTGGTCGAAACCGGCCATGGCTGCCTTGCGCTGGCCACGCCAGGCGCCGACGGGCAGGTTCAGACGCTGTTGCAGGTGCTGGGCCATATATTCGTCGAGGGCGCTGACATCGCCAGCGCCATTGCCCGCCCGCGCTGGCGAAGCCAGGATTCAAGGCTTCTGATGGAGCGCTCGCACCCGCACCGCGAAGACCTTGCATCTCGCGGTCACGATATCGTCGTGACCGAGGACGGCGACGTGCGTTTCGGGGCCATCGTATGCGCCGGGTTGACGCAGGGGCGCCCATTCTGCTGCGCCGACTGGAGGCGGGAGACATGGTGCGGCGTGGCGTAAGATCAGGGTCTCAGGTCAAAGTCGGCCGCCGCGATTGGACCGGCGCCCGCCAAGACGGACGCTGATGCTGGTTCAGTAGATCGTCAGCGCCGGAACGTAGCTCACCAGCACGAGCACGAGCATGGCGACGGCGAAGAACGGCAGAGCACCCACGTCGTCTCAATAGCAAAATGGAGCTGTTCCAGAACGGGCTTGACGACGGACTTATTTGGGAGCCGCATGAGACGAAACACGCTGATCGGCAGCGACATGAAGTGGACCGCACCAATACCTGTCGCAGAGGTGAAGCTGGGCGGTGGGGCTTGAGGGGGCGCGCTCATGAAAAGTATCGGTTTCGCAACATTAAGTATCGGCCTGCTTTTTGCGGTGCCGGGCCTCGCCCAGACGCCGCCCGCGGTAAAAACTCCAGTCCTCTACCTGGATCAGGCGTGGTCGCAAGCCGACCGCGAGTGGTACTACAATTTTTCTCAGGGCTCGGCCGTACTCTCGTATGATATTTTCCTGAACCTGGAAGTCGCCGGCACGGAGGAACTGTTCCGTTCCGACGAAAACAGTGAGCGCTTGGGATTTATCCCGCAGCCCGCCAACCCGAATTCGAATCCGGACGGCCTGCCCGTCGGAATCAGCAAGACGAAGGTTGCAACAGCCATCCAGGATTGGCCGGCCGGCGACTATGCCGGCCTGACCTGTGCTGGCTGTCACGAAGCGCAACTGAACTACAAGGGCACGCGGGTCCGCATTCACGGTGGCGCCTCAACCACCATCAACATGAAGGCGATCGCCGGCTCGTTGGGTGACGCTCTTCAGGCCGTTTTGACCAACCCGGCGAAATTCGACCGGCTGGCATCCAAACTCGGTGCCAGCACCGCGGATGCCAAGGCGGTCTTGCGCACGCGGGTCGAGCGCGAGACCGCACGCATCGTCTCATACGATACCCGCACCATGGCCACCCCGGTCGAATGGGGCCCGGGGCGCATGGATGCGCTCTCGCTGATCGCGAACCGTGTCACCAGCGTCCTGCCTAAAATCCATGAGAATTGGACGACGCCGATTGCGCCCGTGAAGCCCCCCTTCCTGTGGAACGCCCCGCAGGGATTGTGGACGCAATGGGCCGGCATCGTGCAGGATCCGATCGCTCGCAATTTCGGCGAGACGGCCGGGGTCTATCTGCCGATCGACCTGACCTCGAAAACCCCGGCGGAAGGCCTGTTCCAGTCGAACGCCGCCATAAGAGAGCTTCAAGCCGTTGAAGACCAATTGGGGCGTCTGGCGCCGCCAAGCTGGCCGGAAGAGGTGTTCGGCAAGATCGATCGCGAAAAAGCGAAGGTGGGCAAGGCGCTGTTCATGGAGAACTGCGCAGGTTGCCACAATGCTTGGCCTTATCGGTGGACTGAGCCGAACAGGTTCGGCAAGCGCTTCATCCTGGTCGGGCTGGTGCCGCAAACCTATGTCGGCACCGACCCCGCACAGATCGAAGCCGCCAGGCCGTTTGCCCTGGTCGGTCAGTTCCGCCCATTTCTGCCACCGCAGTTCCGCGGCAAGGACGTGCTCCCTCCGCGTGTCCTTCAGGTGGTGATCCAGCGCGCCGTGCTCGGCGTCGCCCTCTCGAAGCTGAAGCTCACCGACGCCGAACAGGCGGCTTTGCATGGCTATCGCGAGTATCCCTCGCCACCTCCTCCGGAGCATGTCTACAAGGCCGCGCCGCGCGACGGCGTCTGGGCAACGCCGCCCTTCATGCACAATGGCTCGGTTCCCAATCTCTACGAAGTGCTGCTCCCCGCCGCCGAACGGACGAAGACGTTCCATCGGGGCAGCGAGTTCGATCCCGTCAAGGTCGGGCTCGACACGACGGCGGCCTCTGGAGCGTTCCTCATGGACACCACGCTGCTTGGCAATTCCAATGCCGGCCACTCTTTCGAGGACGCGCCGCGGGGCGAGGGCGTCATCGGCCCTCTCCTGACCGAGGATCAGCGCTGGGCGCTCGTCGAATATTTGAAATCGATACCTGAAACGCCGGGCCGCGTGACCCCGTTCGGCGGACCGTCTGGTGGCAACGCGGCCCCATGATGCACGTACCGAACAGTCACGGAGCTTGGCGATGTCCGACCATATCGATGGACCACGGCAGATTGGCGATCCGTCCGCCGATCTCACGGATTTGTTCGCCTTCACGAGCCCGGAAAATCCGGCCCGCACCGTCTTGGCGGCGAATGTATTTCCGACATGCGGCGCGGACGCCATCTTCTCCAATGCCATCGATCATTCGATCGTTGTTCGCCGGGCCACGGTGGCCGGCCTTGGAGAGGCCACGAAATTCGAGACCACCGATCCGGAAATACGCTTTACCTGCCGGTTCGATACGTTGGAGCGCGGAGCGGACGGCAGCGCGCCGATTCAACGCGGCACCTGCACCATGCCCGGAGGGCAAAGCGTCACGTTCGTGGTCAATGACGAAAAAGGCGGGTCAACGCAGGACGGCGCCTTTCGCGTTTTTGCGGGCCTGCGCTCCGACCCCTTCATACTCGCCTGGCTGCTCACGGAAGGAATGAAGAAATTCCAGAACTTGCTGTTCAATGACAATGTGCTCTGCATCGCCATTGAGTTCGATACCAAGCGCGTGCTCGACCCGGAGAAGGGCTCGCTCTTCGCAGTCATCGCCGAAACGGTGCCACGGCCTCATCCCGGCTCGTTCGTCGGTCACGAACCGGTTCGAATGGATTGGGTGGGCCGCCCGGAGCAGACGAACGTCCGCCTCAACAATGGCGGGCTGGCCGGCGCCGACGATATCAGGGACCTCTGGAACCAGCAGACGCCGTTTGCAATCGATGAAAAGGTTCGCCCGCTGTTCCTCAAGCGGTTGCAGGACAGCCTGGCCAACTGGGACATGCGCGACGGCATGCAGGACTGGACACCGTCCGCTCTCGCCGCCAACGCCCGTATGTTTCTTGACGACTTCATGCTGTTCGATGTGGCAAAGCCCATCACCGATACCAGCCACCTGGAAATCGAGAAAACCACGCTCAACGGCCGGGCCTATCAGACGGGAGGCGGGCGCACCGTCGATGCCGATGTCATCGATGTCCTGCTGACGTGGATGGTCAATCGCGACCGCGAACTGCTGCAAGGCGGAACGACGAAGGCGACCAAGCCGGGCACGAAGAGCTTCCCCTACTTCGCCGTGCCGAACACCGATCTGCAAAGTGTCGTGGAGACCGTCGATCTGGTCGCGACCCCCGACACGGTGTGGGAACGGATCGGCCAGTTCGGTGTCGCCAGCTGGCACCCCTTGATCGCGCGAATCCAGACGACAGGGGCGGGCGTCGGCCAGTTGCGCACCATCGAGACCATCGACGGCAAGCAGATCGTCGAACGGCTCGACGCCACGGACGCCGGCAGGAGATCCTATCGCTATACCAACATCGCCGGCCTGCCGGTTGCGAACTATACCGGCACGCTTTCGGTCAAACCGAACGGTTCCGGCAGCACCGTCGAGTGGAGCGCGCAATTTCTTCCCAATGGTCCTGGAACGCTTATCGTGAAGACGATTGTGTCGACACTGTTCAAGGTCGGCCTCGACAGCCTCAAATCACGGCTCTGAGGCGCCAAATGCGGGAGGCCAGCCATCTCGACCGGGAATGCTTCGATACGACGGATGGCGAAATCGCCCTCATCAATCTGAACAGTGCCCGTCTGCGGGCGTGGGGGCGGTTTTATTGCGACCCGCTACGGGCCGGCATCGCCGAGGGCGTGCTGGAAGCGGAGCAATTGACCGCCCAGTTTGCCGGCGACGTCATGGCGCTCGACCGCCTGCAGTCGATGACCGAACATCTCGCCCGGTCCGACGCGGCTTCGCCGCGCACGGCGCTGATCGAGGCTCAGGTCGCTTCGATGCTGCACCGCTTTTCGGAAGCCGGGGGCCATCTCGAACGGGCACGTATCGGCGGCGCGCCGTCCGTCGACGTGGAACGGCTGCAGCTCAACATCGATCAGGCCTGCGGCATAAACCTCGACGCCGCGTTGAAGAAGCGGCGCGCGGCGGCGGAAAGGACCGGCCGGCTGGAAGAGCTCGTGGCGCTCGGCGCGTTGCTGGCGGATCTTGGCCGGTTCGAAGATGCGGATGAAACCTACCGCAAAGCCCTGCTGCAGTACCGCGACGTCTCGCCGTTTCCCGTGGCATGGGTTTGCTTTCAGCTCGGAGCGCTCTGGGGCGAACTCGTCGATGAGCCGCAAGTGGTACGGGCTGAGCCGTGGTACCGAAAAGCGGTCGCCTGTCTGCCATGCTACGTGACGGCGCGCGTGCATCTGGCGGAAATTCTTGCGGGCGGCGGACAGATCGTTGAGGCGAAAGCCGTGCTGGCGCCCGCACTTGCGAGCGGAGACCCGGAGGTGCACTGGAGGCTCGGGGACATGCTGACAGAAGAAGGACGGCACGCCGAGGCCGACGTCGCGCTGGAGATGGCGCGTTCGGGGTTCGAAGCCCTTCTCACCCGGCATGTGTTGGCGTTTGCCGATCATGGAGCGGAATTCTATGCCGGCAGCGGCAACGATGCCCGACGGGCGCTCGAATTGGCCCGGATCAATCTCGCCAACCGTCCGACAGTGCGCGCATTCCAAGACGCCTATCGAATGGCGATCAATGCTGCCGAAGCCACCATCGCCGATGATATCCTTGCGGCCGCAGCCAAACAGTGGGGCCATACGGCGGCATTTCGCCGTTCCGCGCTGGCGCAGCTCCGCGCAGCTGGAACAGAGGGAGCGCCCGCATGGTGATCGACCGCCGCACGTTTGTTCTCGGCGCGGGTGTTGCGGCGGCCGCACCGGCGCTGGGCATCGCGCCGCCGGCCGCCCCTACGGCCGCAGCCGGGATTGCGTTGGGGGCGGCCACGCCCGTCTTCGTGATCGACGGCTGGGCAGACCGCGACGGTGCCGGCCCGGACAATCAGCTGTGGCTGAAGGTCGGTTCAAGCTGGCGGACCGCTTGGCGATGACGCTGCCGCCCCCGAGCGGACAATGGCGGGCCGAAGGGAGCGGGGGCGGGCCGAAGGGAGCGGGTGCGAGCGGCGGGATGCCGCAACAAATCTTGAGGAAAGAAAACATATGACAAAGCCAATCTACATTCTGAATGGCCCCAACCTCAACCGTCTCGGCGTGCGCGAACCGGAGATCTACGGACGCACGACGCTCGCGGAAATCGAGGTCATGTGCCGCAACGCCGCGACTGAAAGAGCCATCGTCTTTCGCCAGTCGAACAAGGAGTTCGAGCTGATCGACTGGATCCACGAAGCGATCGACGAGGCCGCCGCCATCATCATCAATCCGGCCGCCTTCACCTTCACCTCCATCGCGATCCTCGATGCCCTGAAGATGTTCCCCGGCCCGATCATCGAGCTGCATCTCAGCAACATCCACAAGCGCGAGCCGATCTACCACACGTCGCTGGTGTCCCCGGTGGCACGGGCCGTCATCGCCGGGCTTGGGGCGGACGGCTATGTCGCCGCCGTTCAGGCGGCGGAGAAGCTCGTCGGATAAGCTGCAATAGCGATCAGAAGTCGAGCGCCGATGCCGCGCCCGACTTCAGATGTCGCTTCTGGGCAGCGATGCGGAACGGTGCGTTGGGCGCACCATAGCCCCGGTAGCCGCCGCGTCGCTCGACGATCTCAAAGATGAAACCCTCGCCCCAGGTCGGCGCGTAGAGCTGAAGATACTCGCCATGCTCGTCGCGGTCATAGAGAATGTTCTCGGCGCGCAAGCGGTCCGCCAGTTCGGGATCGAGCCCGAAACGGGCCTCGACGTCGTCGTGGTAGTTCGGCGACAGGGCCAGCGCCTCGAAGCCGTTGGCCCGGAGCGCTGCCGCCGTCTGGAAGATGTCGGCGGTTGCGAAGGCGAGGTGCTGCACGCCGGAGCCAAAGCTCTCGGCAATGAAGCGGCCGGCCAGCGTCCGGGAGTTCTCCGCGCCGTTCAGGGTCAGCCGCAAACCCGCATCGCTCTCGATGGCTTGGCTGCGCACGATTCCCGCCGGATCGACGACATCGACCATGGCGGCCTTATGCGTGCGCAGGATCGACGTATAGAACAGCTGCCACGTCAGCATCTCGCCATAGTCCATGGTCTGCCCGAGATGGTCGATCCGGTCGAGACCTGTCGGGATGACGGCGTTCCCGTCCTTGACGGGCACGAACTCGACGTTCCAAAGATCGGACAGTTCGGGACCCTGATCGATGAAGTGTACGACGCTGCCGCCCACGCCGCGGATGGCGGGGATCTTCAGCTCGCCCGGTCCGAGCGATGATTCGAACAGTTGCGCGCCCAAGGCGCGCGCCCGGTCCAGGGCGGCGGCCGCGTTCTCCACCGACAGGCCGATGGCGCATACCGAACTGCCGTGAACCAGATAGGAGGAGTGTGCGAAGCCTTGGCGCTCGGTATTGATCACCAGGCGGATGTCGCCTTGGCGGTAGAGCGAAACCTGCTTGGAGACGTGGCGCCCTTCCTCGCGAAAACCGAGGCTGCGGAAGAAGCGGGCGAGATCCGCGGCCCCCACCGCGTCGGCGGCGAATTCGACGAACGCCACGCCGGACACACCGACGCGCGCCGGCATAAGCGGCATGCCGACGACCAATTCCGGCTCCTGGCGGCGGACCTGGTCCATCAGATAGAGCAGCGATCTCTGGCCGTCGACCGCGATGGACCGGGGCGACCCGCCACGGAACTGGTCGTTGAAGATTTCCAGCGAGAGGTAGCCATCATATCCGGTTGCGGCCACCGCGCGCAGGAAGTCCTTGACCGGCAGATCGCCCTCGCCCGGCATGTTGCGGAAATGGCGGCTCCAATAGAGCAGGTCCATGTCGATCGCCGGCGCATCCGCGAGCTGAACGATGAAGATCTTGTCCTTCGGGATCGAGCGGATCGAATTCACGTCGACCCTGCGGGCCAGCGTGTGAAAGGAATCGAGGATAACGCCGATATTGGGGTGGTCGGCGCGGCGCACGATCTCCCAGGCGTCGCGATGATCGTTGACGTGCTTGCCCCAGGCGAGCGCCTCGTAGCCGATACGCAGGCCGCGGCGCGCCGCCCGCTCGCCGAGTTCGCGCAAATCCCCCGCGGCCCGGTCGATGCCGCCGAGCGAGGCCACGGAGACGCTTGAGCACACCAGCATGAGATCCGCGCCGAGTTCCGCCATCACGTCGAACTTGCGCTCCGCGCGATCGAAGGCGCGGCCGCGCTGCGGCTCCGGCAAACCCTCGAAATCACGGAACGGCTGAAACAGCGTTATCTCCAGCCCCGCGTCGCGCGCCATCATCCCGACGTCGCGCGGCGAGCCGTCGAAGGCGAGGAAGTCGTTCTCGAAAATCTCGACGCCCGCAAAGCCCGCCGCCGCAATGGCCGCCAGCTTCTCGGCGAGGTCCCCGCTGATCGAAACGGTGGCAATCGATGTCTTCATGCCATCACCCGCCCGCTGATCCGCCCACGTCTATGTACGAACTATTTCGTTTATATTAGCCGCGAGCCGCGTCCGGCTTCAAGCCGGGTGGGGCTCGCGGGGCAGCGCCTCGCTGCGCGCGACGAAGCGGACCACCATGTCGACCGCATTGCGCCGCAACCGCTCCAGCGCTTCGGGCGCGCCGAAATCACGCGCGAATATTTTCGAGAAGGTGGCGCGGTTGGAAACGTTGAAGAAGCACAGGGCGCTTACCTGCCAGTGCAGTTCGACAGGATCGAGGTCGGGCCGGAACACCCCTTCGCCGACGCCCCGCGCATAGATCTTCGAAATATGGTCGATGGCGGCGATGTTGAGTTCCCGTATGGCTTTGGAACGACCGAGAAACGCCGCGTGATGGATGTTCTCGATCATCACCATGCGGATGAACTCCTCGTGCTGGTGGTGGTGATCGAAGGTGAATTCCACCAGACGGCTCAGCGCCAGGATCGGCGGCAATCCGTCGATCTCCAGCTTTGCCTCGCCTTCGCGCACGCGGCGATAGGCGTTCTCCAGCGCGCTCAGGTACAGCCCTTCCTTGTCGCCGAAGTAATAATAGATCATGCGCTTGCTGGACCGCGTGCGCGCCGCGATCTCGTCGATCCGGGCGCCGGAAAGACCATTGAGGGCAAACTCCTCCGAAGCGATATCGAGAATGTTCTGGCGCGTTCCCTGGGGGTCCTGCGTGCGCGTCGGCGTCCCGTCCGCCTTTTTTCGTCGCTTGCCGATGGCGGCATTCATGACAAGGTTCCCGCGCACTTGACCAAACTAACCAGTTCGTACATTTTGACAGGCATATAGCCGCCATTTATCGGCGGGCGTTTTGCAAAGACAAGAGTTTCCGCCGCCCGAGAGGTCGGACGGGAACCGGGCCGCAGGGAGGCCGGGTGAGCGTGACCGACGATGCCTGCCTCGAAAGGCTGCGCGAACTGGTTCTGCGCGCGGCCGCCCCTGGCTCCGGTTCGGGCGGATCCGTGCTGGTCGGTCTGGTGGGACGCGGAATCCAAGCCTCGCGGACACCGGCCATGCATATGCGCGAGGGCGCGCGTCTCGGCTTTCGCTATGTCTATGTGCTCATCGATTTCGATCGGCTCGGGATGCCCGATACCGCTCTCGGCGCCTTCGTCGATGCCGCCCAGGCGCTTGGTTTCGCCGGGCTCAACGTCACCCACCCCTTCAAGCAAAGCGTTCTTGCCGAACTCACCGAACTGGCTCCCGAGGCCTCGGCCATCGGCGCGGTGAACACCGTCGTGTTCGGGCGCGGCGTCCGAAAGGGCTGCAACACCGACAGCTGGGGGTTTGCCGAAAGCTTCCGGGATGGCATGGCCGGCTGTGCGCTGGAGAACGTCGTGCAGTTCGGTGCAGGGGGAGCCGGGGCCGCGGTTGCCTACGCGCTTTTGAGACTGGGCGTGCGCGACCTCGCCGTGATCGACAGCGATCCGGCGCGATCGAGGGCGCTGGCGGCCCGCATCGGGGCGGGGTTCGCCGGATGCATCCGCACGGAAGATGCGCCCGAACGCGCGGTGCCTCGGGCAGGCGGGATCGTGAACGCGACGCCGGTCGGCATGGCGAAATATCCCGGCACGCCGTTCCCGACCGAACTGATTTCCGCGCGTCACTGGGTGGCGGACATCATCTATTTCCCGCGCGAGACCGAACTCCTGCACGCGGCGCGCGCGAAAGGCTGCCGCACGCTCGCCGGCACCGGCATGGCGGTCTACCAGGCGGTGAGCGCTTTCGAGCTTTTCACCGGCGCAGTGCCGGACCGGGTCGCCATGACCCGACATTTCGAAGCCGCGTCGTGAGCAAGCGTCCTCCCGGCGCGCCAACGCTCCGCCGGATCAGGAGGATAGCTGCGTTGCAATAAGCGCGCCCGCAAGAGGCGTGAATCTGGGATGAAACCACATCAAGGGAGGAATACGATGAAACACACCACCACGCGCCGCGGTTTCCTTGCCGGCACTGCGGCCATTACTGTTGCGGCGGCAGCGCCGGCCTTCGCACAGAACAAGACCAAGCTGCGCTTCTCCGCGGTGTTCTCGGAGCAGGACATCCGCGCCGACATGATGAAGCTGTTCGCGGATGCTGTGAAAGACGACCTCGTTTTCGAGGGCTATTATGGCGGCAACCTGTTCAAGCAGGGCACCGAGCTGGTGGCCTTGCAGCGCGGCAACCTGGAGATGGGCAATATAGCGCCGCAAGACATCTCCAAGCAGATACCGGCCTGGTCGATCGTGACCGCGGCCTATCTGTTCCGGGATGCGGCGCATCTCAAGAGCTTTTTCGCCAGCCCGAGCGGCGCCGCGTTGAAGACGATGGCGGAAACGCAGCTTGGCGTTCGCGTGCTCGGACCGACCTATTTCGGCACGCGCCAGGTGGGCCTGAAGCCGGACCGGAAGATCGCCACCCCTTCGGACATGGCCGGCATCAAGTTGCGCATGCCGGGCGGCGACG
This sequence comes from Xanthobacteraceae bacterium, assembly GCA_041287585.1. Lineage (GTDB taxonomy): Bacteria > Pseudomonadota > Alphaproteobacteria > Rhizobiales > Xanthobacteraceae > Ancylobacter. The sequence continues at coordinate 18,083 of JBGGNI010000017.1, forward strand.
CCTGGCAGTTCCTGGGCACTGCGCTGGGCGCCAACCCGACCCCGATGGCCTATGCCGAGGTCTATACCGGCCTGCAGACCGGAGCCATCGACGGCCAGGACAATCCGCTTCCCAATGTCGAGAACATGAAGTTCTACGAGGTGATGTCGCAGATCGTGCTGACCTCGCATCTGGTCGGCTTCGATCTCCTGACCATATCGAGCAAGGTCTGGAACGCCCTGCCGCCCGCGCAGCAGGCCAAGGTTCAGGCGGCGGCCGATTCAGCGATAGACTTCAGCACGCAGAAGCACCTCGCCCGCGAGAAGGAACTGGTCGAGCTTTTCAAGAGCAAGGGGCTGAAGCTCTACGAGCCCGACATCGCCGCGTTCCGTGCCTTTGCCCAGAAGAAATATCTGGCGTCCGACCTCGCCAAGGACTGGCCGGCCGGCATGGTGGACAAGATCAACGCGCTCTAGCACAGCGGCGGGCGGCCTCGCCCGCCTCGATCTATGCCGCCCCCCATTCGCGGGAGACTTCGCTTGAAACCCTCGTTGCAAAAGCTCGGCTGCTGGCTGTACCGGCGCGCGGAGAATGTGCTCGCCGCCATGCTCGCGATCATGTTCGCGGCCTTCCTGCTGCAGATCATCTTCCGCTATGTGCTCAATCTGCCGATCGGCTGGACCAACGAGGTCAGCGTCGTCTTGTGGATCTGGATGGTGCTCTGGGGGGCGGCCTTCGTCATTCGGGAGGAGGAGGAGATTCGCTTCGATCTTCTCTACGCCTCCGCTCCGCCGAAGACACGGCGGGTGATGTTCCTGATCGCGGCGGCGGCCTTGGTCGTGCTCTATACGATCTCTTTTCCTGCCGTGCTCGACTATGTCACCTTCATGAAGGTGGAAAAGACGGCCTACCTTAAGATTCCTTTCGACTGGCTGTTCTCGATCTATATCGTCTTCGTGGTGGCCGTCATCGTACGCTACATCTGGCTCAGCTGGCAGGCGCTGTTCGGAAGGGCGCCGAAGGCGTTCGACCCCACCAAGGCGGGGTCGGGCGTATGAACGTCGCCAGCCCGTTCTCCATTTCCGTCTTCGCCATCACCGCGCTCGCCTTCCTCGGTCTGCCCATCGGGCATGCCATGATCGCCGGCTCGATCCTCTATCTGCTGCTGGCCGGACTCGACATGGGAACGGCCGCCGAGCAGTTGCTGAACGGGATGTATTCCAACTACATCATCCTGGCCGTGCCGCTGTTCATCCTGGCCGCCGAACTCATGAACATCGGCTCGATGACCGAGAGGCTGCTGCGTTTCTGCAACGCCATCGTCGGCCGGTTCCGCGGCGGTCTCGCCTATGTCAACATCGTCCAGAGCATCATTTTTGCCGGCATGTCCGGCTCGGCGATCGCCGACGCTGCCGGCACCGGCAAGATGATGCAGATGATGATGACCAAGGACGGCAAATATCCCGCGAGCTATGCCGCGGCGCTCACCGCGGTGACGTCGGTTATCGGGCCGATCATTCCGCCCTCCATCCCGATGGTGATCTACGCGTTGGTATCCGACGCATCGATCGGCTACCTGTTCCTGGGCGGCGTCGTTCCCGGCCTGCTGATGGCGGCCGCGCAGATGGCCATCGTGGCGTACCACGCCCGGCGAAAGAACTTCCCCGTCGAGGCGGTCACCCCGCTGCGCGAATTGCCGGGCATAAGCTGGCGCGCCTTCCCGACGCTCATGATGCCGGTCGTGCTGCTCGGCGGCATCTATAGCGGCGCCACGACGCCGACCGAGGCCGCCGCGGTGGCGGCCGCCTATGCGCTGCTGATCTCGGCAATGCTCTACCGAAGCGTCAGCATCGCAAATCTCTATGCGTCCATCCTTGCCAGTGCCCGCACCACCGCCTCGATCGGCATGCTCATCGCCGGCGCTCTGGTGTTCAATTATGTCGTGACCGTCGAGAACATCCCGGATTCGCTCAAGATCGTGCTCACCAGCTGGGACCTGTCGCCAACCGGCTTCCTGATTCTGGTCAATATCCTTCTGCTTCTCTTGGGCTGCGTGTTGGAAGGCACGACGATCCTCCTCGTCATCGTGCCCGTGCTGATCCCGACCGCCCGCGCGCTCGGCATCGACATGGTGCATTTCGGCGTCATGGTGGTGGTCAACATCATGCTCGGCCTGGTGACGCCGCCTTATGGTCTGCTGCTCTTCATCATGACGCGGATCGCCGAAGTGCCGCTGAAGGACATCGTCATCGATGTGCTGCCATTTCTCTATGCAATGATCGGTGCGCTGGCGCTCATCACCTTTTTTCCCGAATTGGTGCTTTGGTTGCCGCGGCTGCTCGGCTACCAGAACTGACAACGCCGCGTTGCGCCAGCAGGCGAAAGCCGGCGTCGCCTTGCGCGCCGAAGCTTGTCCGGCAAACCGGACTTTTCAAACTGTCGCTCAGTTCTGCAAGGCCCAGTCCGCTACCTGCCAGCGCATCTGCCCGCGGTCGGCCACCACACGGCCGAGCCCCGGAAAGGGCATGTGGGTCGCGGCGATGAGCGCGCCCTCCGCGGCGGCGCGGGGAAAGAAGCGGTCGCGCATCGCTTTCGCCGCCGCGCGATCCTGCTCGAACAGGAAAAACACATCGGTGGCCGCGGGATGCACCACCGGAAAGATCATGTCGGAGACCATGATGAGGCTCTGGCCGCCATCCTCGACCCGCACGCCGATATGGCCGGGGGTGTGGCCGGTCAGGTCGACGATGGAGACCCCCCGCACGATCTCTCGCTCACCGTCGATCGCCTGCAGTTTCGGGTAGAGGCGCACGACCTCATCCGCCATGCGGAAGCTGGTCTGCAGATAATCGGGCGCGCCGCTGCGCTTGGCCGGGTCGGTCCAGTGGTTCACGTCGCGCCGATCGATATAGAGCTCCGCATTGGGGAAATTGTTCTGACCGCCGCCGATCAGCCCGCCCATGTGGTCCTGATGCATATGCGTCACAATCACGGCGTCGATCTGGCTGCGCTGCAGGCCGAGCGCACCGAGCGCCTGCGGCAACGCGCCGGTCTGCCCGATCGAACCGGCCGCACCGGTATCGATCAGGACGCGGCGCTCGCCATCCTCGACGAGATACTGGTTGAAGAGAAACCGCACGCCGCTCGGCCGGGCGGTGAACTGCGCGATTGCCGCCTGTTCGACCTCGGCCGCGGAGCGTCCCGGAAAATAGCCGTACGGCATGTCGGCAAAGCCGTCCGTCAATGCGGTTACCGTGAAGCGGCCGATGCGGATCTGCGCGAGCGGCGTCACGCTGACCGGCACTGCTGGCGTGGCCGCAGCAGCGGCCGTCGCGGCGAGGGCCGGGGCGAGCCCGCCGCCGATCAGCCCGCCGCCAAGGAGGCTCCCGCCGACGAGGCCGAGAGGAAGGCCGCGGGCAAAGGCACGGCGGGACAGTTGCGGCATGACATATTCCCTCTGGTCCTTGGACATGGCTGTGGGCGGGATGGCAGTCCCGGACACCAAGCGAGGCTAGGATATCCGGATCAAAAGGGTATCCTGCTGCTTTGGGAGCTCGCCTCTCGAATTCTGGAAGGATGCGATGGATCGGTTCGAGGCGATGTCGGTGCTGCTGGTGGTCGTCGAGGCGGGCAGCCTGTCGGCCGGAGCGCGGCGGCTGCACGCGCCGCTGGCCACGGTCAGCCGCAAGGTCGGCGACCTTGAAAAGCATCTCGGCGTACGCCTGGTTTTGCGCACCCGCCGCGGCCTCGCGCTGACGGAGGAGGGGCGGGCCTTCGTCGCTGCGTCACGTCGCATCCTGGAGGAGCTGGACGCGGCGGAGCGGCAGGCCGCTGGCGATTATGGCGCGCTGCGTGGCGGGCTGCACGTCACCGCACCGATCGCCTTCGGCGAGCGCCATCTGCTGCCCGTCGCGCTGGATTTCCTGAAGCAGCAGCCGGAGATCAATCTGCGCCTGACGCTCGCCGACCGGCTGGTCAGCCTGGCCGACGAGCATATCGACGTGGCCCTGCGGATCGGGCATCTGGCGGACAGCGCGCTGATCGCGAACCGCGTCGGCGCGGTGCGCCGGGTGATCTGCGCGAGCCCGGCCTATCTTGCCCGTCGCGGCATGCCGCACCAGCCCGATGACCTTGCCACGCACGACGGCATCAGCTTCCAGGGCTTCGCGACGGCGCCGGAATGGCGTTACCGGGGGGACAGCGCGGCCTTCGATGTCGAGCCGCTGCCCAAACTCGCGGTCAACACGACGGAGGCGGCCATTCAGGCAGCCCTGGCGGGTATCGGCATCATCCGCGTGCTGTCCTACCAGGTCTGCGACCAGTTGCGCTCCGGCCAGTTGCAGGAAGTGCTGACGGCGTTCGCCCCGGAAACGCTGCCGGTGAACCTCATCCATGCGCCGGTCGATCCGCTGCCGCTCAAGGTGCGGAGCTTCCTCGACTGGACCGTGCCCCGCCTGCGCGCCGCGCTTCTCGCGCAGGGCGATTGCGCCTAGGATCCCGCCGCCAAAAGGCGCGCGACCCTTTTTTTCACGCGGGCCAGGCCGTCGGCAAATCCGGCGCTGCCGCGGCGCCTTGGGAGCGTGCTGATGGGTCAGCAGAACTGGAATCCCGGATCTCGCGTCCGCGACCTGTCCTGCCGTCTTGTGGAATGGGGCAGTGAGACGGGCTCGAAGGGCGAGGCGGCGTTCGGTGAGCGTCTCACAGGGCTCCTTCGGGAAATTCCGTACTTCCGGGATCGTCCGAACCAGGTCCGTCTGGTCGACAGCCACGGCGACCCCATGACCCACAGCGTCGTCGCGATCGTGCGCGGCACGGGAACGCGCGCTCTCGCCATGGCGGGCCACTATGACGTGGTGTCGATCGACAATTATCGGGAACTTGCGCCGCTGGCGTTCAAGCCCAAGGAATTGCTGGCGGCGTTGATCGCCGATCTCGAAAGCAGGCCGCTCCAGCCGGGCGAGCGGCGAGCGCTGGAGGACTTCAGGAGCGGCGAATTCCTGCCGGGGCGCGGCCTTCTCGATATGAAGAGCGGGATCGCGGCCGGCATCGCGGTTCTTGAGGACTTCGCGGCCGATCCGCAGCGCACCGGCAGTCTTATGCTGATCGCGACCCCGGACGAGGAACGCGGTTCCCGCGGGATGCGCAGTCTGCGCGATGCGCTGCCGGCGTTGGCGGCGGCGTTCGGGTTGGACATTGAGGCGGCTATCAATCTGGATGCGACGAGCGATCAGGGCGATGGCGAGGAAGGCCGCGCCATCTATCGCGGCACGATTGGCAAGGCGCTGCCTTTCGCCCTCATCGTCGGACAATCCTCGCATGCGAGCTATCCGTTCGAGGGGGTCAGTGCGCAGCTGATCGCGTCGCAGATCGCCCGCTCGGTCGAGGCGAACCCGGCATTGTGCGACCGGGCAGCCGGCGAAGTTTCCCCGCCGCCGATCTGCCTTGAGGCGAAGGATCTTCGAGGAGGCTATGAGGTCACCACCCCTGAGCGCGTCTGGATCGCCTTCAACTGGCTCTCCCACAATTGGACCGCCCGCGACCTTCTCGACCTTTTCAAGCAGGCCCTGAGCACAGGCGCGGCCGTCGCCATCCAGCAGTTCAACGCACATGCGCGCGCCTATGCCGCCCTGCTGGGCACCACCCCGGCGGCTCCGGTGGCAGGGGCCTCTCTGCTCTCGGTCGCGGAACTGAGAGAGATGGTCGAGCGGGTTGGCGGATCCGATGCGGTTGCCAGGGTGCGCCGTGTCGACCAGGACGTGCGGGGCGCCGACGATCCTCTGGCGCAAACACGCGCAATCGTCAGCGCGATGGCAGCAGAAGCGGGCGTCATCGGCCCCACAATCATCTATGGCTTCAGCAGTCTGGTCTATCCTTCGACGCACCTGTCGAGGTTGGAACGGCATGCCGGATTCGCAGAGGCGATCGAGGCCGCCCGGCTTGCACATGAGGAGGCCGGCGGCCGTCCCCTGAGGTATCGCGAGTACTTTACCGGCATTTCCGACATGAGCTTCCTGGGGCATCACCCCTCCGACCCGGATCGTGCGTATGTCGCGGCCAACACGCCGGCCGAGGAGCTGGTCGATAAGGTTCCCAGCGATGCGCTGTCGTTTCCCGTCGTGAACATCGGACCTTGGGGACGCGAATTTCACCAAAGGCTGGAACGGGTGCATACGCCTTACGCCTTCGAGGAACTGCCACGGTTCTTGCGCGAGATCGTCAAGCGCTTCCTTGGCTGACAGACCGGCGGACGACCCTCCGACCACGGCCGATTCGGCAGACGGGCGGGCGCCGGGGGCGGGTGCTTTCTCCGTGGCGCGGCGCGTGCGATGTAACTGTGCCCGTCGCCGATGTCAGGTTGTCATGCCGATTGCCCGCCTCTCTTTCATCCGCGCCACCCTGGTCATGCTGCTGGCGGGTTTCGCGGCGCTTGCGCTGATCGTCGGAACCTCGATCTGGCTGGTCGACCGCACGCAGGCCTATGCCGAGGCCATGGTGAAATCCCGTGCGCTGCGGGGTGCCGCGGTCGATCTGCTGATCGCCGTCCAGGACGCGGAAACCGGGCAGCGCGGTTATCTTCTGACCGGCCAGGACGCGTATCTGCGCCCCTATGATGCCGCCATGGCCGAAATCGGTGCACGCGCGGCCCGGCTGAAGGCCGCCGTCGCCGCGCTCGCCGCCGAGGCCGCCGACGTCGAGCGCCTGATTGCGCTCATCGACCGCAAGGTCGCGGAACTCGGCCAGACCATCGAGCTGAAAAAGACCGGCGACGGCGATGCGGCGCTGGCCCTGGTTCGCACCGATTCCGGCAAGCAGTTGATGGACGAAGCGCGGGCGATCTTCGGCTCGCTGATTTCCAGCGCCGAGGCGCGTTTCAATGCGGCGCTCGCCGAGCAGCGCACGAGCTCGCAGATCCTGTGGTGGATCACGGTGGGCGGCGGCCTGATCATCCTCGTCGTCACGTCGGCCGGCGCCAGCATCATCCTGCGCTATACGCGCGAACTGATGGAGAGCCGGATCGAGGTTCAGGCGCTCGCCACCGGGCTGGAAGAGCGCGTCGCCGAGCGCACCGTCGACCTCGTGCGCGCCAATGAGGAGGTGCAGCGCTTCGCCTATATCGTGACGCACGATCTGCGCGCGCCGCTGGTCAACATCATGGGCTTCACCAGCGAGCTGGAAACCAGCATCGCCGAGATTCAGGCGCTGATCGCAGATATCCCGGCCGGCGCGGCCGATGCCAAGCTTGCCGAAGTCCGGCGCGTCGCCGAACAGGACGTCCCCGAGGCGCTGGGGTTCATCCGCTCGTCGACGCGCAAGATGGACGCCCTGATCAACGCCATCCTCAAGCTCTCGCGCGAGGGGCGCCGAACCATGAAGCCGGAACGGCTCGATCTCGGCGCATTGCTGCAGGCGGCCAGCGAGACCATCGCCCACCAGCTCAATGAGAGCCAGGGCGTCATCGAGATCGCCGCCAAGGCCCCGCTTATCGTCAGCGACCGCCTGTCGCTGGAGCAGGTCATCGGCAATTTGCTCGACAACGCCGTGAAATACCGCTCGCCGGATCGCCCGCTGGTCATCCGGGTCGGTGTCGAGGCGCGGCCCGGCAATCGGGTGCTGATCGAGATCGCCGACAATGGGCGCGGCATCGCCGAACAGGACCACCAGCGCGTGTTCGAACTGTTCCGGCGCTCCGGCGTCCAGGACAAGCCGGGCGAAGGCATCGGCCTCGCCTATGCGCAGACCTTGATCCGCAAGCTCGGCGGCGAGATCGCGGTGACGTCGCGTCTTGGACAGGGCACGACGTTCAGTATAAACCTTCCGCGCGATGTCAGCGCATTTGTCGGGAGCAGGTCGGCGTGACGGATAATGCCAAGCCCGTGACCATCATCATGGTCGAAGATGATGAGGGCCATGCCCGACTGATCGAGCGCAATATTCGCCGCGCCGGTGTCAGCAACGAGATCGTACCGTTCACCAACGGTACCGAGGCACTTGTCTATCTGCTCGGCGCCGACGGCAGCGGGCAGGTCAGCGCCGGCCGCCACTTGTTGATTCTGCTCGATCTCAATCTGCCCGACATGACCGGCGTCGACATTCTCGAGAAGGTCAAGGCCAATGCGCACACGCGCCGCTCGCCGGTCGTGGTGCTGACCACCACGGACGACGCCCGCGAAATTCAGCGCTGCTACGATCTCGGCGCCAATGTCTACATCACCAAACCGGTCAATTACGACGGCTTCGCCAACGCCATCCGCCAGCTCGGCATGTTCTTTTCGGTGATGCAGGTGCCGGAAACCGCTTGAACCTCATGCCCGTTCCCGGTGCCAGCGCCCCCATCCCGAGCGGAGCATCGAACCCGGCGCTGCGCGTTCTCTACATCGACGACGATCCCGCATTGTCGCGTCTGGTGCAGCGTGCGCTGGTGCGCCGAGGCTACGCCGTCGAGGTGGCGGCCGATGCGGCCTCGGGCATCGCCCGCATCGGGGCCGGCGGGATCGATGTGGTGGCGCTCGACCATTATCTTCCGGGCGGAACCGGCCTCGACGTCCTGGCCGCGCTGTCGCAGACCGAAGCCCCGCCGCCGGTGGTCTATGTCACCGGTTCGGCGGAAACCGCCGTCGCCGTGCGGGCGCTCAAGGCCGGGGCGTTCGATTATGTGATCAAGAGCATCGACGACGAGTTCTTCGAACTGCTCGGCAGCGCGATCGACCAGGCGGTCGACAAGGCACGGCTGATCCGCGCCAAGGAAGAGGCGGAGCGCCAGGTCCGGCTGGCGCGCGATCGTGCCGAACTGCTGCTGGCCGAGGTCAATCACCGCGTCGCCAACAGCCTCTCCATGGTCGCCGCCCTGGTCCGGCTGCAGATGAACGCGATCGCGGACAAGGCCGCCAAGGCGGCGCTGGCGGAGACGCAGGCCCGCATCATGGCGGTGGCCGGGGTGCACCGCCGGCTCTACACCTCCGACGATATCCGCACCGTCGATATCCGCGAGTATCTCTACAGCCTGGTCAGCGAACTGGCGCTCTCGATGCGGGAAGCCGGGCACCACTCCGCGGTGCATGTCGATGTCGAGCCGATATTGGTGCCGACCGACAAGGCGGTGCCGATCGGCGTCGTCGTCACCGAGCTGATCACGAACGCCTTCAAATACGCCTATCCCGACACCAGCGGCGGCGATGTCCGCATTCATTTGTCGCGGACTGCGGACCATGCGGCGCAGATCGTCATCGAGGATGACGGCATCGGCTGGCAGGGCGAAGGCGTGCCGCGCGGAACCGGTCTCGGAAGCCGCGTGGTCAAGGCGATGGCCGGCAGCCTGGGTGCCGAACTCACCTATGAGGCGCCCGAACGCGGCACCCGCATCCGGCTGGTGTTTCCGCTGTAGCCGTCCCGGCGCGCAGGTCAGGCCGCGGACGACCAGGTTCTCACGCAGTTGCGGCCGGCCGCCTTGGCCTGGTACAGCGCCGCGTCCGCGCGACGAAACACACCGTCCATGCTGGTCTCCCCGCACGCGATCGAGGCGATGCCGATGCTGGCGGTAACGGACACGGCCGCGGCACCGGCCACGATCTGCAGCGCCTCGATGGATTTGCGCAGGCGTTCGGCCGCCTGAAGCGTGCCGAACTCGTCGGTTCCCGGCAGCAGGCAGACGAACTCTTCGCCGCCGTGTCGCGCGAACAGGTCGCAGCGGCGGATGACGGATTTTCCAAGCGCGGCGATGCGGCGCAGAACCTCGTCGCCCGCGAGGTGGCCGTGCGCATCATTGACGGCCTTGAAGTAGTCGAGGTCGACGATCATCAGGCACAGCGGCCCGCCGAACCGCAGGAATCGTTCCATTTGCAGCGATGCGAAGGCGTCGAAAAAGCGGCGGTTGGGAATTCCGGTCAATGGGTCGGTCGCGGCCAGCCGCGCGCATTCCAGCTCGATCAGCTTGCGGTCCGTTATGTCGACATGCGAAATCACCGCACCGATTTTTCGCGCCTCGGTGTAGGGCGAGCCGATCTGCAACGGGCTCATCCGCGCCAGGAACCAGCGCATTTCAGTTGGAGAATGACACGGATACTCGATCTGGAAGACTTTCTGCCTGCCGCTGAGCACCGCCCGCAGTCCGTTCGCCACATGCGGCGCTTCGTCCGCAGCCGGCCCGACCGCGTGCTCGCAGATGTTCAGATAGTTGGACCCGAGATAATCGAACGTCTTGCCGCCGGAGTTTTCGGCCGAAAACTGTTTCCAGGCCCGGTTCATCTCGATGATGATGCCGTCGGCATCGACGACGCAGATTTGCGAGGTCAAGGCATCGATCACGGATGCCGCGATGTCGTCGTCAACCGATCCAAGTGCTGTGTCAGCCATTTGCACACCCGACGCTGCCGCGACGCGCAGGACGGGTGCCGGAGGAGCCGTTGCCCAATGGGCCTTGCCAGTGGGTTCGAGCCGATAGGCGAGGCCGCCCTTTTCATCCTGTATTTAGAATGAGCCCAGCCCGACCCGCAAGACGGGTAACAGCGCCATCGCATCCAGGAGTTGCCGCGCGTCGTCGACGCGGCAGCGCCTGTTGTACGAGACCGCACAATCCGGTCATTATCGTGCGCGACGTGGCAGGCCCGGCGGGTGGAAGGAGACGATGAGCATCTCCGAACGCGCGGCAGGCCCGCAACGCATCGCATGGCCGCTCGATCTCGGCTGGCACAATCTCGTTTTCTCGCTTCGCACCGCCGCTGCCGCCATCCTCGCCCTCGCCATCGCCTACCGGCTGGAGCTGAGCGATCCGCAATGGGCGACGCTGACCGTCTATCTGCTGGCGCAGCCCACCGTGGGTGCCGCGCTGGCGAAAAGCCTCTGGCGCACCGTCGGCACGGTGAGCGGGGGCATCATCGGGCTGGTGCTGGTCGCGCTGTTCTCGCAGGCAGCCGAACTGCTGGTCGCCGCGACCTCGGCATTGGTCGCAACCAGCTTCTATATCGGCGCGCGGCTGCGCAACTACACCTCCTACGGCGTCACGCTCGCCGGCTATTCCATGCTGCTGGTGGCGTATGAGGGCTCGGTCAACCCGTCCGCGGCCTGGGCCATCGCGGCGGATCGCACGGCGGAGATTTTGATCGGCATCGCCTGCAGCACGCTGGCGAGCCTGCTGATCTGGCCGCGCTATGCGGGCGATGCCTTGCGGGAGGCGCTTGCCCATACGTCTTCTGGCCTCGCCCACTATGTCGCCACCGCTCTGCGGCTTTCCACCGCCCCCGCCGCCTTCGCCGAACTGCGCCGGCGCATGGTGGCCGATGTGGTTTCGCTCGATGCGCTGCGCTCTTACGCCGAGTTCGAGGCACCGCGGATGCGCGCCGACGAGCAGGCGCTGAAGCGGACGGTGCGCGAATTCCTGATGGTGCTGGCGATCGCGCGCGGGCTGTTCTTCCGGCTCGATGCCTTCGGCGGCGATGGTGCGCAGCCGGTGCTCGGCCGCGTGCGCGCCACGCTGGAAGGCATTGCGGCGCAGATCGATCGCGTGGCCGCCGATCCCGCCGCACGCAGCGAGCCGCGCCGCATGCGCCGCGAACTGGCGGCGGCCCGCGCCTCGCTTGCCCGCGCCACCGCGGAGCTGGAAGCCCTGGCGGGAGCCGCGCCGTTCGATGCGCTCGCCAATGGTCTGCTGGTGCTGCGCCGCGCCGGCGATGTGCTGCGTGCGCTGTCGCTCGCCATCCTTGCCGAGGCGGCGAGCCTCCACGGCACCGGCCGTGCCGCCGGGCGGCCGCGCCGCCGGAGCGCCGAAGAGGAGCGGGAAGCGATGCTGATCGCGCTGCGCGCCGGCCTCGCCATCGCGCTGCTCAGCACGGTGTGGCTGGCGACCGGCTGGGACCAGGGCTACACGGCGGTTTCGGGCGGCGCGATCATGCTGTTCTTCGCCGTGAACCAGGACAATCCGCAGGCCAATGCCCGCACCTTCCTCGTCTGGAGCTCCGCCGGCATCGTGCTCGCCTATCTCGTCATGGCGTTCGTGCTGCCGTATCTCGAAGGCTTCGAGGCGCTGGCGCTGGTTCTCATGCTGGTTCTGCTGCCGGCCGGGCTGATGTCCGGCACGCCGAGCCACGCCTGGGCCGGCATTGCGCTCGGCGGTTTCACCGTGGCGCAGATCGGCACCGGCAACGTCTTCGCACCGAACGAGCTGAGCTTCATCAATGCCGCGGCGGCCCTGATGATCGGCATGCTGTTGTGCCTGGCGATACTCGCCGCCATGCCGGTGACCTCGCTCGCCCGGCGCGGGCACAGCCGGGCGCTCGCGCTCGGCCGGCTGCTGCCCGCCGTGGCCCGCCGGGAGATGATGCCGCGGCGGGCCTTTGACGAGATCGGTGCCCGGCTGGCGGCGCTGCTGCCGCGTCTGGCCCTCGACCGCCAGGACGAGGAGGATTTCTTCCGCGGCACGCTGGGTTCCGCCTCCTCCGCGATCGAGCTGGGCCGGCTGGCCGAGGCCGCCCGCGCGCCCGACATGCCGGCACCGGCGGCGCGGGCGCTGGAGCACTTCCTCGTTCAGTTCGCCATGGCGCTGGAGCGCCTTGCGGAGAGCCGCGACACCGCGGAGCCGATCGCCGGGGCCGAGGCGCTGGTGGCGCAGGCCCGCGCCGCCCTGGCCGGCTGCCCCGTTGGGCCGGGCACCGCGGCGGCCCGCGCCGTGCTGCGCGCGGGCGCCTCGCTGCGCTTTCTGGCGGATCGCTTCGACATCGACCGCGCCCATCTCGCCCGCACTTATGTGGAGGACGGATGGTGAGCGTGCCGAGCCTCAGCCTGTTCCATACAGTGAACATCATCGGCCTCTATTTGCCGCCGCTGCTGGTCTGGGCCGGCGCGGCGCTGCTGCCGTTTCTGGTGCTGCGGTGGGCCTTCGGCACAATCGGGCTCTACCGCGCCGTCTGGCACCGGCCGCTGTTCAATCTCGCGCTCTATGTGCTGGTCTTGAGCGGCATGGTCTTTCTCGGAAATCTCGCATGGCTCTGAACGCGTCCGCTCTGCGCATCCTCCTCACCCTGGCCGTCGTCGCCGCGGCGGGCTTTGCCGGCTGGTGGCTGTGGGAGTTCTACACCTTGTCGCCCTGGACCCGCGATGCGCGGGTGCAGGTGAACATCGTCGAGGTCGCGCCCGATGTGTCCGGCCTGGTGGACGAAATCCGGGTGGTCGACAACCAGCTTGTCGCCAAGGGCGACGTGCTGTTCGTCATCGATCAGAAGCGTTACGCCCTCGCGCTCGAAGAGGCGAAGGCCACGGTCGATCAGGCGCAATGGACGCTGAAGCTGGCGCAGGACAATGCCGACCGCGACGCCCGCGTGATGGCGAACGATTCCAGCGCGATCTCCGCCGTCACCGCCGAAGCCTCGAAGACGCGGGCCGGCGAGACCGCCGCCGCGCTCCAGCTCGCCCAGTCACAACGCGCCGTCGCCGAACTCAATCTGGAGCGCAGCACGGTGCGCTCCCCGGTGAACGGCTTCGTCACCAACCTCACCGCGACGGTCGGCGACTACGCCGCCACGGGCACCGGCGTCATGGCGCTGGTCGACCGGGATTCGTTCTATGTCTACGCCTATTTCATGGAAACCAAGCTGCCGTTCATCAAGGCCGGCGCGCCGGCGCAGGTGAAGCTGATGGCCGGCGGCACGGTGCTGAACGGCAAGGTGCAGGGGCTGAGCCGCGCCATCGCCGACCCGAGCGCGGCGAGCGGCGGGCTGCTCGCTGCGGTCGATCCGAATTTCGAATGGATCCGCCTCGCCCAGCGCATCCCCGTGCGCATCGTGCTGGAGAACATCCCGCCGGACCTTCTTCTCGCCGCCGGCATGTCGGCGACCGTGGTGGTTCACCCGGCCGCGAACGGCCGCTGAACTCCGCCATCATCCGGTCGGCTGCTCGTCCCGGTTCAGCGGCGGGCCGAGGAACTCGACCTGCCATTTGGCGCCGAACGCATTGAGCGCCGCGCGGTTCGGCACGCCGTCCTGCATCACCCCGGCAAGCTCGCCGAAGAAGGCCGCGGCGTCGAGCGCCGGGGTGATGAGGATGTACTGGCGGGCGGGGGCGTCGGTGACATTGACGAAGCCGTGCTCGACCCCGCCCGGAATGCACACGACATCCCCCGCCTCGGCATGGAAGCGCTTGCCGTCGACCTCGAAGAGATAGCGCCCCTCAATGACGCGGAAGACCTCCGCCTCGGGGTGGCGATGGCGCGGCGGGCCGAAGCCCGGCGCATTGATGGTCTCGATGAGGCAGAACTGGCCCCCGCTCGCCGCCGGCGGCATCCGCACGAACAGGTCGAGCCCGATGGCGGGAATTCGGACGGGGGGTTCCGTTCCGCGGGAATGCAGGAAGGTCAAGCTCATCGGCGGATGCTCCGGCACAGGAAGGCCCCGCCCTCCAATGCCAAAGCATGGCCGAATCCGCCGTGTCCAGAAAATCGTGCGCCTCAGCGCGCGCCGCTGCCGATCGGGGTCGGCTTCAGCGCGTAGGCGCCGTCGCCGCCGAGCGCGAGCGCCAGCAGGCCGACGATCCACAAAGCGAGGAATTCCCAGCCGCCATTCGGGTTGGTGAAGAAGAAACCGGCGGGGCCATGCACGGTAAAGATTGCGCCGAGCAGGATCGGGATCAGCGCGAGAGCGGCCAGACGCGGCCAGATGCCGAGAATCAGCGCGACCGCGCCGATCAGTTCCCAGGCGATGGTGACATAAGCCAGCCAGCCCGGCAGGCCGAGCGAGCCGAAAAAGCCGGCGGTGCCGGCCGGCGTGAACACGAAGATCTTCAACCCGGCATGGGCCAGAAACAGAATGCCGAGGGCAAGGCGCAGGATGAGCCCGGCATAGGGCGCGGTGCGGGTATCGATCATGGCGGACGTCCTTGGAAGAAAATTCAGGAATGCCGCTCACCATGCCTGCCCGCCGGCACGATGATTATCCGTCAAAGACGGGGATAATTGCTTCCAAAACGGAAGCTATCGCACTGACACGCCCGCACCGGCGCGACTGGACGTCGATCGCGACTCACCAGCCAAGGTCCCAGCCCGGCTGGCCGCGATAGCGATCGGCCAGAAAATCGACCAGCACGCGCACCTTCAGCGCCAGGTCCCGCCCCGGCGGATACATCGCGAAAAGCCCGATCGGCGCGGCTTCCCACGCGGTGAGCAGCAGCCGGACGCTGCCGGAACGGATGCGGGGACCGGCGATGAAGCTCGGCAGATAGGCGATGCCGTGGCCCGCTTCCGCGGCCGCAAGACAGGCCTCGCCACTGGAAAACCGCAGCCGTCCCGCAATCGCCACACTCACCGGCAGCTCGCTGTCCGGCGAACCGAACTGCCAGACCAGCGGATCGCGAAAGTTCGTGTCGATGATGCATTGGTGGCTGGCGAGATCGACCAATGTCGCCGGTTCGCCATGGGTTCGAAGGTATTCCGGGGAGGCAACCAGTACAAGCCGCACCTCGCAGAGCTTGCGCGCGATCAGGCTGCTTTCGCCGGGCTTGCCGATACGGACCGCGGCATCGAAACCCTCGTCGACAAGATTGACCACGCGATCGGTAAAACTGACATCGAGCTGTATATCGGGAAAGGTTTGGGCGAAATCGAGCAGGGCCGGCACCAGCTGGATGGTGCCGAACGACATCGGCGCGGTTACGCGCAGCCGGCCCGCCGGCGTGCCCGAAGCGTTGCGCACCGTGGCGTCCAGCGCGTCGAATGCGTCGAGCAGCGGCTTGATGCGCTCATAATAGGCACGCCCGACCTCGGTGGCCGACAGCGCGCGGGTGGTCCGCTTGATCAATTGAACGCCGAGATCGGCCTCAAGCTTCGACACCAGCTTGGAAGCCTGCCCGCTGCTGGTCCCGAGCCGCTGCGCCGCGCCGGCGAAACTGCCGATATCGAGCACCGCGACGAACATGCGGTCACAATCCAGGCGCTCCATTCGGTGCTCCTAGTGCGCCCCGAGATAGCGCCGGGCGAGATGCGCCTTGAAGATGCGCGCATCCAGCGGGCTGCCGGTGGCGCGGGTCAGCAACTCGTCGGTCTCAAAACGCGAGCCCTGCTGATGGATGGCGGCGCGCAGCCAGCCGACCAACGGCATGAAGTCGCCGCGTGCAATGCCGGGCAGCGTGTCGGGCTCCGCGCAGCAGGCCGCTTCGAACAACTGGGCCGCCGTCATCGCGCCGAGCGTATAGGTGGGGAAATAGCCCCAGCCGCCGCTCGGCCAATGGATGTCCTGCAGGCAGCCGAGCCGGTCGTTTGGCGGGACGATGCCGAGCAGCTCCCTCATCCCGGCGTTCCAGGCCGCCGGCAGTTCGGCCAGCGGCAGCGCGTCGGCGATCAGCGCCTTTTCCAGCCGATAGCGCAGAATGACATGCGCCGGATAGGTTACCTCGTCGGCATCGACCCGGATGAAGCCACGCTCCACTTTGGAGTAGCGCCGCCACAGCGCCTCGGCCTCCCAGCCCGGCCCCGCGCCGCCGAACGCCGCGCGCATCAGCGGAGCGGCGTAGGTGAGGAACTCGCGGCTGCGGCAGGCCTGCATCTCCATGAGCAGCGACTGGCTCTCATGCACGCTCATGCCGCGGGCCTGCCCCACCGGCTGGCCCATATAGGCGGCGGGACGGCCCTGCTCGTAGAGCGCATGGCCGGTCTCGTGGATCACGCCCATCAGTGCCTTGCTGAAATCGGCGGGGTCGTAGCGGGTGGTGATGCGCACATCATTGTCGGCGCCGCCGCAGAACGGATGGGTCGAGACATCGAGCCGGCCGCGCGCGAAATCATAGCCAAGCGCCGCCATGACCGTCACGCCGAGCTGGCGCTGCGCCTCGATCGGGAAGGGGCCCTCCAGCGGGGCCGGCTCCGGCCCGCGGGCCTGGGCAGCGAGCGCATCTTCGGTGAAGCCGGGCAGGAAGGCGGCGAGGTCGTCGAACAGCGCGTCGATCTTCGCTGAGCTGCCGCCGGGTTCGTAATCGTTGAGCAAGGCGTCATAGACGGTGAGGCCGAGCCGCTCGCCCTTGGCGGCCCCGGCCTCGCGCTGGAGCCGCAGGACTTCGGCAAGGCTTGGCAGCAGCGATGCGAAATCGGACTCCGCGCGGGCCTGCCGCCACGCCATTTCGCAGACCGAGATCGCCTTGCTGGAGGCTTCCACCAGATCGGCGGGCAGGGCGGTTTGCACGGTCCACTCGCGCGCCATTTCGCGCAGATTGGCCCGCTGCCAGGCGTCGAGGCCGTCATCCTGCTCCGCTTCGGCCAGCCAATCGCCGATCTGCGGGGCAATCGCCATGTCGTGCCGCAGCACCCGCAGCAGCGCCATGCTTTCCGACCGGGTGCCGGCGGCGCCCTTCGGCATCATGGCATCGCTGTCCCATTGCAGGATGCCGATGGCATTCGACATGGCGGCGATGCGGCCGAAATGGCTGGAGAGCGCGGCATAGGCAGTCATGGCGTTCCTTGGTTTCAGATGCGGTGAGTTGGAATGTCACGGGGCAAACTAGGAATGGATGAGGCTGTCGACATCACATATGACAGCCCCACGCTGTCGTCGCCGTCTCCTCGCACAGAAAGAAGCCCGATCCATGAAGTCTCGCGCCGCCGTCGCCTGGGAAGCCAAGAAGCCCCTGACCATCGAGACCATCGAGATCGGCGGGCCGAAACCCGGCGAAGTGCTGGTGGAGATCATGGCGACCGGGGTCTGCCACACCGATGCCTACACGCTGGACGGCCTCGATTCCGAGGGCAAGTTCCCGGCCATTCTGGGTCATGAAGGCGCCGGCATCGTGCGCGAGGTCGGCGCCGGCGTGAGCTCGCTCAAGGTGGGCGACCACGTCATTCCGCTCTACACGCCGGAATGCCGGAGCTGCAAAACCTGCCTGTCGCAGCGTTCCAATCTGTGCACCTCGATCCGCGCCACCCAGGGCCAGGGCCTGATGCCGGACCGCACCTCGCGGTTTTCCTGCGAGTCGGTCGGCGGTCGTGGCTCGGAGATCTTCCACTATATGGGCTGCTCGACCTTCTCGAACTTCACCGTGCTGCCGGAGATCGCGCTGGCGAAGGTGCGCGAGGACGCCCCGTTCGACAAGATCTGCTACATCGGCTGCGGCGTCACCACCGGCATCGGCGCGGTGGTCTACACCGCCAAGGTGTGGCCGGGTGCCAATGTGGTGGTGTTCGGCCTGGGCGGCATCGGGCTGAACGTGATCCAGGGCGCCCGCATGGTGGGCGCCGACAAGATCATCGGGGTCGACATCAACCCCGCCAAGGTCGAGATGGCGCGGAAGTTCGGCATGACCGACTTCATCAACCCGAAGGATGTCGGCAACGACAAGGTGGTCGCAGCCATCCAGGACCTCACCGACGGCGGTGCCGACTTCACCTTCGACTGCACCGGCAATGTCAATGTGATGCGTCAGGCGCTGGAAGCCTGCCATCGCGGCTGGGGCACCAGCATCGTCATCGGCGTGGCCCCGGCTGGGGCGGAAATCTCCACCCGTCCGTTCCAGCTCGTCACCGGACGCAACTGGCGCGGTTCGGCCTTCGGCGGCGCGCGCGGGCGCACCGATGTGCCGAAGATCGTCGACTGGTACATGGAGGGCAAGATCAACATCGACGACCTGATCACCCACACCATGCCGCTCGACCAGATCAACACCGCCTTCGAGCTGATGCACGAGGGCAAGTCGATCCGCTCCGTGGTGATCTACTGATGGAAACCGTCTCCAAGGCGAAGTCGCACGGCGGCGTGCAGGGCGTCTACCGGCACGAGTCCAAGGCCACCGGAACGCCGATGACCTTCGCGGTGTTCGTGCCGCCGCAGGCGGAGCGCGGCCCGGTACCGGTGCTGTGGTATCTGTCCGGCCTCACCTGCACCCATGCCAATGTCATGGAAAAGGGCGAGTACCGGGCGGCCGCCGCCGCGCACGGCGTCATCATCGTGGCGCCGGACACCAGCCCGCGCGGGCCGGAGGTGCCGGACGAGCCGGACAATTGGCAGTTTGGCTCCGGCGCGGGCTTCTATGTCGACGCCACGCAGACGCCTTATGCCGCCAATTACCGGATGTATTCCTATATCGTCGACGAACTGACGGCGCTGGTCGCGGCGCAGTTTCCGGCCGACATGGCCCGGCAGGGCATTTTCGGCCATTCCATGGGCGGGCACGGCGCGCTCACCATCGCGCTGAAGCATCCCGACCGTTTCAAGAGCTGCTCGGCCTTTGCGCCGATCGTGCAGCCCAGCACGGCGGACTGGTCGCGCCCGGCGCTGGAGAAGTATCTCGGTAAGGATGAACTGGCCTGGCGGGCTTATGACGCGGTGGCGCTGATCGAGGACGGCAAGCGCTTTGCCGAATTTCTGGTGGACCAGGGCGCGGCAGACCCGTTCCTCACCACCGGCCTGCGCCCGGAACGGCTGGACGCTGCCTGCAAGTCCGCGGGCATAGCCCTCACATTGAACCTGCGCGAGGGCTACGACCACTCCTACTACTTCATCTCCACCTTCATGGCCGACCACATCGCCTGGCACGCGCGCCGTCTCGGACTGTGACATCCGAGGCGGCAATCCGTGCCGCAAATTTGGTTGTGTCTATTATGCCAGCAGCCTGTACCCTGCACGCCAGACGGAATCGCATAGTGCCGGCCCGTCCAACGCTCAGGAGCGCCATCGATGCAGATCAGGCTCGGCTATGAATTGACCTATGACTGCCCTCAGCCGACCCCGATGCTCCTGGTCCTGAACGTCCATTACAGCCGCGCGTCCGACATCATCATTCCCGATCATATCGTGACGCGGCCCTCCCTGCCGATCACCGCCTATCGTGACGGATTCGGCAATTGGTGCAGCCGGATGACGGCTCCGGCCGGGCGCACCATCATCACCGGCAACGGCCTGATCAACGACAATGGCCAGCGCGATCCGGTGTGGCCCAATGCCGGGCAGCACGCCATCGAGGACCTGCCGGAAGAGGCGCTGGTGTTCCTGCTGGCCAGCCGCTACTGCGAAACCGAGCATCTGACGCAGATCGCCTGGAACCTGTTTGGCCACACGCCGCCCGGCTGGGCGCGGGTACAGGCCGTGTGCGACTTCGTGCACCGGCACATCACCTTCGGCTACGAATATGCCCGCCCCACCAAGACGGCGTGGGAGGCCTACAACGAACAGCGCGGCGTGTGCCGGGACTACGCCCATCTCGGCGTCGCGTTCTGCCGCTGCCTGAACATTCCGGCGCGCTACTGCACCGGGTATCTGAGCGACATCGGCGAGACCCCGCCCTTCGGCCCGATGGATTTCGCCGGCTGGTTCGAAGCCTATCTGGGCGGGCGCTGGCACACCTTCGATCCGCGCAACAATACGCCCCGCATGGGCCGGATCCTGATGGCGCGGGGCCGCGATGCCACGGACGTCGCGCTCGTCACCTCGTTCGGTCCCAATATGCTGGCCGATTTCAAGGTGTGGACCGACGAGGTGGTCGGCTCCAACTGACCCGAGCCTCGGCAATGTGCTACAGCGGGTTACCGAGCCACATTGCCGAGCGGTCGATGCGCTGTCTTGTTGTAGCCGATCTGCACTACGCCCTGCCGAAGTTCGACTGGCTGTTGCAGGCGGCGCCGCACTACGACCTCGTGGTGCTGGCCGGCGACGCGCTCGACATCGCCTCCATCGTCGATTTCCGTGCCCAGATTCTCGTGGTGCGCAAATATCTCCAGCGCATCTGCGCCACCACGCGCCTCATCGTGTGCTCGGGCAATCACGATCTGGACGGACGCGGCGAGAGCGGCGAGAAGGAAGCCCGCTGGATCGGCGCCATCGACGAATTCTGCGCGGCGCGCGACGGCGACACGGTGGTGATCGACGACATCCTGTTCACCGTCTGCCCGTGGTGGGACGGGCCGCTGCTACGCGAAGCGCTCGGCGCGCAGCTTGAGGACGATGCCCGGCGCCGGGCCGGCCGGCGCTGGGTATGGATCCACCACGCCCCGCCGACCAATTCGCCGACCAGCTGGTCCGGCAGCCGCTCCTTGGGCGATGCCGAGCTTGAAACCTGGATCGCTCGCTATTGCCCGGACATCGTGATTTCCGGCCACATCCACCAGTCGCCCTTCGTGCGCGACGGGTCGTGGGCGGACCGGATCGGCACGAGCTGGGTGTTCAATCCCGGCTTTCAGTACGGCTCGCCGCCCGCCTACATCGCGCTCGACTTCGCGCAGATGGAGGCGGTGTGGGTTTCAGCGATGGACGTGCAGACGGTGCGGCTCGATGCTGCCTTGCAGCGGCCCATCGCCTCCGCACACGAAATGCCGGCATGGCTGGGGGCCGGCCGGTCGAGCGCCGAGCTCTTCTATACCCGCCTGAGCCGGACCGAGCGGTCGGCGAGCGTGCGCTGAGGCGCGTTCAGGACGGGTGCCCGGTCTCGCGGTCGGAGCCGGGCGAAAATTCCTGTTCCTGGTGGTGCAGCAAGGATTCCAACACCTCGCCGACCATCTCCAGATGGTCGCCGGAGCCGGCATATTGCTGGGTGAGATCGACCAGATAATTGGTCGCCACCTTCAGCCGCTTCGCCAGCAGGCGCGCCACCAGCCAGGACAGTTCCGGGTGGGTGCGGAAAAACCCCTCGGCATTGTCGGCGATGCGCACCGTGGCGTCGCCCAGCGTGCGCGCGGTCGCGGTGTGGGGCGTGTCGAGCAGGAACGACATTTCGCCGACCAGCGAGCCCGGCTCGTCCAGCACGGTGATCAGCGTTTCGCCGCGATAGACGCCGATCCGACCCTCGACCAGCACATAGACCCGGCCCGTGCGCTGCCCCTCCTCAAGCAGGAGGCTTGCCCCGGCCAGATGCTTCAGCGGCAAATCTCCGCAATGCGCAAGAATGGCGCGCATGGCTCACCCTTCCAAGACCGGTCATCGATGCCCGACCTTAGCGTGCTTTTTGCAGCGCCGAAACAGAAGGTGCGGCACGTCCGGCCGCTTCAATCGAGCGCGGACAGGTCGGCGATGGTCTTGGCGATCACCGCCGCCACCCGCGCCCGCTCCGCGCCGACCAGCGGCAGGCGCGGCGAGCGGACCCATTCCGGCGCGCCGTAGACCGCAGCCTCCGCGAACTTGATGTACTGCACCAGCTTCACGTCGGTATCGAGGTGGAAGGCCGGGGTGAGCACCCGGTAGAGCGCGCGCGCCTGTGCGAAGTCGCCGTCGCGGCAGAGTTCGAACAGCTTCACGCATTCGGCCGGCCAGGCATTGGTCATGCCCGACACCCAGCCGGTGGCACCGAGCGCAACGCTTTCCAGCAGCAGGTCGTCGACGCCGCAGAACACGCTGAAGCGGTCGCCGCAGGCGTTGAAGATGTCGGTGACGCGGCGGATGTCGCCGGTCTCCTCCTTGATGCAGACGATGCTTGGCGTCTCGGCCAAGTCGTTGAGGATCGCCGGCGTGACGTCGACGCCATAGGCGATCGGGTTGTTGTAGATCATGATCGGCAGGCCGCAGCCGGCGGCCAGCGCCTTGTACCAGCCGGCGGTCTCGCGCGGGTCGGTCTTGTAGGCGATGGAGGGGAAGGCCATCAGCCCTTCCGCGCCCAGCTTCTCATAGAGCCGGGCCGAGGCCACGGCATCGGCGGTCGCCACATGGGCGAGGCCCGAGAGCAGCGGCACGCGGCCGGCCACCGCTTCCTTCGCGGCGAGGATCACCTTTTCGCGCTCGGCCGCGCTCAGCGAAGCGTTCTCGCCGAGCATCGGCAGCACGATGACGCCGGAGACGCCGCTGGCAATCAGCCGGTCGAGGCTGGCCTGCGTCGCCGCAAGGTCGAGGCTCTCATCTTCGGCGAGCTTGGTGGTAACGGCAGGGAAAACTCCGGTCCAGACGGTCATCGGGCGCTCGCGACGTTGAATTGGGGTCGATAAAGGCGGCTTTCGGAACGGTATCAGGCGCGGCGCATGCGCACGACCTTGGGGTCGTCGGGCGCGGCGTCGGCATGGAAGGTGCGGCACGAGGCCGGCAGAGCCGCCTCCCAGCGGGCGAAATCGCGCAGCATCCAGCCGCGCTCCGGCATCGTCACCGGCGCCATGGGCGGCAGCACGCGGTTCCAGCCCGGCTCGCCGGAGGCTTCCGCCAGCACCGCCTTGACGGAGGCGGCAAAGGGCTGGCGCGACAGGATGAAGTCGCCGGAGGTGATGAGCGGCACGAAGGCCCGCCGGTCGAACGCCGTCGGCGCCGCCAGCATCGCCCGCATCAGGCGCGGCATGACATTGCCCAGCCCGCAAATGGTGCCGGCCGCGCCGGCGGCCAGCGCCTGCGGCAAATGGATTTCCGAGCCGGTGTAGATGGACAGATGCGAGAAGCGGCGCACCAGCGCCTCGGTGAAATCGAGATCGCCGCCGCTGTCCTTCACGCCCGTCACGATGCCGGGGAAGTCCTCGTCGAGGCGGCGGATCACCCGCGGCGTCAGCGGCACGCCGCATATGTCGGGAAAATGGTAGAGGCACAGCCGCAGCTCCGGCCGGGCGATGCGCTCGATGACGGTGGCGTAGAAGCGGAAGGTGCCCTCTTCGGTGATCCCGCCGCGATAGACGCAGGGCGGCATCAGCAGCACGCTGTCGGTGCCGCGGTCGAGGGCGTGGCGGGCCAGTGCCGCGATGTCCGGAATGGCCAGCGCGCCGACCGACACCATCAGGCGCTCGGGCGCGATACCGGCGGCGAGCACGCCGTCGAGCCCGGCGCGCCGGTCGTCCAGCGCGAACTCGGTGCCCTCGCCGGTGGTGCCGAACAGCGCGATGCCGTCGCAGCCGGAGCGCAGCAGCATGGCGCAATGCGCGGCGAGCAGCCCGATGTCCGGCGCGAATCCAGGCGTCACCGGCGTTGCCGCCGCCACCATCAGGCAATCCGTATCGGGCAGCACGCGCATCGTCATCGGCACAAATCACCCCGCCGCCGGAGCAACCGCCTCCTGCAAACGCAAGGATGATGATTGATTGCCCATTGTCAACATTCAGCTTGACGCATTTCGAGGACGGTGGAAGCATCGGGCCAAGGTTCAGCGCTATCGGCCGGCGCGTCTCAAAACGACACAGGGGAACAGACCATGAGGAAGCACGAGCCGTTTCTCAGTCACCGGCCGGTGGCCCGGCGCACGGTGCTCGCCGGGGCGCTCGGTGCCTTGGCGACACCTTTCGTCGCCCGCCTCGGCTTCGCCGCCGGCAAGGTGATCCGCATCTCCACCCCCGGCTCGGACGCCGAATGGCAATCCAAGGCGCTGGTGAAATTCAAGGAAGCGCTGGAGAAGGACGCGCCCGGCGCCTTCGACGTGCAGATTCACTTCAACGGCACGCTGTTCGGCCAGGGCAACGAAATCGAGGCCATGCAGCGCGGCAACCTCGAAGTCGGCATGATCTCGCCGCAGGACATCGCGGAGACCATTCCCGAATATTCGATCTTCACCACCGGCTATCTGATGCGCGACGCCAAGCACCTCGATGCGGTGTATGACGGCGACATCGGCAAGGAATACAAGGCGCGCGTCGCCAAGGACGTCGAGATTCACATCCTGCGCAGCCAATATCTCGGCGCCCGCCATGTGGTGCTGCGCCAACCCAAGGACGTGAAGGTGCCGAAGGACCTCGCCGGCGTGAAGCTGCGCATGCCGGGGTCGGCGTCCTGGCAGTTCCTGGGCAAGGCGCTTGGCGCCAGCCCGACGCCGCTCGCCTTCGAGGAAATCTATCTGGCGCTGCAGACCGGCACCATAGACGGGCTGGAAAACCCGCTGCCGGACATCATCTCGAACAAATTCTACGAGGTGTCGAAGCAGATCGTGCTGACCAGCCACATGGTCTCCAACACCTTCTTCGCCTTCTCCGGCAAATTCTGGAACGGCCTCGACGCCAAGCAGAAGGCGGCGATCGAGAAGGCCGAGGCGGTCGCCAAGGCCTTCAACGACGAGGGCGTGCTGTCCACCGAGAAGGAGGCCGTCGCCTTCCTGGAGAGCAAGGGCGTCAAGGTCACCACGCCGGAGGTGCCGGTGTTCCGCAAGCAGGTGCTTACCGCCTTTTCCGAATCCGACTTTGCCAAGACCTGGCCGAAAGGTCTGCTGCAGCGCATCGAGGCGGCCTGATGCCGTCGGCCGCCGACGACGAGACCGCACCGGCGGCGGCCACGGCGCTCTGGACCCTGCGCTGGAAGCGCTTCTGCGAGCATCTGGCGGCGGCACTGTTCGCCGCCATGTTTATCGGCTTCGTCATTCAGATCGTCAGCCGCTACGTGTTCAACAGCCCGGTATCATGGTCGCTGGAGGTCTGCTCCATCGCCTATGTCTGGGTGGTGTTCTGGAGCTGCGATCTGTTGGTGAGCGAGCGCAAGCAGATCGTATTCGACCTGCTCTACAACGCCTTCCCGCCGCCGGCGCGGCGGGTTCTGGCCATCGTGCTCACAGGCACGCTGGGGCTGGTCTTCCTCGCTGCCCTACCGGGCGTGGTCGACTACGTGATGTTCATCGCCCGGCGCAGCTCAATGCTGCTGCGGGTGCGGATGGACCTGGTCTATTCCTGCTTCGTCATCTTCATGGTCGCCGTCGTGGTCAATGCGGCCGTCCGCATCTGGCGCCTGCTCGGCCGTTCGTGGAAAGACCACCTGTGAGCCTCGCCGCCTGGGTTATGTTCGGCCTGTTCTTTCTCTGGTCGTTTCTCGGCATGCCGATTGGCCACGCCATGCTGGCGGCGGCGATCGTCTATCTGTTCATGACCGGCCAGGACATCGGCCTCGTCGCCTCGCAGAGCCTGAACGGGCTGTATTCCAGCTTCGTGCTGATGTCGGTGCCGCTGTTCATCTTCTCGGCCGAGATCATGAACGCCTCGCACATCACCGACCGCCTGTTCCAGTTCGCCAATCTCATGGTCGGGCGGTTCAAGGGCGGGCTGGCGCATGTCAATATCGTCGCGAGCGTCATCTTTTCCGGCATGAGCGGCAGCGCGCTGGCCGACGCCGCCGGCCCCGGCAAGCTCGAAGTCGACATGATGGTGAAGGCCGGCTATTCGCCCGGTTTTTCCGCGGCGCTGTCGACCACCTCGGCGATCATCGGGCCGATCATTCCGCCCTCCATCCCGATGATCCTCTACGGCGTCGTCACCAACACCTCGATCGGCTATCTCTTCCTCGGCGGCGTCATCCCCGGCCTGCTGCTGGCGCTGGCGCAATCGGGCGTCGTGGTCTACCTCGCCGGCCGCCGCGACTTCCCCGTCGAGCCGGCACCCACCGTTCGCGAGGCGGTTACCGCCACGTTCGACGCGCTGCCGGCGCTGATGATCCCGGCCGTCATGCTGGGCGGCATCTATTCCGGCGCGGTGACGCCGACCGAAGCGGCGGCGGTGTGTGCGCTGTTCGCGCTGGTGCTCGCCTTCTTCTGGTATCGCTCGCTGGGCTTTGCCGGCCTGCACGCCGTGCTGGTGGAATCCTCCCGCGCCACCGGCATCGTCGCCATCACCATCGCCGGGGCGCTGGTGATGAACTGGATCGTCGCCGCCGAGCAGATTCCCGAGCGCATGGGCAGCTACATGACCGCGCTTGACCTGTCGCCGGTGATGTTCCTGCTGATGGTCAACATCCTGTTCCTGATCCTCGGCGCCTTCCTCGACACGTTGCTGATGCTGCTGATCATCGTGCCGATCCTGATGCCGACCGTGGTGCATCTGGGCATCGATCCGGTGCATTTCGGCGTGGTCTCGGTGGTGAACATGATGATCGGCCTGGTGACCCCGCCGATGGGCGAACTGGTGTTTCTCATCGCCGGCGTCTCCGGCATCAAGGTCGCCGACATCACCAAGGAGCTGTGGATCTTCCTCATCGTGCTGATCGCGCTGCTTTTCGTCCTGGTCTATGTCCCGGAAATCACGCTGTGGCTGCCGGAACAGATGGGCTACCAGCCGGTGCGCGCCGCCGGCTGACATTCGCAGAAAGTGAAACCGACATGCCGGCCATGAAAGAGCTCGTGAAGGGC
>JBGGNI010000018.1:0-20239 GCA_041287585.1 Xanthobacteraceae bacterium
TTCGTCCAGCATGGCATAGTAGCGCTCCTCGGCCTCGGCTGGCGGGATGTTGCCGATTGGCTCCAGCAGCCGGCGATGGTTGAACCAGTCGACCCAGGTGAGCGTCGCGAACTCGACGGCCTCGAAGGATCGCCAAGGCCCCCGCCGATGGATCAGCTCCACCTTGTAGAGGCCATTGATCGTCTCGGCGAGAGCGTTGTCATAGCTGTCGCCGACGCTGCCGACGGAGGGCTCGATGCCGGCCTCAGCCAGCCGTTCGGTGTAGCGAATGCTCACATATTGCGAGCCGCGGTCGCTATGGTGGACCAGGCCGCCGCGATGAGCGGGCCGTCGCTCGTGAAGGGCCTGCTCCAGCGTTGATTTCCATTGAGATCTGACCCGGCAGGAGCGGATTTTTCCATCGAGAAGTGACCCATGTTTTCACCACGTCTCACGCCGCGCCCGCTGACGAATGGCAGGCTGTCAGATGCTCGCCAGAAGGATGCGCTTCTCATCATCGTTCAATAGAGTTAGCAGGTTGTCCTTCGCTCGTACCGCTTCTGCGACTGTGACAGACCAAGCGGGATCGGCTAAGATTTGAGCGTGGTCGTAATCATTCCCATCTGGCGCTTGGTGTAAATCGAGCAGTCGGTGCATCGATGCGACAGCTGCAGCTTCGTCAGATGTCACAAATCCTTGCCGGACCGCCCAATCATAACTTTGGCTTTGAAGAATATCGTTGAAATAGCTGCACATGAATTCGACGTAAGACCAATGGGGGTTTTCATTATTGGGGTTCAGCCATCCCCTTCGCTGGCCATCGGCGTCAGCAAAATCTCGAATACAGTTTAGCCAGTTTTGACGCCAGCGGCGGCGAATGTCTGCGTGCTCATCCATCACAGAAGCTTGCCAGCGTCTTGCGCCCAGATCTAGCAGTGCGTGACACCGGGCTCGCCCGCCATTTCAGTCTTAGTGCCATCGGACGCCGCCCCACTGGCCACGGCGCTCATGTGGCGGCGTTGTCGCGGTTCGCGCCGCCGATGCCGCCGATATCAGGACGGCGTCCACGGGCCGCTCTAGCGGCGCGCTACCACTGCCTGTCTCTGAGCCTCGCGCCCGGGCCGTTCGGCGCATTGCGCGCCCGCCGTGCGGTACGCAGATAGTCTAGAGTTCGACACCGGTATGCTCGGAAATCTTCTTCTTCAATAATCCTTTTGCGAGATCTGCAATCAATTCAAGAGAAAACCCGCCGACTCTCTTAGCTCCATCTTTCGTTTTGTTCCAAACGTCATCGTCTCGTATATTATCCAGAAATTCATGACCCTGCCATGATAACCGATAGTGTCCGCTGTGCACTTGAGTTTGAACTATGAAGCCGGCATCTTTCAATATCCAGAAATTGTGCTGTACTTGCTGATCCGGAAAATCAACTATGTGGAGGTATCGGTGGTTCGCAATGGTCAGTGGGCCGGCCTCCATTTTCAGGAGTATGGCCCGAACCAAATCCATATCGCGCGTCATTGACCTGGGCTCCCCACGACGGCTCCAGGGCGGCGCCGGCTACCAGAATCTGTCACGCGGGCGTGCGTTACGCAATCGCTCCCTGTAAAATTGTCGTTACGCTACCTGGGGTTACGGGGGTTACCTGGGGTTACGGGGCCACACTCCTACCGCCGGATCAGGACCGCGCCCAGGCCGCCAGCCGTCTCGCCTTCCGCCACGAACTGAACGCCCGCATCTTCAAGCGCTCGGCGAATGGCAGCCAGATTGTTGCGGATGGGAATGCGCGCCTCGGCCTCAAAGAAGCGCAGCGTCGAGAGACCGACTCCAGCGGCATCGGCTAGGTCCTTCTGCGACCAGTCGAGGAGGGCGCGAGCGGCGCGGCATTGGGCAGGCGTGATGGACATGGGCGCTATTAAGCCTGTACGTGCATTGGAGTCAAGGTGAATCTTTTTATTTACGACGAGCGAAAATGCGTCGCTTCTATTGCGGCGAGCGATGTTGTTCGACGGGATAAACGCCATGACCGCCCAGACCAACGCCGACTTTGCCGACGACAACGCGGCCCTGTTCGCGAATGCCACACCGATGCAGCTCGCCTATATGGCCTGGCTGAGCTTCGAGCTGAAGATGCTGCGGCATGAGACGGACCTGCCAGGGTTCACGCCGGACGGCACCTTCGCCGAGAGCTTCCACTTCCCGGTCGGCGGATCATGGCAGGACGTCGCGCCGGCCAGCAGCCGCGCCGAGACCGTGCTGCGGGCTGTGGGCGTCGCACTGCCGGCTTGACGAAACAAGCGGAGCTGCCTTTGGCGGCGCCTGAACCGCCGACGTGGCCACCAACGCGTCGGCGAGGCTTCTACCCTGGAGGAGAGCAGGCCCACTTGGGGAATGGCGATTCTAGGAAAACGCTAGCCGCGCTCGTAGCACGGCGTTGCCTAGAATTACCGTCGCTGGTGGCGACTCGGTGGCGACTCGAATAAATCTGGCACGATCCCTGCCAGACTCACATGCCGCTAAATCATTGATTTTTCTTGGAAAAATTGGCGCGCCCGAAGAGATTCGAACTCCTGACCCCCAGATTCGTAGTCTGGTGCTCTATCCAGCTGAGCTACGGGCGCCTTGGCTCGGGGATTACCGCGAGCGGGACGTGAGCTACCGTGTTTCGTTCGGCTTTGCAAGACGCCGGAGCCCGCCATCAACGTGCAGTGAGGCCGAAGATGGCCGGTGAGGTCAGCCATGGGTGGCGAGGCGGGCGCGGCGGGCTTCCAGGTCGACGGGGCGGTCCGGGATCACCATGCGGAAGGTCGCGCCCGCCGCACCCGGCTCCAGGGCGATGTCGCCGCCATGGGCGCGCATCAGTTCCGCCGCCACGGCGAGACCGAGGCCGGTGCCGCCGCGGCGGGTGGAGCCGTGGAACGGCTCGAACAAATGGGCGCGCGCCCGCTCCGGCACGCCGGGGCCGGTGTCGGACACCTCGATGACCACGGTGGCGCCCACACGGCGGGCGGATATGCGGATAAAATCGCGGCCCGGCTCGTTCGGGGCGCGGGCGGCGAGCGACTGCACGGCGTTGCGGCCGAGGTTCAAGAGCACGCGGAACAGCTGGTCGGGATCGGCGTCGATCTCCAGCCCGCGCTCCACGCCGTCCACCCAGCCGATCGTGCTGCCGGCCTCACCGAGGCCGAGCGTGTCGCGCACCTCATTGACCAGCGGGCCGAGCGGCACCATGCGGCGGGCCGGCGGCGGCTCCTGGGCGCGGCCATAGGCCAGCGTGTGCTCGCAATAGGCGATGGCGCGGTCGAGCGCGGCCATCAGCTTCGGCGCAAAGCGCTGCACAGCCGGATCGCGGATCGAGGCCAGCCGGTCGGAGATGAGCTGCACCGAGGCCAGCAGGTTGCGCAGATCGTGGTTGATCTTGGAGACGGCGAGCCCCAGCGCCGCCAGATGGTTCTTCTGATGCAGCGTGTCGGCGATCTGCCGCTGCATGTCGGCAAAGGCGCGCTCGGCCTGGCCGATCTCGTCGAAGCGCTGGGACGGGCCTTGCTGTGGCGCGGGCGCCTCGGGGTCGTCGCGCAGCGCCGCCATGCGGGCGATGAGCCGGCGGATCGGGCGCACGAACATGGCGGCGAGCCCGAGATAGATCAGTGCCGCGATCAGCGCGGACACCGCGAGCGAGACCAGCAGCATGGTACGGGAGAAGGCCAGCATCGCCCGGCGCAGCGGGGTCTCGTCCAGCACGATCTCGACGAAGTCGCTGCCGCGCGGCGCGCTGCCGACCACGCGCAGAATGCGCCCCTCGCCGGCGAACAGCGTGTCGAAGGCCTGCCAGACCGCCTGCCCCGCGTCGATCGCGCGCAGATCGGCGTGCTGGTCGACCTCCGGCGGCATGTCGGTGCTGGCCAGCAGGCGGCGGGTGTTGTCGGTCTTCATCGCCACGGTGATGGCGCCGACGCTGTCCAGCAACTGGCGCGCCAGCTCGGGCGGGATCATGCCTTCGGGCGCGGCGTCCAGCACCAAGGCGGCGGTGCGGGCGCCGGCCAGCCGGTCGGACAGCCAGTTGAGCCGGAAGGCGGCGATGGAGGGCACATAGATCAGCACTTCGGCCAGCAGCACGAAGGCCAGGGTGACCATCAGCAATTTGCCGGAAAGGCCAAGGCGCAGCCGGCTGCCCCCCGGCGCCGCCGCGGGCGGTTCGCCGCCGTCCACACGGCTGTGGTCGGTGCTGAGCAGCATTACGTCCATACGTTGGTGGTCGCGTTCCAGATCACATATGGGTGTAGTGCGGCGCGACGTCCAGACGTAGGCGGAACGGCCGCAGGCCGTATCCGGGATCGGGGAATCCAGTTCGGATGGCGACCCCGGCTCTCCGGCTTCGCCTGCGGCCGGGATGACGCAGTTTCACGGGATGACGCGGTTTCAAAGGGTTCCCGCTTCCGGATAGCCTCTACGCCGCCAGCGGGAAGCGCTCCAGCAGCCGGAACGGGCCGCCCGCCTGCCGGTAGAGCGCGACCTCGCCGACGATCAGCGGGCCGTCGGCGCCGCTGCGGGCGAACAGTTCGGTGAGTTCCGCCAGCGCGGCGGCGCGCTCGGGCTCGTCCAGCGCGCCGGTGAGCGTCATGTGGAAGCGGAACTCCTCCAGCACATAGGGATAGCCCCATTGCCGCAGATAGGCCTGCTGGCGGGGGGTGAGCGCGGCGCGCAGGCGGCGGGCGGTTTCCATGTCGGTCGGCGGCGCGCGGAAGGCGTCGAAAGCGGCGACCGCGCCGGCCGCCAGCCGGTTCAAGGCGCCGCAGCTCTGCACCGTGCCGAGCGCCAGAAACCGGCCGATGGCCGCCACCTCGACGCCGGAACAGGCAAAGCGCGGCCGCTCGGCGGCGAAGGTGCGGGCCGCCGCGCGCAGCTCCGCCTCGGTGCGGCCCGGCGCCAGCCGGAACGGCGCCTTGAGCGTGCCGTGGAAGCCGTAGCGGCGCGGCGCGGCGGTGATCTCGCGCCACGCCGCCGCGTTGAAGCGGGCAAGCTGGGGCGCCGGCAGATCGCTGCCGGATTCCGCATCATAGCCGATGACCGCGCAGCCGAAGCGCCAGAGCGGGCTCTGCGCCGGCGGGGCGAAATACAGCGCATAGCGCGTTTCCGCCGCGCCCTCCGGCGTGCTGCGGGTGTGCGTGTTCGCAGAATGCTCGGCCATTAGCGCACTCCCTTCAGAACACCCGGTGCCCGGCACAGGTGACCTCGCGCACCACCGGCGTGCCCTCCACCAGATCGAACCGCACCAGGTCCGCCCGCAGCCCCGGCGCCAGCCGGCCGCGATCGGACAGCCCCGCCAGGGCGGCCGGCGCCGCGGTGACCAGCGCCAGCGCCCGGTGCAGCGGCAGGCCGGGGTTGCGCGTCAGCGCCACTGCAGCCTGCAGCAGGCTGGCCGGCACATAGTCCGAGGCGAGCGCATCGATCAGCCCCTCCGCGGCGAGTTCGCGCATGCCGACGCCGCCGGAATGGGAGCCGCCGCGCACCGCGTTCGGCGCGCCGCCGATGGTGGCGAGCCCGGCATTGCGGGCGGCGCGGGCCGCCTCCAGCGTGGTGGGAAATTCGGAAATGGTGCAGCCGGCCGCCACCGCGTCCGCCACATGGGCCGGGGTGGTGTCGTCATGGCTCGCCAGCACGATGCCGGAGCCGGCGAACAGCGCCACCATGGCGGACAGATTGCCCGGCACCGCCGCCCGGCCGCGCGCGGCCCGCTCATGGATTTCGTGGTCGATCTCGGCGGCGCTGCGGCCGATGCCGGACATGAAGGTGCGCAGATGCTCGACATTGCGCCACTGCCGGGCGCCGGGGGTGTGGTCCATCAGCGAGGCGAGGCCGAGCGCCGGCCGGCCATAGGCCGCCTGCACCAGTTCGGCCAGCGCCGGGTCGGTGAGTTCGCAGCGCAGATGGATGAAATGCTCGACCCGGAACAAGCCCTGCGCGCGCCCGACCTCCACCGCGTCCAGCATCACGCCGTACAGCGTCCGGCGATCGGCCTTGGTCTGGTCGAAGCCGCCGGCGCAGATGGCATCGAACACGGTGGTGACGCCGGCGGCCGCCATCTGGGCGTCGTGCGCCAGTGCGGCGGCCCGCGCGTCCGGCCAGATGACGCCCGGCCGCGGCACGAACTGGCCTTCCAGCGCGTCGGTGTGCAGGTCGATCAGCCCCGGCGCGAG
This sequence comes from Xanthobacteraceae bacterium, assembly GCA_041287585.1. Classification (GTDB taxonomy): domain Bacteria; phylum Pseudomonadota; class Alphaproteobacteria; order Rhizobiales; family Xanthobacteraceae; genus Ancylobacter. The sequence goes on from JBGGNI010000018.1 coordinate 6,177, forward strand.
CAAGGCACCGGCACAGTCCACCGCCCCCGGCAGGCCGGTGCGGCCCGTGTCCACGGCCCGGATCCGGCCGTGCGCATGCACCAGCGTGCCGAGAACGATGCCGTCGTCAAGCACGAGCCGGGCATTGGTGAGGACGGTTTCCATCAATACGCCTTGGAGCCTTTGAATCGCTGCCGGCCGGTAGGGGCCGCCGGCCCGGCCTGTCGCATGTTCGTGTGAAGGGGCCGTGAATTCGGTGGAATTCGTAACCGCATAGGGACGGCCTGGAACATACCATTCGTGCGCGGCACGAGCGTCGTGCGTGCTTCGAGGGCGGCCTGCGGCCGCCACCTCAGCATGACGAATGTTTTGCATAACAAAGACTTACGTCATCCTGAGGTGACCGAGCGCAGCTCGGGCCTCGAAGGACGCACACGGCGGATGCAGCGGCACGGCCACGCTCCCGACCATCGCTCACACCCCCGCCGCGCCGCCGTCGGCGCGCGGATCGTGGGCGCCTTCGATATCGCCGCGGGGATGCAGCACCACCGCGCCGGCATGGCCCATCAGGTCGGAATAATCCTCGCGCAGCATTTCCACATCGTGCCCGGCGCGGGCGAGCGCGTCAGTGAGGTCCGGGTCGAAGCGCGCCTCCAGCCGCAGATTGACGGCGGCCGAGCCCCAGGTGCGGCCCAGCACCCAGCGCGGCCGGTCCAGCGCCTCGCCCAAAGGCTGGCCGAAGCGGACATAGCGGGTGAACAGCGCCGCCATGGTCTGCGGCTGGCCCTCGCCGCCCATGGTGCCGAAGGCGACGATCCGCCCGTCCTTCAGCGCCGCCATGCCGGGATTGAGGGTGTGGAAGGGCCGGCGGCCGGGCTCCAGCGGGTTCGGCGACCGCGGGTCGAGCGAGAAGCTGGCGCCGCGATTCTGCATCAGCACGCCGGTGTGCGGCAGCACCAGGCCGGAACCGAACTCCCAGAAGATCGACTGGATGTAGGAGACCGCGAGCCCGCTCTTGTCCGCCGCGCCGAGCCAGATGGTGTCGCCCGGCGCCGCCGTGTGCGGCCAGGGCAGAGCGCGGCGCGGATCGATGCGGGCCGCCTCCTTGGCGAGGAATTCCGGCGTGAGGAATGCGGCCGGGTCGAGGCTCATATGGTCGGGGTCGCCCACCACGCGGTCGCGCACCAGAAAGGCCCGCTTGGTGGCCTCGATGAGCCCGTGCAGATGCTCGAAGCCCTCGGCGCGAGCGACGTTCAGCCGGTCGAACTGGCCGAGAATCATCAGCGTGGCGAGGCCCTGCGTCGGCGGCGGCGAGCCCCAGACCTCGGCCCGCTGCAGCGCGACATGCAGCGGCGCGCGCAGGCGCGCCTGATAGGATTCGAGGTCGGCGCGGGTCACCGGGCTGCCGGCGGCCTCCAGGTCGGCGGCGATCTCGCGGCCGACATCGCCGCGGTAGAAATCGTCGAGCCCGGCGCCGGCGAGGTGGTCCAGCGTGTCGGCGAGCCGCGGGAAGCGCAGCAGGGTGCCCATTTCGGGCACCGCGCCGTCCGCCAGGAAGGTGTCGGAAAAGCCCGGCACGGCGGCAAGCTCGGCGCGCTTCTCCGTGGTGAGGCGGAACTGCGAGGCGGTGACCGCGACGCCGGACCGCGCATGGGCGATGGCGGCTTCCAGGAGCCGGGGCAGGCTCATGCGCCCGCCCAGCGCCCGCGCGGCCTCCATCGCCAGCCGCCAGCCGCCGATCATGCCGGGCACGGTGAGCGCGGCGAGCGGGCCGCGGGTGGGCACCGTGTCATGGCCGAGCGCCTCATAGAGTTCGCGCGTGGCCCGTGCGCCGGCCGTGCCGCACGCCTCGATATAGCGCACCCGGCCGGACGGTTCGCGAATCAGCCAGAAGCCGTCGCCGCCCAGATGGTTCATGTGCGGATACACCACGGCGATGGTGGCGGCGGCGGCCAGCGCGGCTTCCAGCGCGTTGCCGCCCTCCGCCAGCACGGTGCGGCCGGCCTCGGCGGCAGCGGCATGGGGCGCGGCGACGATGCCGGCGCGGACGTGCAGGCTTTCTTGCGTCATTGGGCGGCTCCGGCGCGGGGGGTGCGATTCGGCTTTTTGGCTGCCGGCTTGACCCGCACGGCGCGGCATAGCAGTTTGCGCCCCTCGTTTTAAGCCGGAACACCCCGATGAACGGCACGCGCATACGCTGGGACCATGTCAGCACGGTCGTCAGCGCCGCCATATTGCTCGGCGCCGAACTGATCGGCGCGGGGTTGGCTGCCGGCTGGGCCATCGCCGCCCTGTTCGAGGCGGGCCTGATGTGGGAGATCGCCTTCGAAGTGCTGTTCGGCGCTCTGGCGGTCTACGGCATCTGGCGCTTCGTGAAGCGGGCCATGACCATCGAGCCGTTCGTCGAACGGTAGCCAAACGGTAGCATTGCGCCCCGTTGGGCGCTGGGGCTAGAACCGGGACACCCTCCACACCCGGATGCCCCCCATGACGAGTTCCAATAGCCGTACCTCCGACCATGCCGTCGAGCCGCTGTTCCTCGACCGCTGGTCGCCGCGCGCCTTCGCTGAGGACGCCATCAGCGAGGAGACCCTGCTGAGCCTGTTCGAGGCGGCGCGCTGGGCGCCCTCCTCCTACAATGCGCAGCCCTGGCGCTTCATCTATGCCACGCGCGGCTCGGCGCACTGGGAGCGGCTGTTCGGCCTGCTCAACCCGTTCAACCAGTCCTGGGCGGGCAGTGCCGCCGCGCTGATCATCGTGGTGTCCAAGACCACGATGCGCCCGCCGGGCGCCAGCGCGGACGTGCCCTATTACAGCCACTCCTTCGACGCCGGCGCCGCCTGGGCGCTGCTGGCGCTGCAGGGTGCCAAGCTCGGCTGGTACGCCCACGGCATGGCCGGCTTCGACATTCCCCGCGCCTCGGTGGAGCTCGGCATTCCGGCGGATTACCGCGTCGAGGCGGCGATCGCGGTGGGCCGGCTGGGTGATCCGGCGAGCCTGCCGGAGCCGATGCGCGCCCGCGAGATGCCGAGCGGGCGCGAGCCGGTGAGCGCGTTTGCGTTCGAGGGTGCCTTTCCGGCAGCCTGAGGCACGCAAAAAAGCGGAAATTGCCGCTTGATTGTAACGGCGAATGACCCTACATCCGCTTTGCCCAATATTCGCACGTGCCTGTGGTCGCGTGCCGATCGGCGAAAGTCCGGACAAGAGGCCGGAAAGTCGCCAACAGGATCGGTAGCCGGAGGCGAAACCGGCGCACCCCGTCTTCACACGGGGAACGTGACTTGAAGCAACGACGTAGCGGGCTTTTTTGGTCTCTGCCGGCCCTCCAAAGGCTGTCGAAACTGAAGAGGCACTACTTCTTGCCGGGCGTGCGGTAAGGGTCATTCCCCTTCCCAAGCGAAGGCATCGTTTCGTCGGGGGCGCGCTCCACACGCGCCCACGCACGCATCGCTGCCACGGCTCCATGTCTTCCGGCGGGCAACCGCCGGCGAACGGAGACGATTCATGCCACGAACGCGACGCACCAGCGCCGCGGACGGGTGATCGTCTCCATGGGTCGAAGCTTCGGGTCAAGGGGACAGTGCCATGACCGACCGTATCCGCGAATTCCTGCGCAACCGACGCGAGGACGGCCCGTGCGTCGTCGTCGATCTCGACGTGGTGCGCACCAACTATTCCGCCTTCGCCCACGCGCTGCCGGACACCCGCGTCTATTACGCGGTGAAGGCCAACCCGGCCCCGGAAGTACTGAGCGTGCTCGCCGAGCTCGGCTCCTGCTTCGACACCGCTTCGGTCGCCGAGGTCGAGATGGCGCTGGCCGCCGGCGCCGGGCCGGACCGCATCTCGTTCGGCAACACCATCAAGAAGGAGCGCGACATTGCCCGCGCCTTCGCGCTGGGCGTGCGGCTGTTCGCGGTGGACTGCGCCGCCGAAGTGGAGAAGATCGCCCGTGCCGCCCCCGGCGCGAAGGTGTTCTGCCGCATCTTGTGCGACGGCGCCGGCGCCGAATGGCCGCTGTCGCGCAAGTTCGGCTGCGTGCCCGACATGGCCGCGGACGTGCTGGAGCACGCCCACCGGCTGGGGCTGGAAGCCTACGGCATCTCCTTCCATGTCGGCTCGCAGCAGAACAATGTCGACGCCTGGGACGAGGCGCTGGCCTCCGCCTCGGCGATCTTCCGCGAGTGCGCGGAGCGCGGCATCGCGCTGAGCCTCGTCAACCTCGGCGGCGGCTTTCCGGCGCGCTATCTGAAGGACGTGCCGGCGGCGGAAGCCTATGGCGCGGCGATCTTCCAGGCGCTGTCGCGCCACTTCGGCAACGCCATCCCGGAGACCATCATCGAGCCGGGCCGCGGCATGGTCGGCGCGGCGGGCATCATCGAGGCCGAGGTCGTGCTCATCTCGAAGAAGTCCGACGCGGAGGAGGTGCGCTGGGTCTATCTCGACATCGGCAAGTTCGGCGGCCTCGCCGAGACGATGGACGAGGCGATCCGCTACCCGATCCGCACCGCGCGCGACGGCGATGCAATGGAGCCGTGCGTGCTCGCCGGCCCGACCTGCGATTCGGCCGACGTGCTCTATGAGAAGGAGCCGGTCTATCTGCCGGTCTCGCTCGCCATCGGCGACAAGGTGCTGATCGAGGCGACGGGGGCCTACACCACCACCTATTCGGCGGTGGCGTTCAACGGCTTCCCGCCGCTGCGCTCCTATGTGATCTGAGCGCCGCGCCCCTCAAGGGTGCCGACCCGGCCGCCAAGCGCGGCCGGGCGATGCAGTGCAACCATTCCCTTGTCCCTCTGTTACCCGTGTCCGGGTTTTGGAGGCTTGCATGACCGACCTTTCTCACCCCATCGCCCTTGAGACCAGCGCCGACATCGCCCCGCGCGAGGCGCTGCTCGACCTCGCCTTCGGCGCGGCGGCGCGGCTTGCCAAGACCTGCGAGCGGCTGCGCGAAGGCCGCCGGCCGGCGCCCGGCCTCGCCTTCGCCGCGCACGGGCCGGACGGCCGGCTGAGCGCCACGCTGCGGCTGTGGAACGTTTCGGCCGGGCCGGGGCGGCCGGCGCTGCTGCTCGGCCCGCTGGCCGTGCACCCCTGGTTTCGCGACCGGGGCCTCGGCGCCGCGCTGATGGCGACCGCGCTCAACGAGGCCGCCCGCCTTGGCCATGGCGCCGTTCTGCTGGTGGGCGACGCGCCCTATTATGCCAAGTTCGGCTTCAGCGCCGCGCCGACCGCGGAGCTGTGGCTGCCGGGCGCGTTCGAGCGCGAGCGCTTCCTCGGCCTGGAGCTGGTGCCCGGCGCGCTGGGCGGCGCCCGCGGGCTGGTGAGCCCGACCGGCGATCCTGCGTCGATGCCGAGCCTCGCCGACCTGCTGTCGCGCACGGCGGTCGCCGAGATGAAGAAGAGCGCCTGAACCCTCACGCGGGGCGGGCGGCGCGGCGGGCGACCCACAGGCCGGCCGCGCCCGCCAGCATCGAGCCGAGCACGATGGCGCCGACCGGCAGTGAGCCGTGGCCGAACAGCCCGACCAGGAGCGTGACCAGCGCGCCGAGCGCCATCTGGATGAAGCCGTAGAGGCTGGAGCCGGCGCCGACCGCCGTGCGGTCGACGCCCATGGCCAGCGTCGCCGCGGCCGGCGCGACAAAGCCGCCGGCAAAGGTCAGCCCAAACAGCGGCACGACGATGGTGGCGAGGCTGTCCGGCCACAGCGCTCGCCCGGCCAGGAAGGCGAGCGCGGCGAGAAGGGTGCCGGCGACCCCGAAACCGGTCATGCGACCAAGGCCGATGCGCCGGCTCGCCCGCCGCGCGGCGAGCGCCCCCACCATGCTGCCGGAGACCACGCCGAGATAGACGAAGGCCACCGCGCGCACCGCGCCCGGCAACTCCTCCGCCACCAGAAACGGCAGCGCGGCATAAAAGGCATAGACGGTGACGGTGGCCGCGGCCCCGCACAGCGAATAGCCGAGAAACACCGGCGAGACGCCGAGCCGGGCGAAGCTGCGCGCCATGCCGGCGATGCCGAGGCCCGCGCTGGGCGCCAGATTGGTCTCGGCAAAGCGCGCGTGGAGCAGCGCCGTCAGGGCGCCGGCAACCACCAGCAGCACCACGAAGATCATCCGCCAGCCGAACAGCAGCTCGATGGCGCTGCCGACCAGCGGCGCCACCGCCGAGGACAGCGAGATGGTGAAGGTGAGCACGGCGAGCCCCGCCGCCGCGCCGCCGGCGCTGGAGGATTCGCGGATCGCCGCGCGCGCGACCACCAGCCCGGCGCAACTGCCGAGCGATTGCAGCACCCGCGCGGCGAGCAGCAGCGGCAGGCTGGGCGCGAGGAAGGCGGCGATGGTGCCGACCAGATAGACGGCGAAGCCGCCGAGAATCACCGGCCGCCGGCCGATGCGGTCGGACAGCGGGCCGTGCAGGATCTGCCCGAACGCCAGGCCGAGCAGATAGAGCGAGACGGTGAGCTGGATCTGCGCCGGCGTCGCATCGAGCGCCCGCGCCGCCGCCGGCAGCGCCGGCACCAGCACATGCATGCTGAAGGTCGGCACCGCGGTGGCGACCGCCAGCAGAACCAGGCCGAGCGCGGGCCGCGGCGCGGGTTCGGGCTCAGCCATGGCGGGAAGGCGGGGCCATCGATGTTCTCAATGAGGATAAAGCCGGCACCGTGCCGCTAACGCCGGAGCATGGCGGAATTTGGGGGCGGGATCGCGGCGAGCGGCTCGGAGATTGTTTGGAACGTTGGCGGCGGCCGGCATCAGCCTTGTGCGTGCTTCGAGGCCAAGCATAAGGTAAGTTATTGTTTTTACATAAACATTCTGCATACCAAGGTGCCGGCCGCGGGCCGACTTTGAGGCACGCACAGCCGCCATTCCGTACCAGATTGCGACGTTACCGAAGGTCTCTCGGATACTGCTTGGCAACACCCAAGCTCGTCAGAACTCGACGTCGAGTTCCTCCATCTCCTCCGGTTCCTCCTTGGCGGCGGCGATCCATTCCGCCATGTCCGGCAGCGCGAGGATGCGGCGGCAATAGGCGGCGCTGTCGGGGTCCAGCGCCACATCGTAGGTGGTGAAGCGCGCGCACACCGGTGCGTACATCGCATCCGCCATGGAGCGCTCGCCGAACAGGAACGGGCCGCCATAGGTGGAAAAGCAAAGGCGCCAGATGCCGAGTATGTGCGCTATATCCGCACGCGCGCCGGTCCACACCTTGAAGCCGGGGTGGTGTGCCTTGAGATTCATCGGCAAAGCCGAGCGCAGATTGGCGAAGCCGGAATGCATCTCGCCGCAAATGGAGCGGCAATGGGCGCGCGCTGCCTTGTCTTTGGGCAGAAGCCCGGCTTCCGGCGCCAATTCGTGCAGATATTCGGCAATGGCGAGGGTGTCCCAGATCTTCATGCCATCATGGCTCAGGCACGGCACCAGGAAGGACGAGGATTGCAGCAGCAGCTCAGCGCGGATGGTGGGATCGTCGGCCGACAGCCGCTCCTCGGTGAACGCCAGTCCGGCAAAGCGGCAGAGCAGCCAGCCGCGCAGCGACCATGAGGAATAGTTCTTGCTACTCAAGGTGAGCGACGCGGCAGGCGCTGCCGCGGCCTTTGCGGCCGCCTTGGGCCGCCGGGGCGCCGGCGCCTTCTTCGCAGTGTCGGCGACCACCTCGGGAACCACTTCGGCGGCGGGCGCGGCCGTGCCGGAGCGGGACTTCGAGCGCGAACCGGTTTTGGGGACGGCCATGAGACGTGATCCTGACACAAGCGCGACGGCGAAAAAGGCGGGTGCGGTACGATGGGTTCGCTTCGGGCAATCACACATCGTGCCAGCCGTGTTGCGGCGCCGGCCCGCGTGCAGCTGCGAAATTCGCTTCGCACTTGCGCCCATGATGATCTAGCGTCGGATGTTGCGCCGATCCCGGCGCGCAACCGCTGCCCAGACTGCTCCTCGCGTCCCCTCCCCGTGAGCCCCGCCGCATGATCTACGCCGCCTACCAGGCCCAGGCCGATCTGATGGAACCGATGCGGCTGGCGGCACGCCTGTCGCGGCGCACGCTCAGCACCGTGTTCGGCGGCTCCAGCGAGAACCCGCTGCTGCGCAACATGCTGGCGAGCTTCGAAATGCTGGAGCGCGCGGCGCTGAGCCATGCCCGCCCGGCGTTCGACATCGGCACGGTCGAGGTCGGCAACCGGCAGGTCGCGGTGCGCGAGGAAGCGGTGGCGACCACGCCGTTCGGCACGCTGCTGCACTTCAAGAAGGACATCGACCAGCCGCAGCCGCGCGTGCTGGTGGTGGCGCCGCTCTCCGGCCATTTCGCCACCCTGCTGCACGGCACGGTGAAGACGCTGCTGCCGGACAACGACGTCTACATCACCGATTGGCACAATGCCCGCGACGTGCCGCTGGCCGCCGGGCCGTTCGGCTTCGACGATTATGTCGGGCACATCATCCACTTTCTGGAAGAAATGGGCGAAGGCGCGCATGTGCTTGCGGTCTGCCAGCCCTGCGTGCAGGTGCTCGCCGCCGCCGCGGTGATGGCGCAGACCGACAACCCGGCCGCCCCGCACAGCATGACGCTGATGGCCGGCCCGATCGACACCCGCGTCAGCCCGACCAAGGTGAACGAGCTCGCCATGTCCAAGCCGATGGACTGGTTCGAGGCCAACCTCATCGCCACCGTGCCGCCGGGCTTCAAGGGCGCCGGCCGCAAGGTCTATCCCGGCTTCATCCAGGTCAGCGCCTTCATGGCGATGAACATGAAGCGCCATGTGACGGCGCATGTGGAGCTGTTCGAAAGCCTGTCCATGGGCGAGGCCGAGAAGGCGCAGACCACCAAGAATTTCTACGACGAATATTTCGCCGTGCTCGACCTCGCCGCCGAATTCTATCTGGAAACGGTGCGCTACGTGTTCCAGGACCACCTTCTGCCCAAGGGCGAACTGACCTATCGCGGCGAGCCGATCGACCTGCGCGCCATCCGCCGCACCGCCTTGCTGACCGTGGAAGGCGAGCGCGACGATATTTGCGCGGTGGGCCAGACCGTGGCGGCGCAGGACATGTGCACCGGCCTGCGCCCGCACCGCAAGCGCCACCACATGCAGGCCGGCGTCGGCCATTACGGCGTGTTCAGCGGCCGGCGCTGGCAGGGCCAGGTCTATCCGATCGTCCGCAACCACATATTGCTGGCGGCGGACTGACGCCGCCGGAGCGGCGACTGCCGATGGACGACCCCGCCACCCCGAACGCCGCAGCGCCGAACGCCGGTTCGCTCGGTGAAGTTTTCCTGGTTTTCCTCAAGCTGGGGCTCACCTCGTTCGGCGGCCCGGTCGCCCATCTCGGCTATTTCAACGACGAGCTGGTGGTGCGCCGCAAATGGATCGACCCCGCCGGCTATGCCGACCTTGTCGCGCTGTGCCAGTTCCTGCCGGGGCCGGCGTCGAGCCAGGTGGGGTTTGCGCTCGGGCTGCGGCGCGCCGGAGGGATTGCCGGAGGCATCGCGGCATGGCTCGCCTTCACGCTGCCCTCGGCACTCATCCTGCTCGCCTTCGCCCTCACCGCCCACGGCCTCGACGGCCCGCTGGCGCAGGCCATGCTGCACGGGCTGAAGCTGGTGGCGGTGGCGGTGGTGGCGCAGGCGGTGTGGAGCATGGCGCGGGGCCTGGCGCCGGACCGGCCGCGCGCCGCCCTGGCGCTGGGGGCGGTGCTGCTCGTCGCCTTCGCCGGCCCCACGGTCGGCCATGCCGGCGGCATCGCGCTGGGCGCACTGGCCGGCCTGGTGCTGTGCCGCGGCGACGACCCGGTGCCGCGCGGCCATCTGCGCTTTGCGGTTTCGCGCCCTCAAGGCGCGACGGCGCTCGCCCTCAGTGCCCTGCTGTTCGTACTGCCGCCGCTGCTGGGGGCTTCGCCCGCCTTGCAGGTGTTCGATGCCTTCTACCGTTCCGGCGCGCTGGTGTTCGGCGGCGGCCATGTCGTGCTGCCGCTGCTGCAATCGGCCGTGGTGGCGCCGAGCTGGGTGAGCGAGGAGGCGTTCCTCGCCGGCTACGGCCTCGCCCAGGCGGTGCCCGGCCCGCTGTTCAGCTTCGCGGCCTATCTCGGCGCCGTGCTGCAGCCGGGGCCGAACGGAGTGGCGGGCGCGGCGCTGGCGCTGGTCGCGGTGTTCCTGCCCGGCCTGCTGCTGGTGGTCGGCGTGCTGCCGTTCTGGGACGGGCTGCGCACCCGCCCCGCCGCCCAGGCGGCGATGCGCGGCGCCAATGCGGCGGTGGTCGGCATTCTCGGCTCGGCGCTGTACCAGCCGGTATGGACCGGCGCCGTGCACGGGCCGGGCGATTTCGCCCTGGCGCTGGCCGGTTTCCTGCTGCTGACGATGTGGCGGGTGCCGCCGGTGCTGGTGGTGGCCGGCCTCACCGTTGCGGCGGCGGTCCGGCTCGTCCCGTCTTTCGGATGAATTGCGCCGGGGGTCAAATTCTGGGATCACGGCACAGTCCAGGCGAGCGGGAGACGCGACATGGCCGGCACCACCCTCAAATCCTGGCTCGGTGCCGGCGTCACCACGGTGGCGCATCTTCTAACCGCGGCGCGCAGCCAGCCGGCGCTGGCCGAGGAGGCCGGCTACGGCGCCGACCCGGACCTGCCCAGGCCGAAGCCGACGCGCATCCCCATCATGAAGATCGCCCCGGCAATCGGCTGGCCGGCGGGCCAGACGCCGAAACCCGCACCGGGCTTCACGGTCACCGCCTTCGCGTCCAAGCTCGACCATCCGCGCTGGGTCTATGAGCTGCCGAACGGCGACGTGCTGGTGGCCGAGAGCGCCAGCCCGCCCTCCTTGGCCGGCGCGTTCAGCCTGCGCGAGTGGGCGCAAAGCTTCGTGATGGCGCGGGCCGGGGCGGGGCGGCCGAGCGCCAACCGCATCACGCTGCTGCGCGACGCCGATGGCGACGGCGTCGCCGAGATCAAGCTGCCGTTCCTCGAAAACCTGTTCTCGCCGTTCGGCATGGCGCTGGTGGGCGACCAGCTCTATGTCGCCAATGCCGACGCGCTGGTGCGCTTCCCCTACACGCCCGGCGCCACCCGCATCGACGCGCCGCCGGTGAAGGTCTGCGACCTGCCGGCCGGGCGCAACCATCACTGGACCAAGAGCCTGATCGCCTCCAAGGACGGCCGCACGCTCTATGTCGGCGTCGGCTCCAACTCCAATGTCGCCGAGTTCGGCATGCATGAGGAGGTGAACCGCGCCGCCATACTGGCGGTCGATGTCGCCACCGGCGCGGTGCGGGTGTTCGCCGGCGGGCTGCGCAACCCGGTGGGCATGGACTGGAACCCGGTGACCGGCGAACTGTGGACCAGCGTGAACGAGCGCGACGAGATCGGCGACGACCTGGTGCCGGACTACATGACCTCGGTGAAGGACGGCGCCTTCTATGGCTGGCCCTATTGCTATTACGGCCAGGTGGTCGACGAGCGGGTGAGCCCGCAGCGCCCGGACCTGGTGGCAAAATCGCTGAAGCCGGACTATGCGCTGGGCTCGCACACCGCCTCGCTCGGCCTGTGCTTTGCCAGCGACGGCCGGCTCGGCGCGCGCTTTGCCGGCGGCGCCTTCGTCGGCCAGCACGGTTCCTGGAACCGCAACCCGCCCTCCGGCTACCGGGTGATCTTCGTGCCGTTCAAGGACGGCACGCCGGCCGGCCCGCCGGAGGAGATGCTCGGCGGCTTCCGCACCGCAGACGGCAAGGCGCTGGGCCGGCCGGTCGGCGTCATCATCGACCAGCGCGGCGGGCTGCTGGTGGTGGACGATGTCGGCGACATCGTCTGGCGCCTGCGCCCGGCGGGGTGAGGGGAAATTTCCTTCCCTGACGCGCTGCTTTCGGCATAAGGAGCGAACCCGCTCCTCCCGCCACAGGATACCGCCGATGCCGCGCCCTGCCGACGTCACCGAGGGTGCGCTCGCGCGCGTGGCGCTGCGCTTTACCGGGTTTGCGGAGCGCTGGTTTCCCGATGCCTACATCTTCGCCGCGGTGGCGGTGATCGTGGTTGCCGGGGCGGCCTTCGCCAATGGGACCGGGCCGGCCGGGGTGGCGCGGGCGTTCGGCGACGGGTTCTGGAGCCTCATCCCCTTCACCATGCAGATGGCGTTCGTCGCCATTGGCGGCTTCGTGGTCGCCACCTCGGCGCCGGCGGCGCGGCTGATCGCGCGGCTCGCCGCTTTGCCGCGCACCGGGGCCGGCGCGGTCGGGCTGGTGGCGGCGGTGAGCATGAGCACGGCGCTGCTGAACTGGGGGCTGAGCCTGATCTTTAGCGGCCTGCTGGTGCGCGCGCTCGCTGCCCGCGCTGAGCTGCGCATGGACTACCGCGCCGCCGGGGCGGCGGCCTATCTCGGGCTCGGCGCCATCTGGGCGCTGGGGCTCAGTTCCTCGGCCGCCCAGCTCCAGGCCAATGCGGCGAGCCTGCCGAAGGCGCTGCTGCCGATCACCGGCGTGATCCCGTTTCGCGACACCATTTTCCTGTGGCAGTCCATGCTGGTGGCGGCGGTGCTGATGGCGGTCTCGGTCGCGCTCGCCATCGCCTCGGCACCCTCGCCGGCGCAGGCGATGACGGCGCGCGATCTCGGCGTCGATCTCGCCCCCAAACCCGCCGCGCCCGCCGCCGGCCCGCGCCATCCCGGCGAGTGGCTGGAGCACTCCCCGCTGATCACCCTGGCGCTGGCGGCGCTCGGCTTCGGCTGGCTGGTGCAGGAACTGGCGAGCAAGGACCCGGTGGCGGCGCTCTCCAACCTCAACACCTATAATCTGCTGTTCCTCATGCTCGGCATGCTACTGCACTGGCGGCCGCGCAGCTTTCTCGATGCCGTGGGCAAGGCGGTGCCGGCCACCACCGGGGTGCTGATCCAGTTCCCGCTCTATGGCGCCATCGCCGCCTTGATGACGGTGAAGGCCGCCGGCGGCAGCTCGGTGGCCGACGAGATCGCCCGGCTGTTCGTCAGCCTGACGACGCCCGGCTCCTTCCCGCTGTTCATGGGCATCTATTCGGCGGTGCTCGGCTTCTTCGTGCCTTCCGGTGGCGGCAAGTGGCTGCTGGAAGCGCCTTATGTGATGCAGGCGGCCAATGAGCTGCAGGTCCATCTGGGCTGGGCGGTGCAGATCTACAATGCCTGCGAGGCGCTGCCCAATCTCATCAACCCGTTCTGGATGCTGCCGCTGCTCGGCGTGCTGGGCTTGAAGGCGCGCGACATTGTCGGCTTCACCTTCCTCCAGCTCGCCGTGCACCTGCCGCTGGTGCTGTTCCTGCTGTGGGCGCTGGCCGGCACGCTGACCTATGTGCCGCCCATCGTGCCGTGAATACGGGGCTCAGCCGCCCGCAACCTCCCTGGCATGCGCCGCCGCGAGGTCCGCCATGGAGTTGAAGCGGAAATCGGTGGCCGGCTGCGTGCCGGGGTCCATGGTCGCGCCATAGCCCTCCTGCGCGTGGCGCCGCCAGATCCAGCAGGTGGCGAGCTTGTGCGCGGTGGCCGGCACATGGTCGTGGAACAGGCTTTCCGCCGTGTGCAGTATGTCGCCGGGGGCGACGCCGAGGCTGGCGAGATGCTCGGTCATATAGTCGAAATTGCGCGCGGCCGGCTTGTAGGAGCCGATGTCCTCCGCGGTGTAGATGGCGTCGAACGTCACGCCCAGCCGCGCATTGCTGAAGGCGAACGAGGTGTTGTCGACATTGGAGAGGATGACCAGCTTGAAATGCTGCTTGAGATAGGAAAGCGCCTGCGCCGAATCCGGGAAGGCCGGCCAATCGGCCACGGAGCGGCCATAGGCGGCGCATTCCTCCGGCGAGGCGGGCACGCCCCATTCCTCGGCGAGGCGCTTATAGACCACGGCGAGCAGCTCGCTGTATTTCTTGGCGGGGGTATAGCGCTGCTGCCCGGATTCCTGCGGGGCGTGCGCCTCCAGGATCTGATTGCGGGTCAGCGCCGCGCCGACGCGGTCGGTGAGCGGCTTCAGCCCCGCCACCATGCCGCTTTCCCAGTCGATCAACGTGCCGTAGCAGTCGAAGGTCAGGGCCTTGAAATCGCTCAGGCGCATCGGGCGGCTCCGCAGGGGTTTCGGCTCAGGCTCG
>JBGGNI010000019.1:0-5668 GCA_041287585.1 Xanthobacteraceae bacterium
GTGGCGCCGGCTGGGCGCCGAGGTCACGGTGGTGGAGTATCTCGACCGCATTCTGCCGGGCATGGACGGCGAGGTCGCCAAGTCGTTCCAGCGCATCCTGCAGAAGCAGGGCTTCGCCTTCAAGCTCGGCACCAAGGTCACTGGTGTCGACAGCTCGGGCGACACGCTCAAGGTCACGCTGGAGCCCGCCGCTGGCGGGGCTGCGGAGACGCTGGAAGCGGATGTGGTGCTGGTCGCCATCGGCCGCGTCGCCTACACTGAAGGGCTTGGGCTGGAAGCCATCGGCGTCGAGCGCGACACGCGCGGCCGGGTGGTGACCGACGTGCATTTCCGCACCAGCGCGCCGGGCGTGTTCGCCATCGGCGACGCCATTGCCGGGCCGATGCTGGCCCACAAGGCCGAAGATGAAGGCGTCGCCATCGCCGAGCTGCTGGCCGGCCAGGCCGGCCATGTGAATTACGAGGTCATTCCGGGCGTCGTCTACACGTCGCCGGAGGTCGCCGCGGTGGGGCGCACCGAGGAGGAGCTCAAAGCGGCCGGCATCGCCTACAAGATCGGCAAATTCCCCTTCACTGCCAATGGTCGCGCCAAGGCCAACGACCAGACGGACGGTTTCGTGAAGGTGCTGGCGGATGCCGCGACCGACCGCGTGCTGGGCGTGCACATCATCGGCATGGAAGCCGGCGAGATGATCCACGAGGCGGCGGTGCTGATGGAGTTCGGCGGCTCGTCCGAGGATCTCGCCCGCACCTGCCACGCCCACCCGACCCGCTCCGAAGCGGTGAAGGAAGCGGCCATGGGCGTCGAGAAGCGCTCCATCCATATGTGAGACGCCAAAAAACAATGGCCCGGCATAGAGCCGGGCCATCAAGACATCTGGCGTGCGTCGGTTCGTGACGTGAAGGCTCTTAACTCAGCTGCCTTTACTGTCCGTTACCGGGGGCTTGGCCGAGGCATGGCCCTGGTAGCATTCGGCAAGGACGGGGCCGGAAACCGCGGCGGTAAAGGACAGCGCGCAAAGGGCGAGAACGATCCGCTTCATGGCAGTAGCTCCTGTCTTGAGGGACGTAAGCGCTCAGCCTACGCCGCTCAGCCCGAATGAAAAGCCCCTGCCGGCCCTAAGGGCAGCCGCAAAGGCCGGCCTCACGCAAGCGTGTAGGCTCAGGCCCGCGGATGCGCGGCACGCCATGCCGCCATCAGGGCCGTCGAATCCACCGCGGCGTAGATCTGAGTGGTCGACAGCGAGGCGTGGCCGAGCAGTTCCTGGATCGAGCGCAGATCGCCGCCGCGCGCCAGCAGATGGGTCGCGAAGGAATGGCGCAGCGCGTGCGGCGTGGCGCTGTCGGGCAGGCCGAGACTGGCGCGCATGCGCTCCACCGCCAATTGCACGATGCGCGGCGACAGCGGGCCGCCGCGGGTGCCGCGGAACAGCGGCGTGTCGGGCGCCAGCTTCCAGGGGCAAAGCCGGCGATAGGCATCCACCGCCTGCGCCACCGCGGGCAGGAGCGGAACCATGCGGGTCTTGCCGCCCTTGCCGGTGACGGTGAGCTGGTCGCCGGCGCCGGCCGCCGGCACCTCGCCGGCCGTCAGCCCCAGCGCCTCCGAGATGCGCAGGCCGCTGCCATAGAGCAAGGCGATGGCGGCGGCGTCGCGCGCCAGCACCCAGGGCTCGCGCGCCTCGCCGGCGCGGGTGTCGGGGTCGGCCAGCGCGCGGGCGTCCGCCACCCCCACCGGGCGGGGCAGGCTGCGCGCCACCTTCGGCGCGCGAACCGCCTTCAGCGCCCCCACCGCGCCGAGCCCCTCGCGCTCCAGATGCCGGCCGAAGGAGCGGGCGGCGGCGAGGAAGCGCACCAGAGTGCGCGGCGCGATGCCCTCGCCGCGGCGGGCGGCGATCACGGCGCGCACGTCGCGCGGATGCAGCAGGGCCAGCGCGGCAAGGCTCGGCCGGCCGCCGAGATGGCTCGCCAGCAGGCCGAGAAAGGCGGCGAGGTCGCGGGCATAGGCTTCCCGCGTCTTCGGCGACAGCCGGCGCTCGTGGCCCAACTGGTCCAGCCAGGCGCGCGCGGCCGCGGCGACCTCCGGCTCGAGCCCGGCGAGCAGCGCCCGCTCGGCGCGCGCGGCCTTCTCGTTCTCCGTGCTGGCCATTCCGCCCTCCCTTGACAGCCCGGCCATCTTGCCGGCCGTTCCCTTATTCCGCCCTAACGAGGCCGTCCGATTCCCCCATGCCGAGCCCTGCACCGAGCGATCTTATTGTCGACGTGCTGCTGCCGCTGGCGATTCCCGTGCCCTATTCCTACCGGATTCCCGAGGGGTTGGTGCTGGCGCCCGGCGATATCGTCGTGGTGCCGCTCGGCAGCCGGCAGATGCTGGGCTGCGTGTGGTCGCCGCCGCGCGCCGCGGCGGGGCTGGACCCGGCCAAGCTGAAGGCCATTATTCGCCTCTACGGCGTGCCGCCGCTGCGCGCCGAGCTGCTTGGGCTGATCGGGTGGATCGCCGACTACACGGTGACGCCGCCCGGCATGGTGCTGCGGCTCGCCCTGCGGCACGACGAGAACCCCGGCCCGAAGCGCGAGCGCACCGGCGTCCGGCTCGGGGCGGCGCGGCCGGAGCGCCTCACACCGGCCCGCGCCCGGCTGATCGCGGCGCTCGCCGACGGGTTGGTGCGCGCCAAGCTAGAGGCCGCGCGCGAGGCCGGCGTCTCGGTCTCGGTGGTGGATGGTCTGGTGGATGACGGCGTGCTGGAGACGCTGGTGCTGCCGCCCGAGCCCGCCGCCGCACCGCCGGACCCGGACCATGCCCCGCCGGAGCTCTCCGCCGCCCAGGCCGAGGCCGGTGCGCAGATGGCCGACGCGGTGCGGGCCGGCGGCTTCGGCGTCACCTTGCTGGACGGTGTTACCGGCTCCGGCAAGACTGAATCCTATTTCGAGGCGGTGGCGGCGGCGATCCGCGCCGGTAAGCAGACGCTGATCCTGATGCCGGAAATCGCCCTCACCCAGGCGTTTCTGCAACGCTTCGCCGGCCGCTTCGGCGTGCCGCCGGCGCAGTGGCACTCCGCTGTGGGCAGCAAGCGCCGCGCCGCCGTGTTCGCCGGGGTGGCGAGCGGCGAGGTCAGCGTGGTGGCCGGCGCCCGCTCGGCGCTGTTCCTGCCGTTCCGCGAGCTCGGCCTGATCGTGGTCGATGAGGAGCACGACCCGGCCTACAAGCAGGAAGACGGCGTGCGCTACCACGCCCGCGACATGGCGGTGGTGCGCGCCCGGCTCAACGGCGCGCCCGTCGTGCTTGCCTCCGCCACGCCCTCGATCGAGACCGAAGTGAATGCGCGGCGCGGCCGCTACCGCCGGCTGACATTGCCGGAGCGCTTCAGCGGCACGCGGGTGCCGCTTCTCACCCCCATCGACCTGCGCCGCGAAGGTCCGGCCAAGGGGCGCTGGATCGCCCCGCGGCTGGCCGAAGAGATGGCGCACACGGTGGAGGCCGGCGGCCAGGCGCTGCTGTTTCTCAACCGGCGCGGCTATGCGCCGCTGACGCTGTGCCGCGCCTGCGGCCACCGTATGCGCTGCCCGTCCTGCTCGTCCTGGCTGGTGGAGCACCGCTTCCGCCGCCGGCTGGAATGCCATCAATGCGGCTACGCCACCCCGGTGCCGCCGCTGTGCCCGAGCTGCCAGGAGCCCGGCACGCTGATCCCCTGCGGGCCCGGCGTCGAGCGGCTGCAGGAGGAGGTGCAGGCGCTGATGCCGCAGGCGCGCACCCAGGTGCTCTCCAGCGACCTCGCGGGCGGCGTCGAGCGGCTGCGCGCCGAGCTGGAAGCGGTGGCCCGCGGCGAAGTGGATGTGGTGATCGGCACCCAGCTCGTCGCCAAGGGGCATAATTTCCCCGGCCTCGCGCTGGTGGGGGTGGTGGATGCCGATGTCGGCCTCGGCCAGGGCGACCCGCGCGCCGCCGAGCGCACCTTCCAGTTGCTGCACCAGGTGGCGGGCCGCGCCGGGCGGGCGCAGAAGGAAGGGCGCGCCTTGCTCCAGACCTACATGCCGGAGCACCCGGTGATGCAGGCGTTGATCGCCGGCGATCGCGACGCCTTCTACGACCGCGAGATCGCCGCCCGCGAGGACGCCGCCCTGCCGCCCTTCGCACGCTTCGCGGCCCTCATCGTCTCCGGCACCGAGAGCCACGGCGCGCACGCTTATGCCCGGGCGCTGGCCGCCTGCGCCCCGGAGGCGGAGGCGGTGCGCGTGCTCGGCCCGGCGGAGGCACCGCTCGCTCTGGTGCGCGGCCGCCACCGCTTCCGCCTGCTGGCGCGCTCCCCGCGCAGTTTCGATCTTTCCGCCTATGTCCGCGCCTGGCTGGCAGCGGCGCCAAAGGCGAAGGGCAGCCTGCGGGTGGACATCGACATCGACCCGCAGAGCT
This sequence comes from Xanthobacteraceae bacterium, assembly GCA_041287585.1. Classification (GTDB taxonomy): domain Bacteria; phylum Pseudomonadota; class Alphaproteobacteria; order Rhizobiales; family Xanthobacteraceae; genus Ancylobacter. The sequence continues at coordinate 4,405 of JBGGNI010000019.1, forward strand.
TTTTGTAGGAAGAACTTGCGGAGTTCACGCTGTGGTCCGATTATATGGTCAGATCGACCAGAATCGAGCAGCATGGCCATCACACGTAGCCAGCCAGAACCGAACGCAGCCGCACCGGCGGGACGCTGGCGTCTTCAAGACGCCAAGGCGCGGCTGAGCGAGCTTGTGCGCCAGGCGCAGACCGATGGTCCGCAGCGGGTCAGCGTCCACGGCCGCGATGCGGTCGTCGTGATGTCGGCGGAGGAATTCGACCGCCTGAAGCGGCCGGTGACCGGGCATGATATCGTCGCCGCGCTGTCGGCTGCGCCGCTGCCGGATGCCTCGTTCAAGCGCCTGTCGGAAAAGGCGCCCGTCCGGGACATTGGCTTTTGAGGGGCTGGCTGCTCGACACCAACATCCTTTCGGAACTGCGAAAACCGCGTCCCGAACCCGGCGTGCGGGCCTTTATTGAGACGCAGCCCGGCGATCTGCTCTACGTCACCGACATCACCTTCGCCGAAATCCGCTACGGCATCGATCAGGTGCCGCAGCCGGACCGGCGCGCCGACCTCGATCGATGGCTGGATATGACGCTGCGGCCGTTGTTCTCCGGCCGCACGCTGGCGGTGACGGAAGACGTGATCGTGCGCTGGAAATCATTGCAGATCGACGGGCGCCGACGCGGCCACACTTTCAGCCAGCCCGATCTGTTCATTGCCGCAATCGCCGCCCACGAAGACCTCGTCGTGGTCAGCCGCGACGTCAGCGAGTTCGTCGCCGCCGGCGTTTCGGTGTTCGACCCGTGGCGCGGGGTCGGGCACCTTCACGGCGGCACGGCGAACCTTGTCGCCCCCGTCACGCTGGACGCGCTTCGCCGCATCCGGCCGCCACGCCGCTAGGCTACCCGCCCTCCGCCTCCACCACATCCTCGAACGTCCGCAAGCCGGTCCGGGGCGCGTTGACCAGCACCGCCATGTTGCCGGGGGCGTGCTGGTTCTTCCACATCTTGGTGTGCGCCACCGGGATCTTGTCCCAGGGGAATACCTCGGACATGCACGGGTCCACCCGCCGGTCGATGATGAACTGGTTGGCGGCGCCCGCCTGCTTCAGGTGCGCGAAGTGCGAACCCTGGATGCGCTTCTGCCGCATCCACACATAGCGGGCGTCGAAGGTGATGTTGAAGCCGGTGGTGCCGGCGCAGAACACCACCATGCCGCCGCGCTTGGCGACGAGGCAGGACACCGGGAAGGTCTGCTCGCCCGGATGCTCGAACACGATGTCGACG
>JBGGNI010000020.1:0-29447 GCA_041287585.1 Xanthobacteraceae bacterium
GGCGAGCGCCCGGCCCGTGCCCGGCCGCCCCGCCGCGAAGGCGGTGACGCCGAGCGCCCCGCCCGCCCGTTCCGTGAACGCCCGGCCCGCGAGGACCGCGCGGAGGGTGAGCGCCCGGCTCGTGCCCGCCCGCCCCGCCGCGAAGGCGCGGATGCCGAGCGCCCCGCCCGCCCGTTCCGCGAACGCTCGCCGCGTGAGGACCGCACCGAGGGCGAGCGGCCCCAGCGTGCCCGGCCGATGCAGGGCGAGCGGCCGTTCCGGTCACGCGTGCAGTCGGAACGCCCGGCACAGGACGAAGCGCAAGGCGAGCGGCCGGCGCGTGCCCGTCCGCCGCGGCGTGGCAATAGCGAACGGCCGCAGACCGGCCGGGTGAAAAAGGACAGGCGCTGGCAGGCCTCCGGCGACGGCGGCGGCAAGGCGGCGTCCGGCCGCCCGTCTTCCGGCAAACCTCCGGCAGGCAGGCCGTCGTCCGGCAAGCCGTTCGCCGGCAAACCTTCCGGCCGACCTTCGGGTGGCAAGCCCCATGGCGGCGGCCGGGCGGGTGGGCCGAAGCCCGGCGGACGCCCGCCGGGTGGCGGACCGCGCGGGCCGAAGCGCCCAGGCTGAGCCATGCGCATCGTCGGCGGGCGCCTGCGCGGCCGGACGCTGCGCGGGCCGCGCAGCGATGCCGTGCGCCCGACCACGGACCGGCTGCGCGAGACCCTGTTCAACGTTCTGGCCCATGCCTATGGCGAACCCGGCGAGGGCGCGCGGGTGCTCGACTTATTTGCCGGCACCGGGGCGCTGGGGCTGGAGGCGCTATCGCGCGGGGCCGGCTTCGCCTTGTTCGTCGAGCAGGCGAGCGAGCCGTGTGCGCTGATCCGCGCCAACTGCGCCGCATTGGGGGTGGAGCACGCCACCGCCCTGCTGCGGCGCGACGCCACCCGGCTCGGCTCCGCCGGCGCGCAGGCGCCGTTCGACCTCGTCTTCTGCGACCCGCCTTACGGCCGCAACCTGCCCGGCCCGGCGCTGACTGGGGCCGCCCGCGGCGGCTGGCTGCGGCCCGGCGCGCTGGTCGTGGTGGAGGAAGCGGCGCAGGCCAAGTTCGCGCCGCCGCCGGATTTCGAGACGATTGAACGCCGGCGCTACGACGCCACCGAACTCGTCCTCCTGCGCGCGCCGGATTAGGCGCCGACCTCCGCTACGGCGGCGAGCAGCCGGTCGATATCCTCCGGCCGCGACAGGCGGTGGTCGCCGTCCTTCACCAGGGTCAGCACCACATCGTCCTCAGCCAGGCAGGACACCAGCCGCACCGCGTGCCGCCACGGCACGTCCGGGTCGGCGACGCCCTGCAGGATGCGCACCGGGCAGCCGACCGAGAACGGCGCGCCCAGCACCAGATTGGCCCGCCCGTCCTCGATCAGGGCGCGGGTGATGGGCGTGGGCGCGCCATAGTCGGAGGGGCGCAGCCAGGCGCCCTCAGTGAGGATGCGGGCGCGCACCTCGTCCGGCATGGCCTGCCACATCAGTTCCTCGGTAAAGTCCGGCGCCGGCGCCACCAGCACCAGCCCGGCCGGCGGCGGAGCGCTCGCGCGCGCCAGCAGCAGCGCGATCCAGCCGCCCATGGACGAGCCGACCAGTACCGGCGGGCCGCCGGCAAAAGCCGCCGCCACCGCACCGGCCTCTTCCGCCCAGCGCGAAATGGTGCCGTCTTCGAACCGGCCTTCGGATTCGCCATGGCCGGAATAATCGAAGCGCACCACCGCCCGGCCGGTGCGCGCTCCCCATTCCGCCAGCGCCTGCGCCTTGCTGCCCATCATGTCCGACAGGAAGCCGCCGCACCACACCACCGTGGGCCGGGCGGGGTCCGGCGTGCCGGTGAGGCGCACGGCGATGCGGCGACCCTCCGTGCCGACGGACAGGAATTGCGGGGAATCCTGCGGCATTCTACCGTCGAGCTCCGTGCCTGCGGGCTGATTCGTGCCGCGCGTCCCGTTCTGTAGCGTCCGAGTACCAGAGCCGGACCGGCTATGACCAGGACCCGATGACCCAGCCCATGAACGCCGCCGCCTCGCCCGACCCCGGCCTCTACCGTGCGCTGGCCGGGCGCACCGTGCTGCAGGTGGTCTCCGAACTCGCCGGCACCGAGGGCGTGGAGAACGATGTCGCCGACGTCGCCTCCGCTCTGGTCGCGGCCGGGGCGCGGGCGCTGGTGGCGGGGCCGGCCGGCCCGCTGGTCGGCGAATTGCAGGCGCGCGGGGCGGAATGGCTGCCATTGCCCTCCGGGCGCACCAACATCGCCCGCACCCTCGGCAATGTGCCGCGGCTGCGCTGCATCATCCGTGCGGAAAAGGTGGCGCTGGTGCATGTGCGGGCGCGGGCACCGGCGTGGAGCGCCTATCTCGCCAGCCGCTTTCTCGGCGTGCCGCTGATGACCACCCATTCCGGCCCCTATGCCGGCAACGGCCTGACGGCGCGGCTCTATAACGGCATCATGGCGCGCGGCGACATCGTGCTGGTGTCCTCGCAATTCACCGCCGATCTGGTGGCGCGCCGCCACAAGCGGGCGCGCGGGCGCATTCTTCTGGTGCCGCGCGGCATCGATCTCGACGCCTGCGATCCGGCGGCGGTGCCGCCGCTGCGCATCGCCGCCCAGCGCGCCGAATGGGACGCCGAGCCGGAGGAGCGTATCGTGCTGCTGCCGGCCCGTTTCAAGCCGTGGAAGGGGCAGGCGGTGCTTGTCGAGGCGGTGCAGCGGCTCGGCGAGGCGGCTCCGGTGCGGCTGGTGCTGGCCGGCGAGGCGCGGCCGGGCGACGCCTATCTGCGCCGGCTGGCCCGCCGCATCGAGGCGGACGGGCTGGCCGAGCGGGTCAGCGCCGCCGAGGCGCCGCAGGACATGGCCGCGGCGCTGATGGCGGCCGATGTCGTGGTGCTGCCCTCGACCGAGCCCGAAGCCTTCGCCCGCACCGCGCTCCAGGCGCTGGCGCTCGGCCGGCCGCTGGTGGTGAGCGCGATCGGCGCGCAGCAGGAGGTGATACGGCTGCCGCCCGCCATGCGCACCGGCTGGCTGGTGCCGCCGGGCGACGCCGACGCGCTGGCCGCCGCACTAGCCGAGGCGCTGGCGCTGGACGATGCCGGGCGGGAGGCGCTGGCGGGCGAGGCGCGGCGGCAGGTGGACCTGCGCTTCTCGCGCCGGCGCGAGGTGGCGGCGACGCTGGGCGCCTATGCGCGCGCCATCGGCAGCGCGGTGCGGGCGCCAGGCGACGTGCAGGGCAACGTTCAGCCCGGCGCGCCAACCACGGCCGGGCCGGATGCGGGCTGAGCGCAGATCGAACGCGTGCAAATGGGTTGCCGATGCGTGCCGCCTGCGGCTATTATAGTCTTTGAATGATGTGCGCCGGGCCGCTATCGTGGTGGCTGCATATTGTATTATAGGTACGATGACGTCGGACGCCTTCTGGCACCGAGACGCGCGGATACCTCGGACGTCATGCCGGATCGTGAAATGAGCCAGATCGTTCGTGCCGTACAGATTGCCATGCCGCGCACCGTGATCGAGGACGAAGACCTCGTCCTGCCGGTCGCCAAGCTGCGCGACGGCGCCGGTGCCAGCCGCACGGGCTGCCCGTTCCACGACGTGCGCCACATGCTGCGCGACGTCAATTTGCGCCCCACCCGCCAGCGCCTCGCTCTGGGCTGGCTGCTGTTCGCCAAGGGCGACCGCCACGTCTCGGCGGAAATCCTGCACGAGGAAGCGATCAAGGCCCGCTTCCCGGTGTCGCTCGCCACCGTGTACAACACGCTGCACCAGTTCACCGAGGTGGGCCTGCTGCGCGAACTGGCGGTGGACGGCTCCAAGACCTATTTCGACACCAACCCGACCGAGCACCATCATTTCTTCGTCGAAGGCGAAAACAACCTCGTCGACATTCCGAGCGCCGAGGTCGAGGTGGAGCGGGTGCCGCAGGCGCCGGAGGGCTACGAGATCGCCCGGATCGACGTCGTGGTGCGGCTGCGTCCCAAGGCGCGCGGCTGAGCGGCGTCGCTCTCGAACACCTGGCCAAACCGTCATGGCCCGGCTCGTCCGGGCCATCGATTTTCCGGCCGGGCATAGGGCGAACGTCGCCCTGCTGCCTTTTCGTGATCCGGCGTCCGGCACCTGAAATCGGCGAGTTTTCTGGGCCCGTCTGAAAAGACCACCCCGCAGATCGTCATCCCGGCCGGATCTGCAGGCTTAAGCCCGCGCCCAGCCCACCTAGTCGAATTTCTCGTCCGGGTACACGCCCCACAGCTTCACCTGCTCGATGAAGCCGTCGAAGCCGTCGCCGAAGAAGCGGCACCAGGCGCCGTCGCAGTCCTTGACGCTGCCCAGCACGCCTGGCTCCAGGCGGGCGCGCACGCCCGAGGCGGCGTCGCGCTTGGCGCGCAGCGACACCGGGCCGGCCTTCAGCCACGGGCCGACCAGCGCCGTGCGCCGCCCGGACAGCATGGAATGATAGACCCAGCCCTCCGCCCCTTCCGCATCGCGGATGCGCCGCCAGGTCTCGAACTCCGCCGTCACTTCCACCGGCAGGCCGGAGCGGGTGAACACCCAGGCCACCTCATGGTCCTTGGTCGGGCCGGCGCGCACATTGGTCTTGTCGGCCTTCAGGCTCAAGAAGCGCGGCACCGGCAGCCCGCTCACCCGGCCCACCGCGCCATTGTCCTGCGCCCGCGCCGACGCCCCAAAGCTCGCCGCGCCGGCGAACAGAACGAGTGCCGCCAGGCCGGCCCGGCACATGCCGCGTGCGCCGTTGCGAAACAGAGAGGCCCGCATCGATTCCATCATCCATCCGTCGGTTCGGCAGGCTGCGAAAGGAGACCGCCGAGGCGCCGCCGTCAAGCCGCCATCGGTACAGCCGGGGTTTTGTCTTTCGCCGACCTGTCTGCTAGGAACAGCCCGCCCCTTAGCCCGCCGAGTTTCGGCGCCGCGCGTTAACGGGACCTTGATCCCAACGAGGATGGCCATGGCCCGCAAGAAGCCGCTGGTTGTTGTGACCCGCAAGCTCCCCGACAAGATCGAAACGCGCATGCGCGAATTGTTCGACGCGCGCCTGAACGTCGAGGACCGCGCGCTGACGCAGGCCGAGCTGGCCGAGGCCGCCGCCGGCGCCGACGTGCTGGTGCCGACCGTGACCGACCGCATCGATTCGGCGGTGCTGTCGCAGGCGGGGCCGAACCTCAAGCTCATCGCCAATTTCGGCAACGGCGTCGACCATATCGACGTCGCCACCGCCACCGCCCGCGGCATCACCGTCACCAACACGCCGGGCGTGCTGACGGAGGACACCGCCGACATGACCATGGCGCTGCTGCTGGCGGTGCCGCGTCGGCTGACCGAAGGCGCGGCGCTCTTGACCAATGAAGGCGGCGAATGGCCCGGCTGGTCGCCGACCTGGATGCTCGGGCACCGCATCTGGGGCAAGCGGCTCGGCATTATCGGCATGGGCCGCATCGGCCAGGCGGTGGCGCGCCGGGCGCGCGCCTTCGGCCTGCAGATCCACTACCACAACCGCCGTCCGCTGCCCTCCCATATCGAGGAGTAGTTGGAGGCGACCTATTGGGACAGCCTCGACCAGATGCTGGCCCGCATGGACATATTGTCGGTGAACTGCCCGCACACCCCGGCGACCTATCATCTTTTGTCCGCCCGCCGGCTGAAGCTGGTGCGACCCGACGCCTATATCGTGAACACGGCGCGCGGCGAGGTGATCGACGAGAACGCGCTCGCCCGGATGATCGAAGCCGGCGAGATCGCCGGCGCCGGGCTGGACGTGTTCGAGCAGGAGCCGGCGGTGAGCCCGAAGCTGTTGAAGCTGGCGCGGCTGGGCAAGGTGGTGCTGCTGCCGCATATGGGCTCGGCTACCGTCGAGGCGCGGGTCGATATGGGCGAGAAGGTCATCGTCAACATCAAGACCTTCATGGACGGCCACCGCCCGCCGGACCGCGTGCTGCCCTCGATGCTCTAAAGACGCGCTTTCTCGACGTGACGCGGGCGACGTGCGCCGCCCGCCGGCGGTAAATATGCCAGCGTCACGACAGCGCAGCGGAGACCGCCCATGGCCCTCGGAACCTCCCCGATGGAGATCGACCGCATCGTCGAGCGCCGCCGTCTGCGGCGCCGCCTCAGCGCGTGGCGGCTCGTCGCGGTGCTGGCGCTGATCGCCGGCGCGGCGCTGCTGGTGTTCTGGTGGCAGGACGACGGCGCGGTGTCGCGGTCGTCCCCGCATGTCGCCCGGCTGAACATTGGCGGGCTGATCCGCAACGACCGCGAGCGGCTGGAACTCATCGAGGAGATTTCCACCTCCGGCGCCCGCGCGGTGATCGTCGCCATCGACAGCCCCGGCGGCACGGTGGTGGGTTCCGAGGCGCTGTACGGTGCGCTGCGGCGCCTGAACGCGAAGAAGCCGGTGGTGGCGGTGGTGAACGGCATCGCCGCCTCCGGCGCCTATATCGCCGCGCTCGGCACCGAGCACATCGTGGCGCCGCGCAACGCGCTGGTGGGATCGATCGGAGTGATCTTCCAGTATCCCAACGTTTCGCAGTTGCTCAAGACGCTGGGCATCGACGTCGAGGAGATCAAGTCGAGCCCGCTGAAGGCGGCGCCGAACGGCTATGAGCCGACCAGCCCGGCCGCCCGCGCCGCGGTGGAATCGCTGGTGGCCGACAGCTACGACTGGTTCAAGGGACTGGTGGCAGACCGCCGCGCCATCACCGGCGAGGCGCTGGCGAGCGCGGCGGACGGGCGCGTCTTCACCGCGCACCAGGCGCTGCCGATGCGGCTGATCGACGAGATCGGCGACGAGCGCACCGCGCGTGCCTGGCTCGCCAAGGAGAAGTCCGTGCCGGAAAGCCTGCCGGTGCGCGACTGGCGCACGCAGCGCGCGCGAAATGAATTCGGCTGGTTGCACGCGGCGGCCGAGGGCGTCTTTACCGGCGCGATCGCCGGCCTCGGTCTCGACGGACTTCGCCAGGGCGCGGCGGATGCAAGTGCGGCGATGTCACACGCCCGCCTTGACGGTCTCCTGGCCCTCTGGCAGGCTCGCCCCGACGGTGCAGACCAACCATAAGGTCTCGAAAAATAAAGTTTTTTGTGTGAGACCAGCCGATCGTCAAGGGGGCGGCGCGGCGATGATCAAGTCGGAACTGGTGCAGCGGATCGCGGAAGCGAATCCGCATCTCTATCAACGCGACGTCGAGAACATCGTGAATGCGATTCTCGATGAGATCGTGGCGGCGCTGGCGCGGGGGGACCGCGTGGAGCTGCGCGGCTTCGGCGCCTTCTCGGTGAAGGCGCGGCCGGCGCGAACCGGGCGCAATCCGCGCACCGGCGAGCATGTCGCGGTCGACGGCAAGGCCGTTCCCTATTTCAAGACGGGGAAGGAAATGCGCGAGCGGCTGAACGACGGCGCCGACTGAGGCGAACGGAGGTACGGTCAAGTGCTGCGACGACTTCTTCTCATCGTGATCGTGCTGCCGGTGTCACTGGTGCTGGTGGCGCTGGCGGTCGCCAATCGGCAGCCGGTTCAGGTGGCGCTCGACCCGTTCAGCGCCGACTCGGGGCTCGCCGTCGCGGTGCCGCTGTACGTTCTGGTGTTCGGCGCGCTGATCCTCGGCGTGGTGCTGGGCGGCGTCGCGGTCTGGCTGCGGCAGGGCCGGTTCCGCCGTTCCGCCCGCGTGGCGGCGCGCGAAGCCCGTGCGGCCAATGCGCAGGCCGAGGAATTGCGCGCGCGCCTCAGCCCCGGCACGCCGGCGGCACGCCCCTCCGCACTGGCGCCGCCGGCCGCCGGCTCCTATGGCAGCCGTTCGGCGGCCTGACGCATGCGTTTCGTCGCCGCGGACGAGATCGCCGCGCTGCTGAGCTTTCCAACCCTGGTCGATGCGCTGGCACAGGCGTTCCGCCGTCCCGTGGTCGTGCCGGTGCGCCATCATCACGCCATGGCCCGGCCGGACGGCGAGTCCATGCTGCTGCTGATGCCGGCCTGGACCGCCAGCGGGACCGAGGCCGACATGGTCGGCACCAAGCTGGTCACCGTCTTCCCCGGCAATGCCGCGCGCGGGCTCGACACCGTCACCGGCCTGTATGTGCTGATGTCGGGCGCCACCGGCGTCCCGCTCGCCGTGCTGGACGGCCGGGCGCTGACGCTGTGGCGCACCGCGGCCGCCTCGGCGCTGGCGGCGCGCCATCTGGCCCGTGCGGATGCCGGCCGGCTCGCTCTGATCGGCGCCGGCTCGCTGGCGCCCTATCTCGCCCGCGCCCATGCCAGCGTGCGGCCGATCCGCTGCGTGCGCATCTGGAACCGCACCCCGGCCCGCGCACAGGCTCTTGCCGCCGTGCTGGCGGCCGAAGGATTCGAGGCCGAGGCGGTGGCGACGCGCGAGGAGGCGATCGCCGGCGCGGACATCATAAGTTCGGCCACGCTGTCCGCCCAACCGTTGGTCGAAGGGCGCTGGCTGCGCCCCGGCCAGCATGTCGACCTTGTGGGCGGCTTCACGCCCGCCATGCGCGAGGCCGACGACGAGGCGATCCGCCGCGCGCGGGTCTATGTCGACACCCGCGCTGGCACGCTGAAGGAGGCCGGCGATATCGTCGAGCCGATCCGCACCGGCGCGCTGACGGCGCAGGGGGTGCAGGGCGACCTGTTCGAGCTGGAGGCCGGCACCGCACAAGGCCGCGGCGCGGCGGACGAGATCACGCTGTTCAAGTCGGTCGGCACCGCCATCGAGGATCTGGCGGCGGCCGAACTGGTGTGGCAGCGGCTGGGCGGCTGATCAGCCCCGCCCGGCGTGCAGCCTGTCGATCACAATCTTGGCGATCAGCGTCAGCAGCGCCACCAGGGTCAGCAGGGTCGCCACCGCGAAGGCCGCCACCGCATTATTGTCCTGGTAGAGCAGCTCGATCTGCAAGGGCAGCGTGTTGGTCTGGCCGCGTATGCTGCCGGAGACCACCGAGACCGCGCCGAATTCGCCCAGCACCCGCGCATTGCACAGCACCGCGCCATAGAGCAGCGCCGGGCGCACATTGGGCAAAGTGACGCGGCGCAGGATGCGCCAGCCGCCGGCACCCAGCGTCACCGCCGCCTCTTCCTCGCCGATGCCCTGCGCCAGCATCAACGGCACCAGTTCGCGCGCAACGAAGGGCGCAGTGACGAACAGGCTCGCCAGCACGATGCCGGGCACCGCGAACATGATGCGCAGATCCGCCGCCTCCAGCGCCGGACCGAGCAGGCCCTGCGCGCCATAGACGAACAGATAGGCGGCGCCGGCGATGATCGGGGAGATGGAGAACGGCAGTTCCACCAGCGCCAGCAGCAGATCGCGGCCGGGAAAGCGGAACTTGGCGATGCACCAGGCCGCGGCGATGCCGAAGCCGACATTGATCGGCACCACGATCAGCGCCACCAACAGGCTGAGCCCGATGGCGTGCCGCGTGTCCGGCGCCGCGAAGGCGGCGGCATACGGCCCCCAGCCCAGGCGCAGCGCCTCGGCGAAGATCACGGCGAGCGGCGCCAGCAGGGCGAAGACGGTCACAGTCAGCACGCCGCCGATCAGCACGGTGCGCGCCACCGGCCCGTCGCCGACCCTGCGCCTGGCGGAGCCGTTGTCCGGCATCGTCAATCCTCCGCCTTGATGCGGGAATCGTGCCACAATTGCAGCATGTTGATGGCCAGCAGCGCCAGAAACGCGATGCCGAGCAAAGTGGCGGCAATCGCGGCGGCGGCGGCGTAGTCATATTCCTCGATGCGGATGAAGGTCAGCAGCGAGACCACCTCGGTCTTGAAGGGCAGATTTCCGGCGATGAAGATGATGGCGCCGAATTCGCCCAGCGAGCGGGCGAAGGCCAGCGCGCAGCCGGTGAGAAAGGCCGGGAACAGTTCGGGAAAGATGACGCGGGCGAAAATGCGCGCATCCGAGGCGCCGAGCGTCGCCGCCGCTTCCTCGGCCTCAGCGGCGAGGTCCTCCAGCACCGGCTGCACCGTGCGCACCACGAAAGGCAGGCTGGTGAAGGCCATGGCGCAGGCGATGCCCGCCGGGGCATAGGCGACCATGATGCCGAGTTCGGCGAGCGGCGCCCCCAGCCAGCCATTCTTGGCGAGCAGCGCCGAAAGCGCCAGCCCGGCGACCGCGGTCGGCAAGGCGAAGGGCACGTCCACCAGTGCATCGAGCAGCCGCCGGCCGGGGAAATCATAACGCACCAGCACCCAGGCCAGCGCCAGGCCGAAGACCGCATTGAACGCGGTGGCCGCCGCAGCCGTCAGGAAGGTGATGCGGAATGCCGCCGCGGTGCGCTCGCCGCTGATGATGGCGATATAGCGCGTCCAGCCGATGTCGAACGCGTTCCACACCAGCGCGCCGATCGGCAGCAGCACCACCAGGCTGAGATACAGCATGGTGATGCCGAGCGAGAGGCGGAATCCGGGAAGGACGCGGTTCACGGCATTGGCCTGGGCTCGATCGGCATGCGCGAAGCGCCTCCGTGGCGCGGGGCGGATCCCCGCGCCGCCCCGCCTTACTTGGCGACGAACAGCGTGTCGAGCTTGCCGCCCGAGGCGAAGTGGTCGGCCTGCACCTTGTCCCAGCCGCCGAGCGCGTCTTCCACCTTGATCAGGCGCACCGGGGCGAACTGCGCCTTGAACTGCTCGGAGACCGCCGGGTCCACCACGCGGTTGTTGGCCTTGGCGGCCACGGTCTGGCCGGCCGGCGAATACAGGAAGGTGAGGTAGTCGGTGGCCAGCGCCCGCGAGCCGCGCTTGTCCACCACCTTGTCCACCACCGCGACCGGGAATTCGGCCAGCAGGCTCACCGGCGGCACCACCACCACGAAACCCTTCTCCTTATAGGCTTCGCGGGCCGACAGCACCTCGGCCTCGAAGCTGATCAGAACGTCGCCCTGCTCGCGCTCGACGAAGGAGGTGGTGGCGCCGCGCCCGCCGGTGTCGAACACCACGACATTGGCCAACAGCTTCTTGGCGAAGGCGTCAGTCTGCGCCACGTCGCCCTTGAACTGCTCCAGCGCGAAGGCATAGGCGGCGAGATAGGTGTAGCGGCCATTGCCCGAGGTCTTCGGGTTGGGGAACACCAGCTTCACGTCGTCGCGGACCAGGTCGCTCCAGCTCTTCACCCCCTTGGGGTTGCCGGCGCGCACCAGGAAGGCCGGGAAGGAATACCAGGGCGAGGAGGCGTTCGGCAGCCGGCCCTGCCAGTCCTTGGCGACATAGCCCTTGCTGACCAGGAACTGCACGTCGGTGATCTGGTTGAAGGTGACGACGTCGGCCTCAAGGCCCTCGACGATGGAGCGCGCCTGCTTGGAGGTGCCGGCGTGGCTCTGGTTCACCGTCACCTCATGGCCGGACTTCGCCTTGTAGGCCGGCACGAACTCCTTGTTGATCGCCTCGAACACCTCACGGGCGATGTCGTAGGAGGCGTTGAGGATGCTGCTCGGCCCCTCGGCGGCACGCGCCGGCGCCGGCGCGAAAGCGGGAAGCGCGGCGGCGGCCACCGCGGCAGCGAGAAGGAGGCGGCGCGACAGGCGCATCGGATAATCTCCAAATACTTTAGGTGAAATATGAAATTTCACAACTCCGCCCGTCTAACATGGCGGGCGCCGTAGCGGAAGGGGCATTGCGCGACTGCGGTCCGCGCGAACCGCGGAGCCCTGCCCGGCTCGCGCCCCGGCTCCGCCTGTGTTACGCCGTTCGGCGAAGGAGACCTGACGTGCCGGTCGAGATAAAAATCTGCGGGCTGAACAGCCAGGACGGGCTCGACGCCGCTTTGGCGGCCGGGGCCGATTGGGTCGGCCTGGTGTTCTTTCCCGCCAGCCCCCGCCATGTCGATCTGGCGCCGGCCGCCGCGCTGGCCGCCCGCGCCCGCGGCAAGGCCGGCGTGGTGGCGCTGACGGTTGACATGGACGACGACGCGCTGGCCGCGCTGTGCGCCGCCGTGCAGCCCGACATGCTGCAAGTGCACGGCGCGGAGACCCCGGAGCGGGTCGCGGGGATCCGCGCCGCCTTCGGCCGGCCGGTGATGAAGGCGCTGGGCATTGCCGGGCCGGCCGACATCGCCCGCGCCCGGCACTATGCCGCGGTCGCAGACCGGCTGCTGCTGGACGCCAAGCCGCCGGCCGGGGCCAGCCGGCCCGGCGGCAATGGCGCCGCCTTCGACTGGAGCCTGATCGCCGGCCTTGACCTGCCCAAGCCCTTCATGCTGTCAGGGGGACTGACGCCCGACACCGTCGCGCAGGCGCTGGCGCGCACCGGGGCGCCGGGCGTCGACGTATCCTCGGGCGTGGAGAGCGCACCGGGGCTCAAGGACCCGGACCGCATCGCCGCCTTCGTGCGCGCCGCCCGCCTGGCGGGCGTGGTCGCCCGCCCTCCCGCTTCCGCCGGCGCGCCGGCCCATGAGACGAGCATCGTTCCGTGAACGCACCCAATTCCTTCCGCACCGGCCCCGACGAGCGCGGCCATTTCGGCATCTTCGGCGGGCGTTTCGTCGCCGAGACGCTGATGCCGCTGATCCTGTCGCTGGAGACCGCCTATAACGAGGCGCGCGCCGACCCGGCTTATGCGTCGGAGATGAAGGCCGGCCTCACCCATTATGTCGGCCGGCCCAGCCCGCTCTATTTCGCCGAGCGGCTGACCGCCCATCTCGGCGGCGCCAAAATCTACCTGAAGCGCGAAGAGCTGAACCACACCGGCTCGCACAAGGTGAACAACGTTCTCGGCCAGATCCTGCTCGCCCGCCGCATGGGCAAGAAGCGGATCATCGCCGAGACCGGCGCCGGCCAGCACGGCGTCGCCACCGCCACGCTGTGCGCGCGCTTCGGGCTGGATTGCGTCGTCTATATGGGCGCGGTCGATGTCGCCCGGCAGGCGCCGAACGTGTTCCGCATGAAGATGCTGGGCGCCGAGGTGGTGCCGGTGCAGTCCGGCTCCAAGACCCTCAAGGACGCCATGAACGAGGCGCTGCGCGACTGGGTCACCAATGTGCACGACACGTTCTATTGCATCGGCACGGTGGCCGGGCCGCACCCCTACCCGACCATGGTGCGCGACTTCCAGTCGATCATCGGCAACGAGACCCGCATGCAGATGCTGGAAGCCGAAGGCCGGCTGCCGGACAGCCTGATCGCCTGCATCGGCGGCGGCTCCAACGCCATGGGCCTGTTCCACCCCTTCCTCGACGAGCCGGACGTCGCCATCTATGGCGTGGAGGCCGCCGGTCACGGCCTGCTCAGCGGCCTGCACGCCGCCTCGCTCGCCGGCGGCAAGCCGGGCGTGCTGCACGGCAACCGCACCTACCTGCTGATGGACGACGACGGCCAGATCGCCGAGGCGCATTCGATCTCCGCCGGCCTCGACTATCCCGGCATCGGGCCGGAGCATGCCTGGCTGCACGACACCGGCCGCGCCACCTACCTCTCCGCCACCGACGAGGAGGCGCTCGCCGCTTTCCAATTGCTGTCGAAATTGGAGGGCATCATCCCTGCCCTGGAGCCGGCCCATGCCATCGCCAAGGTGGTCGAGCTCGCCCCCACTCTGCCGAAGGACCATCTGATGGTGGTGAATCTGTCCGGCCGGGGCGACAAGGACATTCCGCAGGTGTCGGAGATTCTGGAGGCCCGCCTATGACCACCCGCCTCAACGCCCGTTTTGAAGCTACCGGCCGCGAAGGCCGTGCCGCGCTCGTCACCTTCGTCACCGCCGGCGACCCGGACTATGCCGCCTCGCTCGAAGTGCTGCGCGCTCTGCCCGGTGCCGGCGCCGACATCATCGAGCTCGGCGTGCCCTTCACCGATCCGATGGCGGACGGGCCGGCGATCCAGGCCGCCGGGCTGCGCGCGCTCAAGGCCGGCCAGACGCTGGCCCGCACGCTCGCCATGGTGCGCGCCTTCCGCGAGCAGGACCAGGACACCCCGCTGATCCTGATGGGTTATTACAACCCGGTCTATGTCTATGGCGTCGAGCGCTTCCTGGCCGATGCGCGGGCGGCCGGCGTCGACGGGCTGGTGGTGGTCGACCTGCCGCCGGAGGAGGACGAGGAACTCTGCCTGCCGGCGCTGCGGGCCGGGCTCGCCTTCATCCGCCTCGCCACCCCGACCACCGACGATGCCCGGTTGCCGGCCGTGCTCGCCAACACCGCGGGCTTCGTCTACTACGTCTCCATCAATGGCATTACCGGCTCGGCCACGCCCGATATCGGGCAGGTGGCGCAGGCGGTGGGCCGCATCAAGCGCCACACCGATCTGCCGGTCGCCGTCGGCTTCGGCGTGCGCACGCCCGAGCAGGCGGCGGCGATCGCCAGCAGTGCCGACGGCGTCGTGGTCGGCTCGGCGCTGGTGGAAGCGGTGCGCGGCAGCCTCGACGCCCAGGGCCGCGCCACGGAGTACACCGTGCCCGCGGTGGAGGCGCTGGTGGCAGCCCTCGCCCATGCGGTGCGCGGGGCGCAGCGGCAAGCCGCAGAATAGAGCCGCGGAATAGCGGCGGAGCAAGGAATTGCGATGAACTGGATTTCGAACGTCGTCCGGCCGAAGATCAACAGCTTTCTCAGCCGCCGCGAGGTGCCGGAGAATCTGTGGGTGAAGTGCCCGGAGACCGGCCAGCTCGTCTTCCACAAGGATCTGGAGGCCAATCTGCATGTGATACCGGGCTCCGGCTATCACATGCGCATGGACCCGATGTCCCGGCTGCGGTCGCTGTTCGACGGCGGCCACTGGTACGACGTCGCGCTGCCCTCGGTCGCGGCCGACCCGCTGCGCTTCCGCGACGAGCGCCGCTATGTCGACCGCCTGAAGGACGCCCGCACCAAGACCGGCCAGCAGGACGCCGTGAAGGTCGGCTTCGGCAAGCTGGAAGGCGAGGCCGTGACCGCCGCCGTGCAGGATTTCGGCTTCATGGGCGGCTCGCTCGGCATGGCGGCCGGCGAGGCGGTGATCACCGGGCTGGAGATGGCGGCCTCGCGCGGCACCCCCTTCATCATGTTCGCCTGCGGCGGCGGGATGCGCATGCAGGAAGGCATCCTCTCGCTGATGCAGATGCCGCGCACCACCTGCGCGGTGCAGGAACTGCGTGAGGCGAAGCTGCCCTACATCGTCGTGCTGACCAACCCGACCACCGGCGGCATCACGGCGTCCTACGCCATGCTGGGCGACGTGCAGATCGCCGAGCCCGGCGCGCTGATCGGCTTCGCCGGGCCGCGCGTCATCGAGCAGACCATCCGCGAAAAGCTGCCCGACGGCTTCCAGCGGGCCGAGTATCTGCGCGACCATGGCATGATCGACATGGTGGTGCACCGCCACGAGCTGCGCACCACCCTGGCCCGGCTGTGCCGGCTGCTGACCCGCGCCCCGGAGCGCGCCCGCGCCGCCGCCGCCACCAAGGCCGCCGCAGAGCCCGCCGGCCTGCCGGAACCTGCGCCGCCGGCCGCGGCCGGCTGACGACCGCAGCGTCCATGCCCGCCCATCAGCCCGTGCCGGCGCCGGCCGAGACCATTCTGGAGCGGCTGCTCGCTCTGCATCCCAAGCGGATCGACCTCTCGCTGGACCGCATGCGCCGGCTGCTGGCGGCGCTCGGCCACCCCGAGCAGCGCCTGCCGCCGGTGATCCATGTTGCCGGCACCAACGGCAAGGGGTCGACCATCGCCTTCATGCGCGCGGTGCTGGAAGCCGCCGGGCGGCGGGTGCATGTCTACACCTCGCCCCATCTGGTGCGCTTCAACGAGCGCATCCGGCTCGCCGGGCACCTCGTGTCCGACGAGCGGCTGGCGGCGGCGCTGGAGCGCGCCGAGCGGGCCAATGACGGGGCGCCGATCACCTTCTTCGAGATCACCACGGCAAGCGCCTTCCTGCTGTTCGCCGAAGAGCCGGCGGATGTGCTGCTGCTGGAGGTCGGCCTCGGCGGGCGGCTCGACGCCACCAATCTGGTGGAGCGCCCGCTCGCCAGCCTGATCACGCCGGTGTCGATCGACCATGTCGAGTTCCTCGGCGACACGCTGGGCGCCATCGCGGCGGAAAAGGCCGGCATATTGAAGCGCGGCGTACCGGCGGTGCTCGGCCGCCAGCCGCCGGAGGCGCTGCGCGTCATCGAGCGCCAGGCCGCCCGGCTGCGCTGCCCGCTGCACATTCTGGGCGAACAGTTCCAGGCCTATGAGGAGGGCGGGCGGCTGGTCGTGGCCGACGAGCAGGGCCTAGTCGATCTGCCGCGGCCGCGGCTGCTCGGCCCGCACCAGGTGGAAAATGCCGGGCTGGCGGTCGCCGCGCTGCGGGTCAGCGGGCTCGCTCTGCCGCCGCCGGCGTTCGAGGCCGGAATGCGCGCCGCCGACTGGCCGGCGCGGCTGCAGCGGCTCGGCCCCGGCCCGCTCACCGCCCATGCGCCGGAGGGCGTCGATATCTGGCTCGACGGCGGCCACAATGCCGCGGGCGGCCAGGCGCTGGCCGCCGCGCTGGCCGACATCGAGGAAAGAGTGCCGCGCCCGCTGGTGCTGGTGGTCGGCATGCTCGCCAACAAGGATGCGAGCGCCTTCCTCGCGCCGTTCGCCGGGCTGGCCCGCGAACTGGTCGCGGTGCCGGTGCCGGGCGATCACAAGGGGCTGGCGCCGGACGCGCTGGCCGGGGCGTGCGCCTCGATCGGCATTCCCGCCTCAACCGCCTCCAGCGTCGCGGCGGCGCTGGACGGCCTCGCCACCTTCCCGCTGGCGCCGCCGCCCCGCGTGCTCATCACCGGCTCGCTCTATCTGGCGGGCACGGTGCTGGCGGAGAACGGCAACCGGCTGGACTGAACCGAGGTCCGGATGCGTCTCCGACGGCCTCGGATCCGCGTCCCGGACCAGCGCAGGTGAAGCCGAAGCGCAGAGCCGGGACCCAGGGGAGAACCCGCCGAAGGCGCTTCACATAAGGTTTTTGCGGCTTCGCCGACTCATCCCCTGGGTCCCGGATCGGCGCTGCACTACGTGCAGCTTGTCCGGGAAACGGGACGCGCCACTCAGCGCGGCGCGAGTACCATGATCATCTGCCGGCCTTCGAGCTGCGGCTCGGATTCGACCTTGGCGATGGTGGTGAGTTCGTCGCGCAGCTTGTTCAGGAGCTTGTAGCCGAGGTCCTGATGCGCCATTTCGCGACCGCGGAAGCGCAAGGTCACCTTGACCTTGTCGCCTTCCTCGAAGAAGCGGTGGATGGAGCGCATCTTCACTTCGTAATCGTGCGAATCGATGCCCGGCCGAAGCTTGATCTCCTTGATCTCGACGACCTTCTGCTTTTTGCGCGCCTCGTTGGCCTTCTTCTGGTTCTGATACTTGAAGCGGCCGTAATCGAGGATCTTGCAGACGGGCGGAGCGGAATTCGGGGAAATCTCGACCAGATCGAGGCCGGCCTCCTGCGCGAGCGCTATGGCGTCGCGGGTGGCCAGCACGCCACGATTTTGCCCATCCTGGTCGATGAGCTGAACTTCACGGATGCGGATCTCTTCATTGACGCGCGGGCCATCCTTCTCCGGCGCGACGGGTCTCATGGGGCGACGAATGGCGGTCCTCTCCTCTGCCGTTTCGATGGTGCCGTCCGTCCGGGTCGGCGTCGGCAGGCCGAACGTCGTGAACTCCGGGTGAAACGGTTGCAGAACATCGTGACAAAGTGTCCGGAAGTCAACATGCGCCGCAGCGCGCGCCATATTTCACGCCGCCACGGGAGCTTCCCCAGCGGCAGCGATGCATTTTCTTACCGCACCCAGGTTTCGGCGAACGACTTTTAGCCGGGAGGGCGCTGTGTTAGGAAGCGCCAGCGATCGAGGACGGTCGGGCCCGGCCGCACGGCGCGCAGGTGCCCCGACGGCAGGCAGCAGGCGATACGGGAACGATGGTGGAACGACCTTCGAGCTTCGAATATGACGAACTTCTGGCCTGCGGGCGCGGCGAACTGTTTGGCGCCGGCAATGCGCAGCTGCCCTTGCCGCCCATGCTGATGTTCGACCGCATCTCGGAAATCTCCGAGACCGGCGGCGAGCACGGCAAGGGGCTGGTGCGGGCCGAGCTCGCCATCCGTCCGGACCTGTGGTTCTTCCCGTGCCATTTCCAGGGCGACCCGGTGATGCCCGGCTGTCTCGGCCTCGACGCGCTCTGGCAGATGGTCGGCTTCTTTCTCGGCTGGACCGGCTCGCCGGGCCGCGGCCGGGCGCTGGGCATGGGCGAAGTGAAGTTCTCCGGCCAGGTGCTGCCGACCATGAGCAAGGTTGTCTATGGCGTCGACTTCAAGCGCGTCATGCGCTCGAAGCTGGTGCTCGGCGTGGCCGATGGCTGGCTCGCCGCCGACGGCGAGGTGATCTACCGCGCCAGCGATCTCAAGGTCGGCCTGTTTCGCGCCTGAGCGCGCGCCAGCTTCGACTGCCATAAGGCGGCGCCCGCTCCGCGAGGCTGCCGCTACCGTTCCGGGGAAGGTTCAGATCCATGCGCCGCGTCGTCGTCACCGGTATGGGCATCGTCTCGTCGATCGGCAATTCCACCCAGGAAGTGCTGGCCTCGCTGCACGAGTCGAAAAGCGGCATCACGCGCAGCGCGAGCTATGCCGAGCTCGGCTTTCGCTCCCAGGTCCACGGCGCGCCGCAGCTCGATGCCGCCGAGGTGGTCGACCGCCGCGCCATGCGCTTCCATGGCGGCGGCACCGCCTGGAACCATGTCGCCATGGACCAGGCGATCCGCGACGCCGGGCTGGAGCCGGACGAGGTGAGCCACCTGCGCACCGGCCTGATCATGGGATCGGGCGGCTCGTCCACCCGCACCATCGTCGAGGCCGCTGACATCACCCGCAGCAAGGGCCCCAAGCGCGTCGGCCCGTTCGCCGTGCCCAAGGCGATGAGCTCCACCGCCTCGGCGACGCTCTCCACCTGGTTCAAGATCAAGGGCGCCAGCTATTCGATCTCGGCCGCCTGCGCCACCACCAACATCTGCATCGGCAATGCCGCCGAGATGATCCAGTTCGGCAAGCAGGACATCATGTTCGCCGGCGGCTGCGAGGATCTCGACTGGACGCTCTCGGTGCTGTTCGACGCCATGGGCGCCATGTCGTCGGACTATAATGACCGGCCGGCGGTGGCCTCGCGCGCCTATGACAAGAACCGCGACGGCTTCGTGATTTCCGGCGGCGCCGGCGTGCTGGTGCTGGAAGAGCTGGAGCACGCCAAGGCCCGCGGCGCGCGCATCTATGCCGAAATCGTCGGCTACGGCGCCACCTCCGACGGCGCCGACATGGTGGCGCCCTCCGGCGAGGGCGCGCAGCGGGCGATGCAGCTGGCGCTGTCGGGCATCGCGGCGCCGATCGACTACATCAACCCGCACGCCACCTCCACCCCGGTCGGCGACCTCAAGGAAATCGAGGCGATCCGCGCCGTGTTCGGCGACAAATGCCCGCCGATTTCCGCCACCAAGTCGTTGACCGGCCATTCGCAGGGCGCCACCGGCGTGCACGAGGCGGTCTATTCCATCCTGATGATGCAGAACGGCTTCATCGCCGCCAGCGCCCATATCGACGAGATCGACCCCGCCTTCGCCGACATGCCGATCCTGCGCGAGCGGCAGGACAATGTGCGGCTCGGCCATGTGCTCTCCAACGGCTTCGGCTTCGGCGGGGCCAATGCCTCGCTGGTGTTCAAGCACCCCGACGCCTGAGCGTCGCCAGCGCCGCGCGAGCGGCAGAAGGATCAAGTTTCATGGGCCTGATGCAGGGCAAGCGCGGCCTGGTGATGGGCGTCGCCAACGACCATTCCATCGCCTGGGGCATTGCCCGGACCCTGGCGGCCCACGGTGCGGAGCTGGCCTTCACCTATCAGGGCGCCGCGCTGGGGCGCCGGGTGCGCCCGCTGGCCGAGAGCCTGGGCAGCAGCCTGGTGCTGCCGTGCGACGTCGAGGACCTTGCCTCGGTCGACGCCATGTTCGGCGAGATCGAGCGGGCCTGGGGCGGGCTCGATTTCGTGGTGCACGCCATCGCCTTTTCCGACAAGAACGAGCTGAAGGGGCGCTACGCCGACACCACGCGGGAGAACTTCGCCCGCACCATGCTGATTTCCTGCTTCTCCTTCACGGAGATCGCCCGCCGTGCCGGCGCGCTGATGCCCAAGGGCGGCGCCATGCTGACGCTGACCTTCGGCGGCTCGACGCGGGTGATGCCCAACTACAATGTGATGGGCGTCGCCAAGGCGGCGCTGGAGGCGAGCGTGCGCTATCTGGCGTCCGACTACGGGCCGCGGGGGGTTCGCGTGAACGCCATCTCGGCCGGACCGGTGCGCACGCTGGCCGGCGCCGGCATCGCCGATGCCCGGCTGATGTTCAATTTCCAGAAACGCCACGCCCCGCTGCGCCGCACGGTGAGCATTGAGGAGATCGGCGGCGCCAGCCTCTATCTGCTGTCCGAGTTGTCGGCCGGGGTGACCGGCGAAGTGCATTTCGTCGATTCCGGCTACAACATCATCTCCATGCCGCACCCGGACGAGCTGAAGTCGATGGAGGACGCCGAGGCCACGCTCGGCGGCGGCGACGCGGCGGCGCCGTAGCGCTCAGCCAGGGGCCGGTGTTCCAGACCGCTGGAAAAGGGCGGCATCGGCCTTCTGCGTCCTTCGAGGCCCGAGCTGCGCTCGGTCACCTCAGGATGACGTAAGTCTTTGTCTTAAAAAACATTCGTCATGCTGAGGCGCCGGCCGCAGGCCGGCCTCGAAGCACGCACGACGGCACTGTACGCGCCTAGACTTTCTGCCGTCTCAGTCCTTCGGCGCCAGCGCCTGCCGGAACGGGTGGGCGGGATAGACGCCGAGGATGCGCAATTCCTTGGAGAAGAAGGCCAGCTCCTCCAGAGCGAGCGCCACCGGCCGCTCGTCCGGGTGGCCCTCCACATCGGCATAGAACTGGGTCGCCGAAAACTGGCCGTCGAGCTGGTAGGATTCCAGCTTGGTCATGTTGATGCCGTTGGTGGCAAAGCCGCCCATCGCCTTGTAGAGCGCCGCCGGCACGTTGCGCACCCGGAACACGAAGGTGGTCACGGTCGGCCCGTTGCCGGCAGGCGCCCAGTCCGCCTCGCGCGACAGCACGATGAAGCGCGTGGTGTTATGCGCCTCGTCCTCGATGTTCTGCGCCAGTATGTCGAGCCCGTAGATTTCCGCGGCCAGCCGCGAGGCGATGGCGGCGGTGGAGGGATCGCCCAGCTCCGCCACCCGGCGCGCGGCGCCCGCAGTGTCGGCATCGACCACCGCCGTCAGCCCGAGCTTGCGGATGATGTTGCGGCACTGGCCGAGCGCCATGACATGGCTCTGCACGCTCTTCACCGTGGCGAGCGTGGCGCCGGGCACCGCCATGAGCTGATGGCTCAGCGGCAGAAAGAACTCACCGACGATGTTGAGGCCCGAGGTCGGCATCAGATGATGGATGTCCGCCACCCGGCCGGCGACCGAATTCTCGATCGGGATCATGCCGAGATCGGCTTCGCCGTTCTGCACGGCGGCGAAGGCGTCTTCAAACGTGGCGCAGGGCAGCGGCACGTAATCGGGAAAGGCCTCGCGGCAGGCGATGTGCGAGTTCGCACCGGGCTCGCCCTGGAAGGCGACATTGCGCCGGCTGCTCATCAACTCTGCTCCTGTTCGGCCAAAAGCCGGGCCCGCGCCTTTTCGAGATCGTCCGGCGTGTCGACGCCCAGCGGCACGGTGCCGACCACGGCGATGTCGATCCGCATGCCGGCCTCCAGCGCGCGCAGTTGCTCCAGCCGCTCGCGGGTCTCCAGCGGCGAGGGCGGCAGCGCGACGAAGCGCTCCAGCGCGGCGCGCCGATAGGCGTAGAGGCCGATGTGGTGATAGAGCGGCCCGTCGCCGGACGGGGCGGTGGCGCGGGTGAAATACAGCGCCCGCATGTGTCCGGGCCCGATCGGCGTGCCCACCGCCTTCACCACATTGGGGTTGATGCGCTCGGCCGGGTCGGTGATTTCGGCGGCGAGCGTGCCGATATCCACGTTCGGGTCGTCCAGCAGCGCGGTGGCGGCGCGAATCACCATGGGGTCGATGGTCGGCAGGTCGCCCTGCACATTCACCACCAGCCGGACGCGCTTTTCCGGATCGATGCGGCAGAGCGCCTCGAAGATGCGGTCGGAGCCGGAGGGGTGGTCGCCCCGCGTCATCGCCGCCTCGAAGCCGGCGGCCACCACTGCGTCGCGAATCTCGACCGAATCGGTCGCCACCACCACGCGGCCGAGACCGGCCGCGGCCGAACGACGCGCCACTTCGACGATCATCGGCCGGCCGCCGACATCGGCCAACGGCTTGCCCGGCAGCCGCGTGGAGGCCATGCGGGCGGGAATGAGGACAATGGTGTCGGAGGCGACCATGAAACGACTTGGGCTGCTGGGGGTCCGGCGGCGAAACGTAGCAAGTGGGCGGGGCTTATACGGGTTGCACGGTCGCCGTCAAAATGATTAGTTCCGGCCGTTATGGGCGGCGTCGGGGCCGCTGCCATGGCATGCGGCGCGACGTTGCGAGGGGAGCCGAATTTCAATGGACAGCTTCGAGCGAAACAAGATCGCGGGGGCGATACTCGGCACCCTTACCTTCACGCTCGGGCTCAACGTCATCGCCGACATCATCTTCTCGCCGCACGGGCACGAAAAGCCGGGCTTCGAGATCGTGGTGAAGGAAGCCGCGACCGGCGAGGCGCAGGCCGCCGCGCCCGACCTGCCGATCGCCCAGCTGCTCGCCGCCGCCAGCGCTGAGCGCGGCGCCAATGTCGCCAAGAAGTGCGGCGCCTGCCACAATTTCGCGGAAGGCGCCGGCGCCAAGGTCGGCCCGGATCTTTACGGCATCGTCGGCCGCCCGGTCGCCAGCGTCGCCGGCTTCGCCTATTCCGACGCCATCAAGAAGCATGGCGGCGAATGGACATTCCAGGACCTCAGCGACTTCATCAAGAACCCGAAGGGCGACATCCCCGGCACCGCCATGGGCTTCGCCGGCATCGCCAAGGAGACCGAGCGGGCCGACCTTCTGGTCTATCTCAACACGCTGTCGCACAGCCCGCAGCCGCTGCCCGCCGCAGATGCCGCCCCGGCACCCGCCGCTGCTCCGGCCGAAGCGCCGAAGCCCTGAGCCGTCTCCGCATCCCGGACAAGCTGCACGCAGTGCGGCGCAGATCCGGGACCCAGGGGAGACTTGGCGCAGCCGCGATATTCTTATCGGAAGCGCCTTCGGCGGATTTAACCCTTGATCCCGGCTCGGCGCTTCGGCTTCGCCTCCGCTGGTCCGGGACGCGCCGCCTCCGAAATCACGATCCCGTCAGGCCGGCGGCGCAATGCGCCCCGGCCTTATTCTTTTCCCAAGCGGAATGTTCATAATCAGATCCGCTACCCAGCGAAGGATCGGACCTGAATGAGCATACGCCGCGGACTTCTCGCCACTGTCACCCTGCTCGCGCTGGGCGGCGCGCTCTCCGGCCCGGTGCGCGCGCAGAGCGAGGCACCCGAATGGCGGCATGCTCTGTCTCTGATGGGCTCGCCGAAATATCCGGCCGACTTCAAGCGCTTCGACTATGTGAACCCGGACGCGCCGAAGGGCGGCACGCTGCGGCTCTCCGCCGACGGTACCTTCGACACGCTGAACGACCTAATCCCCAAGGGCACGCCCGCCTCCGGGCTGAACCTGATCTACGACACGCTGGCGACGCCCGCCGCCGACGAGGTCGCCACCGAGTACGGCCTGCTGGCGGAGGCGGTGCGCTATCCGCCGGACTTCTCCACCGTCACCTATCGGTTGCGCCCGCAGGCCCGCTGGCACGACGGCCAGCCGGTGACTGCCGACGACGTGGTGTGGTCGTTCGAGGCGACCGTAAAGAACAATCCCCGCCAAGCCTTCTATTACAGCCACGTCACCAAGGTGGAGAAGACCGGCGAGCGCGAGGTGACCTTCACTTTCGACCAGGCCAATAACCGCGAGCTGCCGCAGATCGTCGGCCAGTTGCGGGTGCTGCCGAAGCACTGGTGGACCGGCACGGATGCGGCCGGCAAGACGCGCGACATCGCCGCCGGCACGCTGGAGGCTCCGCTCGGCTCCGGCCCCTACAAGGTCGGGCGGGTGGTGCCCGGCCGCTCGATTTCCTTCGAGCGCGTGCCGGCCTATTGGGGCGCCGAGCTGCCGGTGAACATCGGCACCAATAATTTCGACGAGCAGCGCTACGAATATTACCGCGACGACACGGTGGAGCTGGAAGCCTTCAAGGGCGACCAATATGATTTCCGTATCGAGACTTCCGCCAAGAACTGGGCGACCGCCTATGATTTTCCCGCGGTGCGGGACAAGCGGGTGATCCTGGAGGAGTTTCCGAACCGCTCCAGCGGCTCCATGCAGGCCTTCATCCCCAATCTGCGCCGCGAGAAGTTCCAGGACCAGCGGGTACGCCGCGCACTGAACTATGCGCTCGACTTCGACGGCATGAACCGCACGCTGTTCTTCGGCCAGTACAAGCGCACCGCCAGCTATTTCCAGAACACCGAGCTCGCCTCCTCCGGTCTGCCGCAGGGCCGCGAGCTGGAGATCCTGCAATCGGTGAAGGACAAGGTGCCGGCGAGCGTGATCACCACGCCCTATGCCAATCCGCCCGAAGGCGGCGAAGACGTGCGCCGGGCCAATCTGCGCGAGGCCGCCCGCCTGCTGAAGGAAGCCGGCTATGAGGTGAAAGGCGGCAAGCTGGTGAACGCCAAGGGCGAGCCCTTCACACTGGAATTCCTGCTCGGCAATCCGGCGTTCGAGCGCGTCGCGCTGTTCTACAAGCCGACGCTGGAGCGGCTCGGCATCACGGTGAGCGTGCGCAACGTCGACACCTCACAGTATATCAGCCGCTTGCGGTCCCGCGATTTCGACATGATCGTCTCCGGCTGGGGGCAGTCGCTCTCGCCCGGCAACGAGCAGCGCGACTTCTTCGGCTCGGCGGCGGCCGACCGGCCCGGCTCGGGCAATTATGCCGGCATCAAGGACCCCGGCGTCGACGCGCTGATCGAGCGGGTGATCTATGCCAAGGACCGCGAGGACCTGGTCGCCGCCACCCACGCGCTCGACCGCGTGCTGCTGGCGCACGATTATGTGGTGCCGAGCTGGAACTATCCTTTCACGCGCACCGCGCGCTGGGACCGCTTCGGCCGCCCGGCCACGCTGCCGGACTATTCCTTCGCCTTTCCCGACATCTGGTGGTGGGACGCGCAGAGGGCGGCCAAGACGGGCGGCGCCCAGTGAGCCGCATTACCCGCCGCACCGTGCTGCTGGCCGGCGCCGGGGCGGCGGCCGGTACGCTGCTGCGCCCTAGCTGGGCCACGGCGCAGGCGGCCGAGGAGCGCCACGGCCTGTCCGCCTTTGGCGACCTCGCCTATCCGCCGGATTTCACGCATTTCGCCTATGTCGACCCAAACGCACCGAAGGGCGGCAGCTTTTCGCAGATCGGCTCCACCGCCGCCTTCAACCAGTCGTTCCAGACCTTCAATTCGCTGAACGCCTATATTCTGAAAGGCGACGGCGCGCAGGGCATCAGCCTCACCTTCGACGCGCTGATGGTGCGCGCTTTCGACGAGCCGGACGCCATTTACGGCGAGGTGGCCAAGAGCGTCGCGGTGAATGGCGACGGCACGGCGTACCGCTTCCGCCTGCGGCCCGAGGCCCGCTTCCACGACGGCACGGCGCTGACTGCCGAGGACGTCGCCTTTTCGGTCCGCCTTCTGCAGGAGAAGGGCCACCCGATCATCGGCCAGTCGCTGCGCGGGCTCGTCGGCGCCGATGTCGAGGCGCCGGACCTTGTGGTGTTGCGGTTCGCGCCGGACCGGGCCCGCGACGTGCCGCTGTTCGCCGCCAGCTTGCCGATCTTCTCCAAGGCCTATTACACGGCCAAGCCGTTCGACCAGACCACGCTGGAGCCCCCGCTCGGCTCCGGGCCCTACAAGGTCGGCCGGTTCGAGGTCGGGCGCTACATCGAGTATCAGCGCGTGGCGGACTATTGGGGTGCGGCGCTGCCGGTCAATCGCGGCGTGAATAATTTCGACGTGCAGCGCTTCGAATATTTCCGCGACCGCGAGGTCGGGTTCGAAGGCTTCAAGGCGCGGGCCTATCTGTTCCGCGAGGAATTCACCGCGCGTTCCTGGGCCACCGGCTATGATTTTCCGGCGCTGCGGGACGGCCGGGTGAAGCGTGAAATGCTGCCGGACGAGACGCCCTCCGGCGCGCAGGGCTGGTTTCTCAATCTGCGCCGGCCGCATTTTGCCGACCGCCGCGTGCGCGAGGCGCTGTCCTGTGCGTTCGATTTCGAATGGACCAACAAGAACCTGATGTTCGACGCCTATAAGCGCACCGCCAGCTTCTTCGAGAATTCAGACCTGAAGGCCGAGGGCCCGCCCGGCCCGGACGAGCTCGCCCTGATCGCCACGCTGAAGGACAAGCTGGATGCGGCGACGCTGGCCGAGCTAGTCGGCGACCCCTGGTCGCCGCCGGTCTCCGACGGCTCCGGCCAGGACCGCGCTCTGCTGCGCCGGGCGACGCAATTGCTGCGCGAGGCCGGCTGGAGCATCAAGGACGGCCGGCTGGTGGACGCCAAGGGGGCGGGCATCACCATCGAATTCCTCGACGACGAGGGCAGCCTGGAGCGCCACACCGCGCCCTTCATCAAGAACCTCAAGCTGCTCGGCATCGAGGCCTCGTTCCGCGTGGTCGACCCGCCGCAATATCAGCGCCGGCTGAACGATTTCGATTTCGATGCCACGGTGCGCCGCTTCTCGGTGTCCACCGTGCCGGGCGAATCGCTGCGCGCCTTCTTCGGCTCCAAAGCGGCGGCCATGCCGGGGTCCAACAATCTGTCCGGCATCGCCAACCCCGCCATCGACACGCTGGTGGAAGCGGTGATCGCCGCCGACAGCCGCGTGGCGCTGCGCACCGCCTGCCGGGTGCTGGACCGCGTGCTGCGCGCCGGGCGCTACTGGGTGCCGCATTGGTATTCCGGCGCCCACCGCATCGCCTATTGGGACGAGTTCGCCCGCCCGGCCGCAGCGCCGCCGCGCTACGCCCGTGCCATTCCCGAAATCTGGTGGTCCAAATCGGCAGGAACGCCGCCGGGATGAGGCGCGGCGCTTAACAGATGGTAAGTTGACGCCGGCCGGCGTCCCCGCCACGTTCGCCCGGCACGTCCGCGAGGATACCCCCGTTTTATGCTGGCCTATATCGCCCGACGCCTGCTGCTGATGGTGCCGACCGTCATCGGCATCATGCTGATTTCCTTCGTGGTGATTCAATTCGCCCCCGGCGGGCCGATCGAGCGCGTCATCGCCGACATCACCGGCGAGGGCTCCTCGGCCACCGCCCGCGTTACCGGCCAGGGCGGCGACTTCGGCGGGGCGGCGCAAGGCGGCATTTCGGGCGACGCGGCGGCTTCGAAGTACCGCGGCGCGCAGGGGCTGGACCCCGCCTTCATCAAGGAACTGGAACGCCAGTTCGGCTTCGATAAGCCGGCCTATGAGCGCTTCGGCCTGATGATGTGGAACTATGCCCGCTTCGATTTCGGCCGGTCCTACTTCCGCGACGTCTCGGTGATCGATCTCATCATCGAGAAGATGCCGGTCTCGATCTCGCTCGGCCTGTGGATGATGCTCATCACCTACGCCATCTCCATCCCGCTCGGCATCGCCAAGGCGGTGCGCGACGGCTCGCGCTTCGATGTGTGGAGTTCGGCGGTGATCATCGTCGGCTACGCCATTCCCGGCTTTCTGTTCGCCATATTGCTCATCATCCTGTTTGCCGGCGGTTCGTTCTATTCCTGGTTTCCGCTGCGCGGGCTGACCTCGGACAATTGGGCGCAGATGTCGCTCGGTGCCAAGATCGTGGACTATGCCTGGCATCTGGTGCTGCCCATCACCGCCATGGCGCTCGGCTCCTTCGCCACCATGGCGCTGCTGACCAAGAATTCGTTCCTGGAAGAGATCCGCAAGCAATATGTCGTCACCGCGCGGATGAAGGGCCTGTCGGAGCGGCGGGTGCTCTACGGCCATGTGTTCCGCAACGCCATGCTGATCGTGATTGCCGGCTTCCCCGGCGCCTTCGTCGCCGCCTTCTTCTCCGGCGCGCTGCTGATCGAGACCATTTTCTCGCTGGATGGTCTCGGCCTGCTCGGATTCGAGAGCGTACTGAACCGCGACTATCCGGTGGTGTTCGCCAATCTCTATATCTTCTCGCTGGTCGGGCTGGTGGTGAACTTGCTGTCCGACCTGACCTATAGCTGGGTCGATCCGCGCATCGATTTCGAGACGCGGGAGGTGTGAGCGTGGATGCCTCGGTCGACCTTGCCGTGCCCGCCGCGCCGCCGCGCGCGCGCCTTTCGCCGCTCAATCAACGCCGGCTCGCCAATTTCCGCCGCAACCGGCGCGGCTGGTGGAGCTTCTGGATCTTCACCGTGCTGTTCGTCGCCAGCCTGTTCGCGGAATTCATCGCCAACGACAAGCCGTTCCTGGTGAAATACGACGGCGGCTATTATGTGCCGGCACTGCGCAATTATGCGGAGACCACCTTCGGCGGCGATTTCGAAACCGAGGCGGACTATCGCGACCCCTATCTGCAGAAGCTGATCGCGGAGAAGGGCGGCTGGATGCTGTGGCCGCCGGTGCGCTACAGCTACGGCACGCACAATCTCGACCTGCCGACCCCCGCCCCCTCGCCGCCGACCTGGTGGCTCACCGATGCGCAGTGCAAGACGGTGGCGGAGAAGAAGGGCGGCACCGGCTGCGCCGCGCTGGAGTGGAACTGGCTCGGCACCGACGACCAGGGCCGCGACGTGCTGGCCCGGCTGATCTACGGTTTCCGGCTCTCCGTGCTGTTCGGCCTCATCCTCACCGTGCTGTCCTCCGTCATCGGCGTGGCGGCAGGCGCGGTGCAGGGCTATTTCGGCGGCTGGACCGACCTGATCGCGCAGCGCTTCATCGAGATCTGGACCTCCATCCCGGCGCTTTACCTGCTCCTCATCGTCTCGTCGGTGCTGGTGCCGGGCTTCTGGGTGCTGCTCGGCATCATGCTGCTGTTCTCCTGGGTGGCATTGGTGGGTCTGGTGCGGGCGGAATTCCTGCGCGCCCGCAATTTCGAATATGTGCAGGCGGCGCGCGCGCTCGGCATCTCCAATGCGGTGATCATGTGGCGGCACGTCCTGCCCAACGCCATGGTGGCGACGCTGACCATGCTGCCCTTCATCGTTTCCTCCTCGGTGATGACGCTGACCGCGCTCGACTTCCTCGGCTTCGGCCTGCCGCCAGGCTCGCCCTCGCTCGGCGAATTGCTGGCGCAGGGCAAGGCCAACGTTCAGGCGCCCTGGCTCGGCCTCACCGGCTTCTTCACCCTCGCCATCATGCTGAGCCTGCTCATCTTCATCGGCGAGGCGGTGCGCGACGCCTTCGACCCGCGCAAGACGTTCGG
>JBGGNI010000021.1:0-3702 GCA_041287585.1 Xanthobacteraceae bacterium
TGCTCGTTCTCCGTCACCTCATAGGCCGCGAACGCACCGTCGGCGCGCCGCGCCGCCACCACCGAGACTTCGCGCACGAACGGCACGAAGCCTTCCAGGATCGCCGGATGCCGGCCGATGGCGTCGAAGGCGGTGCCGGCCGCGTCGGCCTCGCGCAGCATCACCTGACCTTTGCCGTCATAGCCGAAGCGGCGGGTCTTCAGCACCGACGGGCGGCCGATATGGTTGAGCGCGTGTTCCAGCTCGGCGGCATCGTTCACCGCGGCGAAGGGGGCCACCTCGATGCCGAGCCCGGCAATGAAGCTCTTTTCCACCAGCCGGTCCTGGGTGATGCCGAGCGCGCGGGCGCCGGGATGCACCGGTGCATTCTCGCTGAGGAATTCGGCGGTGGCGACCGGCACGTTTTCGAACTCATAGGTCACGACATCGACGGCGCGGGCGAAGCGCTCCAGCGCCGCCTCGTCATCATAGGCGGCCTTGGTGTGGGCGCTCGCGACATCGAAGGCGGGGCTGCCGGCCTCCGGCGCAAAGATGTGCGCCTTGAGGCCGAGCGGCGCGGCGGCGAGCGCGATCATGCGGGCGAGCTGGCCGCCGCCGAGTATGCCGATGGTGGAGCCGGGCTTCAGCATCAGACCGGGCGCTCGTTCACGGCGGCGGTGCGTTCCGCGCGCCAGGCGTCAAGGCGTGCCGCGAGCGCATCGTCGGAGAGCGCCAGCACGGCGGCGGCCAGCAAAGCGGCGTTGGTCGCCCCCGCCTTGCCGATGGCGAGGGTGCCGACCGGTATGCCTGCCGGCATCTGCACGATGGAATAGAGGCTGTCCTGCCCCGAGAGCGCCTTGCTCTCCACCGGCACGCCGAGCACCGGAAGCGAGGTGAGCGAGGCCACCATGCCGGGCAGATGCGCCGCGCCGCCGGCACCGGCGACGATCACCTTGTAGCCGGCGGCCCGCGCGCCCTTGGCGAATTCGAACATGCGCTCCGGGGTGCGGTGGGCGGAGACGATCAGCGTGCGATGGGCGACGCCGAGCGCGTCCAGCGTCTCCGCGGCATGGCGCATGGTCTCCCAGTCGGACTGGCTGCCCATGATGATGGCGACCGGCGGCGCCGTCGCAGTCGTCGACGCGCTCATTTCGCGTGCTTTCCCCGAAAAAGAAGGCGCGGATTATAGGAATCGCGGCCCCTGCGGCAAGCGGGAAAACCGCATATGCCGAGGTTTTGGCAGGGTTAATGACACGTTTACATTTGCGTCCCACATTGGCACGGATTCGCACCGCCGGATGCCGCATGATCGCCCGTGTCCTCGTCGTCGACGACGATCCGGTGCAGCGCCGCCTCATTGAGGCGATGTTGCGCCGGCTTGGCCATGAGCCGCTCGCTGCGGATGGCGGCGAAGCGGCGCTACGCCGGCTGTCAGACGGTCACGCCGTACCGGTTGATTGCGTGGTGCTCGATTTGACCATGCCGGGCGTCGACGCCATGAGCGTGCTCGGCCGGCTGCGGGCGCTCGGCATCGATACGCCGGTCATCGTGCAGGCCGTGCATGGCAGCGTCGATGCCGCGGTGGCCGCGGTTCGGGCTGGGGCATGCGATTTCGTGGTGCAGCCGGTCGCGATCGAACGCCTCCAGGTCTCCCTCGCCAATGCGCTGGCGCAGGCGGCGCTGAAGAGCGAGGTGCAGCGCATGCGGCGCAGCACCGGCGCGCTGGCCCCTGCGGTGATCGATGCCGCCCCCACCACGGTGCCGGCGGACTCAGCTTTGCTGGCCTTGCTCGACGCCGAAGGGCGGATGCGCCCGCTCGACGAGCTGGAGGCCGAGATCATCCGATTCGCCATCGCCCATCATGACGGGCGGATGAGCGAAGTGGCACGGCGCCTTAAGATCGGCCGCTCGACGCTCTATCGAAAGCTCGGCGAGCTGGGACTCGGCGAAACTACGCAGGAAGGACTGGTGCCGGATCGCAAGCGGTCTGTGGCACCGGAGTGACGTATGCGGGTTTTTGAACAGTGTGCCGGCTTCGTGAGTTGAATGGAGAGGGACATTGTTCAGAAAGGGTTCAGGCCGCGCATCCGATGAGAAGACCGCGACGGACGAGGGAACGGAGAAAGTCATGTCTGGCCGGCTGAAGCTTCTATCGGGCACGGCGATAGCCGCGGTCGCCGCGCTGTCGCTCTCGGCCGCCGCCCTCGGGCTGGCGACGCCGATGCTTCTCGCGCAGGCGCAGGAAAATACCGTTCAGCAGGGCCCTGACGTTCAGCAGGGCCCCGATTTGCCGGCCCCGCAGGCCGCGCCGCACGACGCGACTGGACCGGTAGAGACCACCGACAGCGCCGGCATGGGCACCTCCGATGGTGCGGCACCCGCCACCTCCGAGCCGGTTGCCGCCGTGCCGGCCCCCACTGCTCCGGAGCCGACCGCGGCTGAAGCCGGTGCGGCGACCCATCAGCCCGCTGCCGCCACCGCCGAAGCGCAAACACCTGCCTCGATTGCGCCTGCGCCGACCGCGCCCGCATCGATCGCACCCGAGCCGCTCGCGCCTGTAGTGGCCGAGCCGGCGCCGCAGATTCCCGCGCCGCAGAATGCCGCCGTCGAACAGCCGGCTGCGGCGCCGGCCGCTCCGGCGACTGCGGAGGCGCCGACGCCTGCCGTAGCATCGCCTGCCGTAGCATCACCTGCCGTAGCGTCACCTTCGGTAACGTCGCCTGCCGCCGAGCCGCCTGCCGCCGTTGCCGCAACGCCGGAGCCCGCTGTCGTCGATCCGGTCGCGATGCAGGTCTCGGCGCTGCTGGAGGGCAAGGGGCTCGACGCCATCACCACGCAGAAGACCGAGCGCGAGGCGCTCGCGGCCTTCTACACGGCGCGCGGCGGCATGCCGGTGTTCACCGCCGGCCATGAATTCTCCCCGCTCGGCAAGGCGGTGCAGCAGGTGTTCGCCGCCTCCGCCGCCGACGGACTTTCGCCTGCCGACTATGCCGTGGCGCCGCCGAAGCCGGGCGCCACCGATGCCGACATCGCCGGCACCGAACTGCGCCTTGCCGCCGCCACGCTCACCTATGCGCGGCACCTGCAAGTCGGCCGCTTCAACCCGGCACGCATCTCCGAGAATGTCGATCCGACGCTGACCCCGCCCGATCCGGCCGCGGTGCTGGCGCTGGTGACGACCACGCCGAACGTGCGCGCCGCAATGGCGAGCTTCGCCCCGCAATATCCGGGCTATGCCGCCCTCAAGGCGAAGCTGTCCGAGATGCGTCCCGAGCAGAGCACGGTGCCGCCGCCGCAAGTGCCGCAGGGCAAGGTGCTGCGCCCGAACATGAGCGATCCGCGGGTGCCGATCCTGCGCGCCCGGCTCGGCCTGCCGGGCGCGGTCGACAACCTCGTCTATGACCACGATCTGGTCGAGGCGGTGAAGGCGTTCCAGGCCAAGGCCGGCCAGCCGCCGAGCGGCATCATCGGCAAGGGCACCATCAGCGCCATGAACGACACCGGCGAACGCCGGGTCGGCGACGTCATCGCCAATATGGAGCGCTGGCGCTGGCTGCCGCACGAGATGGCGCAGACCTATGTGATGGTGAACATCCCGGAATTCATGGTCCGCATCGTGCGGGACGGGAAACCGTTCCACGAGACCAAGGTCGTCGCCGGCAAGCCGGAGAACCAGACCCCGCTGCTGACGCACGACATGGAATACATCGTCTTCAATCCCTC
>JBGGNI010000022.1:0-10192 GCA_041287585.1 Xanthobacteraceae bacterium
ATGTCGAAGATCTTGTCCTGGCGGGCTTCGGCGGTGTTGTAGGCCTTGTCGTCGATCCATTCCGGCTTGCCGAGCGCCTTGCAGATCGGCGCCCAGGCATGGCCCTGGATGGTGAAGTAGATATAGGCGTTGGGATCGGTCTCCCAACCCTTGCACTTCAGCACCCAGCCCGGCTGGCCGCCGCCGCCGGCATTGCCGCCACGCGGCACGACATCCGAGAACTCGCCATGCGGGTACTGCGGATACTCTTCCAGATAGCCGAGCGCATCGAGGCGCTGCTGGTCGCGCAGCTTGACGCGGCACAGGTTCAGCACCGAATCCTGCATCGAGACGGCGACCTTCTGGCCCTTGCCGGTCTTGTTCTTCTGGTGCAGCGCGGTGAGGATGCCGATGGCGAGGTGCATGCCGGTGTTGCTGTCGCCGAGCGCGGCGGCCGATACCGTCGGCGGGCCGTCCCAGAAGCCGGTGGTGGAGGCGGCGCCGCCGGCGCACTGCGCGACGTTCTCATAGACCTTCAGGTCTTCGTAATGGTGGCCGTCCGAGAAGCCCTTCACCGAGGCGAGGATCATGCCCGGATTGATCGCCTGGATGCGCTCCCAGGAGAAGCCCATGCGGTCCAGCGCGCCGGGGCCGAAATTCTCGACCATGACGTCCGACTCTTCGATGAGCTTGGTCAGGACTTCCTTGCCCTGCGCCGTCTTGGTGTCGAGCGTCAGCGAGCGCTTGTTGGAATTCAGCATGGTGAAATAGAGCGCGTCGGCGTCCTTCACATGGCGCAGCTGGCTGCGCGTGACGTCGCCGGAGCCGGGACGCTCGACCTTGATGACGTCCGCGCCGAACCAGGCGAGAAG
This sequence comes from Xanthobacteraceae bacterium, assembly GCA_041287585.1. Lineage (GTDB taxonomy): Bacteria > Pseudomonadota > Alphaproteobacteria > Rhizobiales > Xanthobacteraceae > Ancylobacter. The sequence goes on from JBGGNI010000022.1 coordinate 852, forward strand.
CTGCGTGCAGGCAGGACCGGCCTGGACGTGGGTAAAGTCGATAATCTTTATGCCTTCGAGCGGCTTGGTCATCTTGGTCGGTTTCCCTTGTCTGCGTTTCATCTCATTTCCGGGCGAGGCGCCTGTGGCGGTCCCGCCCGGACTGTGAACCGGAAGGCCCGCTTCTCAGCCGGTCTTCGCGTTGTCTGCTCCGGCCCGCGCGCCGGCATCGTTCTTGGTCGCGGCGAGCGCGGCTTCCAGTTCCCGCAGCCGCCGGCGCAGCGTGCGCTCCTCGTTCCAGCGGCTGGTCTCGTCGCGCACCAGAGCGACGATCGAACTCCCCCCCACCAGCGCCACGGTGAAGGCGATGGAGAGGGTATGGCCATCCTTGTGCAGCGCCGGGACCCGCAGCACCGTGGTGCCGTAGCGCGTGACCCCGGTCTGCATGGTCTGATGATAGCCCTCCCAATGGCGCTGCCGCTGGGGCTCGGGAATGATCAGGTCGAGCGAGCGGCCCAGCGCCTCGGCCGCGCTGAAGCCGAACATGCGCTCCGCGGCGGCGTTCCACAGCGTGATGTCGCCCTCGGCGTTCGAGACGATCACCGCGTCGCCAAGCGCCGCCACGATCTCGGCGCAGTCCGGAAGCGGTAGCGGCTGCATCGCGCCGGCGCGCTCAGGCGGCGCGCAGCGGGGGCTGGTCTGAAACGGCTGCCATCATATCCTCGTCTCCCTGCGCTGTCCGATCTTGCGGCTTGGTTGCCGGAAACGGTAAGCCGGCATGCCGGACGGAACCCGTCCGCGGCCCGCCCGCTCCGATCGGTTTATGTGGTATTTGGCATGCCAAAACCATCTTCTGTCAAGAGGCAGGCGCGACATATTGGACAGCGGCGCTGCGTCGCGCTCTCTTGTTCGAAAGTCGCGAGGCTCGATTGACATCTTGGTATTTGGTATGCCAAATTTTGTCCATATCCCCGCGGTTGTTGCCGCCGAGGTCGTTTACGGTGAGCAAGGCGGTTTTGAACAAACGCTGGCAGAATGGGGATCAAGGTCTCGCCATTGCGCGGCTGCCGGCCAAGGAAAGTTTCAAAAGCCGGGCCTATGCGGCGCTGAAGGAAGCCATTTCCAACATGAACATCTATGGCTCCGATGCGCCGCTGCTGCTCGACGAGCGCGACCTGTCGGAGCGGCTCGGTGCCAGCCGGACGCCGATCCGCGAGGCGGTGGCGATGCTGGAGCAGGAGGGACTGCTGCGCGCCGTGCCGCGGCGGGGGATTCTGGTGGTGCGTCGGACCAAGGCCGAGATCATCCAGATGATCGAAGCCTGGGCAGCGCTGGAAAGCATGGCGGCCCGCCTCGCAACGCTGCGTGCCAGCGACGAGGCGATCGCCAAATTACGGTTCTACTTCAAGGCTTTCGACCTCGACCGGATCGAACGCGAGCGGTGCGACGAATATTCGTCGGCGAACATCGCCTTCCACCAGGCCCTGATCCGGCTCAGCGGTTCGAAGCTTCTGGCGTCGATGACGGACAACCTGTTCCTGCATGTGCGGGCGATCCGTCATCGCACGATCTTCGAAATGGATCGGGCGCAGCGTTCCGCGGCCGACCACAAGGAGATATTGCGGGCCTTGGAAGCCCGCGATGCCGAGAAGGCCGAGCGTCTGGTGCGGGACCATACGCTCAGGCTCGCCGCGCATGTGGAGAGCCATCTTGACCTCGACTGATGCCGACCATCCGCGGGGGTGGCCGGCTGCCGCCTACAAGAATCACAGCCGAAACGGTGCCGACAAAGATTTCCGGGAGGATACGGGATGTCCGCAGTAGCACAGATCATCGACACGACTAACGCCGACGCCTTCGAGCAGCCTGAGCTGACCGATGGCTTTCACCTCGTCATCGACGCCCTGAAACTCAACGGCGTCGAAACGATATACGGCGTGCCCGGCATCCCGATCACCGATTTCGTGCGCATGGCGCAGGAGGAGGGCATCCGCGTCATCTCCTTCCGCCACGAGCAGAACGCCGGTAATGCGGCGGCTATCGCCGGCTTCCTCACTAAGAAGCCGGGCATCTGCCTCACCGTCTCGGCGCCGGGCTTTCTGAACGGCCTCACCGCGCTCGCCAATGCCACCACCAACTGCTTCCCGATGATCCTGATCTCCGGTTCCTCGGAGCGCGAGATCGTCGATCTGCAGCAGGGCGACTATGAGGAGATGGACCAGCTGGCCATCGCCAAGCCGCTGTGCAAGGCCGCCTTCCGCGTGCTGCACGCCGCCGATATCGGCATCGCCGTCGCCCGCGCCATTCGCGCCGCGGTTTCCGGCCGGCCGGGCGGCGTCTATCTCGACCTGCCGGCCAAGCTGTTCGGCCAGGTGATGGAAGCCGAGGCCGGCGCCAAGTCGCTGGTGAAGGTCATCGACCCCGCTCCGGCCCAGATCCCGGCGCCGAGTGCGGTGCGGCGGGCGCTGGACCTGCTCAAGGGCGCCAAGCGGCCGCTGATCATACTCGGCAAGGGCGCGGCCTACGCCCAGGCGGACGAGGAAATCCGCCAACTGGTCGAGACCAGCGGCATTCCCTACATCCCGATGAGCATGGCCAAGGGCCTGCTGCCGGACGTGCACCCGCTGGCGGCCGGCGCCGCCCGCTCCTTGGTGCTCAAGGAAGCCGACGTCGTGCTGCTGGTCGGCGCGCGGCTCAACTGGCTGCTCTCGCACGGCAAGGGCAAGACCTGGGGCGAGCCCGGTACGCAGAAGTTCATCCAGATCGACATCGAGCCGCGCGAGATGGATTCGAACATCGAGATCGCCGCCCCGCTGGTCGGCGATATCGGGTCGGTCGTCTCTGCGCTGCTCGCCGGGATGGGCGGCAACTGGTCGCCGCCGCCCACCGAGTGGACGTCGAAGATCAGCGGCCGCAAGGACGCCAACATCGCCAAGATGTCCCAGCGCCTGCTGAAGAACTCCACCCCGATGGATTTCCACTCGGCGCTGGGGGCTCTCAAGCAGGTGATCAAGGAGCGGCCGGACGCCATTCTGGTGAATGAGGGCGCCAACACGCTCGACCTCGCCCGCGGCGTCATCGACATGTATCAGCCGCGCAAGCGGCTCGATGTCGGCACCTGGGGTGTGATGGGCATCGGCATGGGCTTTGCCGTGGCCGCGGCGGTGGAATCCGGCAAGCCGGTGCTGGCGGTCGAGGGCGACAGCGCTTTCGGCTTCTCCGGCATGGAGGTGGAGACTATCTGCCGCTACGAATTGCCGGTCTGCATCGTCATCTTCAACAATAACGGCATTTACCGCGGCACCGATATCGACCCCACCGGCCGCGATCCCGGCACCACGGTTTTCGTGAAGGGCGCCCGCTACGACAAGATGATGGAGGCGTTCGGCGGTATCGGCGTCAATGTGACGACGCCGGACGAGCTGAAGCGCGCTGTCGACGAGGCGATGGACTCCGGCAAGCCCACTTTGATCAACGCCGTCATCGATCCGGCGGCCGGCAGCGAGAGCGGCAATATCGGCAGCCTGAACCCGCAGAGCGTGGTCAAGAAGAAGAAGTAGTCCGGCCGCGCCGGAACAAGGTAAAAATGGAGCGCCGCACCGTATCCATGGTGCGGCGCACCCAAAAGCGGGCTCAACCGCGCGCCTTCATCCCACGACGTGCCATCCATCCGCGCGAATTTGCCCCAGGTCCAGGGCGCCGGAGCCGATACGACGCTGCGTGGTATACGTGATACATTGATTTCAACGTTGCAGCGACGCGACCGGCCAGGGGCGGCACGGGTAGATTTGCCCCGCTTCCAGCCACTGCGGACAAAGACTGCGGCGGCCAATTTCCATGGGACGAGGAAGGGAAACGTCATGAGCAAGGCTCTGGACGGGGTGCGCATTCTTGATTTCACGCATGTTCAGTCGGGTCCGACCTGCACCCAGCTTCTGGCCTGGTTCGGCGCCGATGTGATCAAGGTCGAGCGCCCCGGCGAAGGCGACGTGACCCGCCGCCAGCTGCGCGACCTGCCGGACGCCGACAGCCTGTACTTCACCATGCTGAATTCCAACAAGCGCTCGATTACGCTCGACACCAAGAACCCCACCGGCAAGAAGGTTCTGGAAGAGCTGGTGAAGAGCTGCGACGTGATGGTGGAGAATTTCGCCCCCGGCGCGCTCGACCGCATGGGGTTCACCTGGGAGCGGCTGCAGGAGCTCAATCCCCGTCTCATCGTTGCCTCGGTTAAGGGCTTCGGCCCCGGTCCCTATGAGGACTGCAAGGTCTATGAGAACGTCGCCCAGTGCACCGGCGGCTCGGCCTCCACCACCGGCTTTCGCGACGGACTGCCGACCGTGACCGGCGCGCAGATCGGCGATTCCGGCACCGGGCTGCATCTGGCGCTCGGCATCGTGACCGCGCTCTACCAGCGCACGCTCACCGGCCGCGGCCAGAAGGTGCTCGCCGCCATGCAGGACTCGGTGCTCAATCTGTGCCGGGTCAAGCTGCGCGACCAGCAGCGCCTGGCCCACGGCCCGCTGGCCGAATACAGCCAGCATGGCGAGGGCGTGCCGTTCGGCGATTCGGTGCCGCGCGCGGGCAATGATTCCGGCGGCGGCCAGCCCGGGCGCATCCTGAAGTGCAAGGGCTGGGAGCAGGACCCCAACGCCTATATCTATTTCATCACCCAGGCGCCGGTGTGGGAAAAGATCTGCGACGTCATCGGCGAGCCCGGCTGGAAGACCCACCCGGACTACGCCAAGCCCGGCGCGCGGCTGCCGCACCTCAACGAGATCTTCACCCGCATCGAAGCCTGGACCATGGCCCACACCAAGTTCGAGGCGATGGAGATCCTCAACAAATACGACATTCCCTGCGGCCCGATCCTTTCGATGAAGGAAATCGCGGAGGACCGCTCGCTGTTTGCCACCGGCACGCTGGTGGAGGTGCCGCACCCGGTGCGCGGCACGTACTTGACCGTCGGCAATCCGATCAAGCTGTCGGACAACCAGGTCGAAGTTACCGCATCGCCGCTGCTCGGCGAGCATACCGACGAGATTCTCGCCGAAGTGCTCGGCTTCGACGCCAATACCATCGCCGAATTCCGCCAGTCCGGGGCGCTGGGCGAGGCACCCCAGCGCATCGCCGCGGAATAGCCGACCGGCCGTAGCGACACAGCCCCGACACATTCGCCGGGCTGAGTTGCGCACGGCAAGCAGCGGGCGGTGCGATGACGGCGGACGCGAGCCCGCGCGGCACGCAGCGGGACATCTGGCGAGAGGCGGTGCCGATCGGGCGGGTGTCCGGCCGGCCGGCCGCTGCCGTCGATGACGAGCTGAAGCCGGTCGCGCTTGCCGCGGCGCTGGCGCTTCACGTTCTGCTCGGCATCGGGCTGATCCTGTTGCCGCCCGCATCCGTTTCAACGTCGGCGCCGGAAGCCGGCATCGCGGTGGATATCCTCTCCGCTGACGCTTTTGCGGCGTTGACCGCTCCGAAAGCCCCACTGCCACCCGCTGCCCCCTTGCCGCCCGCCGCCCCGGCGGCGCTCCCGCCCGCCGCCGCACAGCCGCGGTCCGGGCCGGCGCAGCCGGCGATGATCCGGGCCGACCACCTGCTGTCTGAGCGCACCTTGTCCGATGCCCGCAGCCGCGGCACGCGGCAGGCGCTGGCGCAGCTCGCCGCCGATGAGCGCGCCGAGCAACTGTGCGGCATCGAGGCGATGGACCAGATCGAGCTGTGGCAGCACAGCCTGAAGCCGGATCGGCTGGTGGCTTACGCGATGTCCGACACCCGGCAGGCCGGCGATACGTTGATCGCGGACGGCGCGGCGTTCCGGGCCGGCGGCATCTGGTACAACCTCAGCTTCCGCTGCACGCTGGTGCCGGGCGTTACAAAGATCGCCGACTTCGCCTTCCTGGTGGGGACGCCGGTGCCGCGCCGGGCGTGGGACGAGCACGGCCTGCCGGCCGTTCATTGACGGTCTTCTCAGTGCGCCGTCTCCACGTCGCGGAACAGCGCGGCGATGAGGTCGGACTGTGTCACGATGCCGACAAGTTGCCGGCGCTCGTCCACCACCGGCATCTGGTGCACGCCGGCATCGGCCATCAGTGGCACCAGTTCGGCGATCGAGGTCTGCGCCGTTACGGTGCGGGCCGGGCGGCTCATGATGGCGTCCACCGTGGCGTCCGGCGCCGGAGCGAGCCGGGCGGCCTGGCGCAGCCGCCGGACGAGGCCGAGCCGCGGCCCGCCGGGGCTCCAGTCGGCATGGGCCAGAAAATCGGTCTGGGTGACGATGCCGAGCACGCGGGCGTCTTCCCCCGTCACCGGCAAGGCGCGGAAACGATGCGCGCGCAGCAGCTCCCAGGCCTCGCGCAGCGGGGTGCCGGGGGCCACCGCCACCGCCCGGCGGGTCATGATGTCGGCGCAGCGCACCGTGCCGGAGCGGCGCTCATAGGCGCGCAGCCGGGCCGCGTTGAACAGGCCCGCCAGTTCGTCGCGGCTCACATCCAGCACCTGGCCGTATTTCGCCAGCACGGCGTCGAGATCGCCGTCGGCGAAGCTGCGCGGCGCGCCCGTTGACGCCGGGCTGCGCGCGGTTCCCGCCGGTTCGCTGAGATGCGGATAGCGGCGGCCGGTAAGATTGTTGAACGCCAGCGCGGCGGCCAGCAGCAGCAGCGAATTGAGCGCCACCGGCGCCAGCACGAAGCCGTAGCCGACTGCTGCGACCGCCGGCCCGCCCAGCACGGCGGTGAGCGCCACCGCGCCGCTCGGCGGATGCAGGCAGCGCAGCAGCAGCATGGCGCCGATCGACGCCGCCACCGCCACCGCGCAGGCCAGCGGCACGTCCGGCACCAGACGGGCGCACGCCACCCCGATCAGAGCCGCGACGATGTTGCCGCCGAGGATCGACCAGGGTTGCGCCAGCGGGCTGGACGGCACGGCGAACAGCAGCACCGCGCTCGCCCCCATGGGCGCGATCAGCAGCGGTACGCCCGCCTCCGGGCCAAGCGCCCAGCGGCTGACCCAGCCGGTGAGCGCGATGCCGATGAGCGCGCCCAGGGCCGCCCGCAGCTTCTCCCGCCCGCTGACGGGCGCCAAGGCGGGCAACAGGCGGGCGGCGAGCGCCAGCGGACGGATCATGAGGCAATCACCGGTCGGCCGGTTCAGGCGAGGAATTTGCCGTGTTTTTCCACATGGCCGGCCAAACCCAGCGTGTGCTCGCGCACCAGGCGCTCGGCCAGTTCGGCATCGCGCGCGACCAGCGCGGCGATGATGCCGCGATGCTCCTGCAGCGAGCGCTCGGCGCGATTTTCCTGGCGCACGGAAACGGCGCGGATGCCGCGAATATGGATGAACAGATTCTCGGTCATGTCCGCGATGATGCCGCAGCGGCCGAGCTGGATGATGGTCTGGTGAAAGCGGATATTGGCGTCGGAATATTCGTTCATATGCTCGGCGGGCGCGTCCTCCTCGAAATCGTGGAAGACGTCGCGCAGCGCGGCAAGTTCGGCATCGCTGGCGCGGGACGTCGCCAGCCGGGCGGCCATGCTTTCCAGCGCCGCCCAGACCGTGATCATCTCGATGATTTCTTCCTTGGATTTGCGCACCACGAAGATGCCGCGCCGCGGCACGGAACGCACGAAGCCTTCCTGCTCCAGCACGGTCAGGGCCTCGCGGATCGGCGTGCGGCTCACCCCGAGGTCCTGCGACAATTGCCGCTCGTCCAGGCGAATTTCGCTCTCCTGGCCGTAGAGGTCCATTTCGGTAATGGCCTTCTTGATCGCATCATATGCGAGCGAGCGCAGGCTGGTGTTCGCCGCAAGAGGGGCGATGTTCAGCCTGACCTGGCTTTCGGTGGCCTCCACGTACGGTACCTCGACGTTTCCTTCGGCGTGCCCGGCTCTTCACCGGCGGTTGCCCCGAAGCGAGGACCGCCGGGGCCGATTCATTATCGAGCATAATGGATTCCAACGCTGAAGACAGTGGGGAAATGGCCGAAGCCGGCCCGGCAAGACGGTTTCGATGTACCTCTCGATCCGAATGGCGGCGGGCGCTGCAGCGGCGTTCGACGGTCCATTCGTCGAAAGTCTAAGCCGTGAGGAAGTATAGCGCGATTTCGCTGCCCGGCGAGCCAAGTGAAAATCCCGCCAGGCGGACCAAAGTGCGAAGTCGACGACTATGCGGAAGTTCAGTTCAGTTTCGTACCTTTGTGCCGTCCACCGTTTCAGCTCAAGAATGGATGATGTGTTCGGTGCTTTATGACGTAGGGGAGGTGCAAGGCGGATCGAATAGATGGTCCCGATCCGAATGCAGCGGCATGCAAACATCGTCGAAAAGGCCATTGGCATACAAAATTATGTGTACTAAGCTGATGGCAATGGGCTGGATCTGAGGGCGTCGGCTAAGGCCGGGCACCGGACACCTGAGACGAAAATCAAAATCACCGGCAGCCGTACCGCGGCTGTCGCAGGAGACGTTTGCGCGCAGCGCAACTGTCTCCGTCCGGCCGCCCCTCGACGGGCGGGCCGCAGAAACAAGCCGGCCCGTGCTGCATGCACCTACGAGAGGAGAACGCCTTTGAACGCTTCAAGCCCAACGTCCGTCGCGCAGGACTCCAATTTGCGCTGGGTGCAGTTGGTGGTCGGCATCATCTGCATGGTGGCCGCCGCCAACATCCAGTACGCCTGGACCCTGTTCGTCCCTGAAATGACTCGTGAATTCGGCTGGTCGCGCGCGGCGATCCAGACCACCTTCACCATCTTCGTCGTGGTCCAGACCTGGCTCGCGCCGATCGAAGGCTACTTCATCGACAAGTACGGCCCGCGGGTCATGGTTCTGATCGGTGGCTTCTTCACCGGCCTGTCCTGGGTCGTGAACTCCTATGCCGACACGCTGACGATGTTTTATGTCGGCGCGGTCATCGGCGGCATCGGCGTCGGCTGCGTCTACGCCACCTGCGTCAACGCCGCCATCAAGTGGTTCCCGGACAAGCGCGGTCTCGCGGTCGGCCTCACCGCCGGCGGCTATGGCGCGGGCTCGGCGCTCACCATCCTGCCGATCGCCAACATGCTGAAGACCGACGGCGTCTCCGAGACGTTCTGGACCTTTGGCCTCATTCAGGGCGGCATCATTATTCTCGCCGCGCTGTTCCTGAAGGCGCCGCCGAAGGATGCCAAGGGCTCCAACAAGGTCGCCCAGTCCCGCCGCGACTACACCCTGCCCGAGGCGCTGCGCTCCCCGGTGTTCTGGGTCATGGCCGCGATGTTCATCGGCACCGTCACCGGCGGCCTGATGGCGGTCGCCCAGCTCGGCGTCATCGCGCAGGACCTCGGCGTCAAGGACTTCCAGGTCAATCTCGGCTTCATGGTGATGGCCGC
>JBGGNI010000023.1:0-12706 GCA_041287585.1 Xanthobacteraceae bacterium
CGTGCCCTTCATGAACATGGTGCGGATGCCGGCCACCACCTTGTTGGCCCGGTGACCGTCCGCCACGATGCGGCGCAGCGCGTCGTCCGCCTTGTCCAGCCGCGGCTGGTCCTTGGAGAGCCACCGCAGCGCGGCGTCGGCGTTGGTGACCATGCTGGCCAGCGGCTGGTTGATCTCATGAGCGATGGAAGCGGACAGCGCTTCCATGGCGACCAGCCGATTCTGCCGGGCCCGGCGCTCGGCGGCAAGGGTGCGCGCCAGCCGCGCATACAGGCCGGCGACCTCAGACAGCAGCACGAACAGCACGATGCTGGCGGCGGCCAAACCGTAAAGCCGGCCCGCCCACCAGCCGACGCCGAGGCGGACGGCGCCGCCGAGATAGGAGATCAGCACCAGTTCGATCACCAGCGAGACCACCACCAGGCTCACCCAGATGTCCAGCGGGGTGCGGCGGCGGACCAGCAGCACGCCGATGTCGAGCGCATAGAGCGCCAGGGCAGCCATCGGCACATAGCGCCACAACTCGTCGGCATTGCGCGCGTCGCGCATCAGCACCGGCAGGTCGCCGGCATGAGCGAAGATCAGCCACAGCACCAGCCCGGCGCCAGCGCACACCCCCAGTACGGCGCGGATCATGGTGCCGGCGCTCGGCCCGCCGGGCCGGGCGGCATTCGGCGCCAGCGCATAGAAGAGCACGAACAGCGGAAAGCCGAGCCGGCGCGCCGCCGCCACTGCGGCGGCGGTCTGGAGGCTCGGCTCGATGCCGAGAGAGGCGAACACGCCGGGGAAGGTAAGCGCCCAGGCCGGGATCATGAGCGCCGAGAACAAATAGCCGCAGGCGAGGATCAGCACCGCCCGCGAGCGCTGCACAGTGTAGAGCGCGAACAGCAGCGCCGCGGTGACGATCTCCAGCACCAGCGTCGCCGCGGCATAAGCGGGCAGAATGCCCTCGGTGCCGTCGATCGGCAGACGGGCGAACGGGGTCGCCGCCGCGAGCCCGCCGATGAGGCAGAGCGCAATGCCGGCCGCCGCCATCAGCGACAGCCGCGCCGCCGGGGAAGCGGCTACCGAATGTTCGTCGCGGCCCTGCACCGAATGTCGCCTCGCCCGCCCGCCTCGCCGGCATGGCGCCAGACCCTAGACGAGCCGCCGCCCCAGCGCCATCGAGCCGCGCCAGCGTCTGTTGCCTCATATCGTATTGGAGGAAGGCCACGTCGATGCGTCGGCCAGCGTCGAAAAAAACCCAACCGCATGGTCGGTAAACCTGCGCAGTATCTGCCCGCGATGCGCGCCGGCACGGGACGCCAGCACGATGCGCAATGGGCGCACGTCGTTCTCGATCTCCAAGGTCTTCACGGCACCTCCGTCATAGGTCGTCGAAGACGGCGGGCGCATCACCAGCAGAGTGAAGCCGAAACCCGCCGCGACCGCGCTGCGCACGGCCTCCAGCGAGGTTGAGACATAGGAGATCCGCGGATCGATACCGATCTCGTGCAACAGGTCTTCGAAATAGCTGCGGCTCCCCGGCCCGTCGAGCATGACGTACGCATCATCAGCCAATGCGGTGAGGTCGATGGCATGGCGGTCGGCGAGCTTGTGATCGGCGGCGATGACAACCGTCGGCCGCATCTCGGCAAGTTCGACAAACGACAGACCGTCGGGGTGCGCACCTCGATCATAGGTCAGGGCCAGATCGATCGCGCCTTCGCGCAGCGCGTCGGCGAGATCGGAGAGCGACATCTCCTCGTGTCGGACGGTCACGCCCGGGACACGTTCCGAGAAGGTGCGGATGAGCCTCGCTGCGTAAAACGGCGACAGCGTCCAAAATATTCCCAGGCGGATCTCCCCTGCGGCTTCCGCCGCCAAGGCCGCGGCCTCACGCTCCACCTGCTGCGCCTGCTTTTCCAGGCCGGCCACATGCTCCAGGAAAACGCGCCCCTGAAGGGTCAGCGTGAGCCCCCGCGCATGGTGTCGTTCAAACAAGACCAGCCCGGTCACGGTCTCAAGCTTTTCAAGCGCCTGCGCCACCGACGGCTGGGAGATGTGGAGCGCACGCGCCGCCTGCGCGATCCCGCCATGTTCGGCGATCGCCCGGAAATAGGTGCACTGCCGCAAAGTGTAGCGAACCATATTAAAGCTCTTTTAAAAATCGGAAATTTGAGTTTTGACCTCTTTTATAAAAAGTTCAATCTGCTTGCCACCTGGCCCGCCAACACCGGCGCGTTCGCCCCCGAGCAGAAGGACTTGCGCCATGTTCGTTCAGCCCGAGGCGGCGTTGGCAGAGGCTGCTGGCCAGCCGTTCGAAAATGCCCGCGCCATGCCGCCGAGCGTGTATTCCAGCCCGGAGTTCCTCGCCCGGGAAGTGGCTTCGATCTTCTCGAAGGAATGGATCTGCGTCGGTCGGTCCGGCGCGCTTGCGAAGGCCGGCGACTACCTCACCTACGAACTGGCCGGACAGCCGGTTGTGGTGCTGCGCGACCGGGAAAACCAATTGCGGGCATTTTCCAATGTCTGCCTGCACCGCATGTCGACCCTTGCCGAGGGAAGCGGCAACAAGCGTGCCCTTGTATGCCCTTACCACGCCTGGACCTACAATCTGGAAGGGCGGCTCATCGGCGCGCCGTTCATGGCCCAGACCACGGGCTTCTGCAAAGACGACTATGTTCTGCCTTCGATCCGCTGCGAAGAATGGCTCGGCTGGATTTACATCACGCTCGATCGCGATCGTTCCAGCGTCGCATCGACGCTTGCGCCACTTGAGGAGATGATCGGGCGCTACGAGATGGAGAATTATGTCGAATGTTTCCGCGAGACCCATGTCTGGGATACCAACTGGAAAGTACTCGCCGAGAACTTCATGGAAAGCTACCATTTGCCGGTCTGCCATGCCGACACGGTGGGCGGTCATTCCCGGCTTGAGGAAATGGAGTGCCCGCCGGGCCTCGAAAGTTTCAATTATCACTGGATTACAAAGGAAGCGTCGCTGCCGATCGGCAACGCACATCCTGACAATACCCGCCTGGACGGCCGCTGGCGCAAGACAACGGCGTTGCTTTCCATCTATCCAAGCCACCTCATTACGCTGACCCCTGGCTATTTTTGGTACCTGTCACTTCACCCGGCCGGCGTCGGCAAAGTCGCGATGATTTTTGGTGGTGGGCTGTCTCCGGAATTCATGGCCGACCCACGCGCGCAAGATTATGTGACCGCGCTGAAAACCCTGCTGGACGAGGTCAACGTCGAAGATCGCGGCTGCACCGAGAAAGTGTTTCGCGGCCTGTGCGCAGGTTCGGCAAGGGCCGGCCACCTGTCCTACCTCGAGCGCCCGATCTATGACTTCATGCGCTATATCGCTGAAAAGACCACCGATTTCGACCGTTCTTTCGCTCAAGCCGCGGAGTGAGGCCTTGATGATCTCCTCAACGACGGCTGTAGAAGCCATGAACAAGGCACTGAAATCCGTCGCCGGCCTGATGGAACAGGAAGCTCAGTGTCTACCGGGCGGATTTTATACCAATCCCGAATACTTCCGCTACGAGGTGGAGACATTTCTCTCCAAGGAATGGCACTGCCTCGGCCGGGCCGACGAAATCCCGAAACCGGGCGACTACTTCACCACCAGCCTGTTCGACGAACCGCTGCTGATCGTGCGGGGAGATGACCACAACATCCGCGTTCTGTCGAACCTGTGCCGCCATCGCGGCATGCCGCTGGCAGAAAATTCGGGTTCGACACGCCGCTTTGTTTGCTCCTATCACGCCTGGAGCTATGGCCGCGCCGGCGAACTGATCACCGCACCTCGAATGCGCGACAAGGGCGTTACCGAAGAGAATTGCAGCCTCCCATGCTTTGCCTCCGAGATCTGGAACGGCTTTATTTACGCCAATCTCGATCCCGAAGCTCGACCCATGACGCCGCGACTGGATCAACTCGAAAGATTACTGCAAAACTACGAGACTCAGCGCATGAAGATCGTGCGCACGTTCGAGGAAGAGTGGCAGACCAACTGGAAATGCCTTGTCGAGAATTTCATGGAAGCCTACCATCTTTCCGTGGTTCATCCGGAAACACTCCACCCGTACACGCCGACCGGCCTCAGCCGGAAGTCGATGTCGGACGACGCCTTCACCTCCTACTGCGCCAACTATCCGGACACAGCGGCGTCGCGCGGCAAGGGAGCGCCGGGGCTGACCGAAGCGGAGCGGCGGCGTTCCACCCTGTTCTGCCTGTTCCCGACACAAATCGCCAGCCAGGCCGCCACCCTGCTCGTTTCGCTGTCGATCCAACCGCTTGCGGTTGATCGCATCAGAGTTCGATGGACCATGTCGACCTATGGTGACGAACTGACCCAGGACGAACTCGAGACCCGGATAGCGCTCTGGCATGAGGTCAACCGCGAAGATCGCCAGAAGCTGGAGAAAATGCAGCGCGCGCTGTCGTCACGACACGCGCCTTCTGGACCGCTCGCCCCGCGCGATTATGAAGGCACTATCTGGGATTTCTACCGCTATCTCGGGCGCCAGATGCCCGCATCGCTGTAGCGGCCGGCGAGCGATCGCGGGATTTCCGTACACGAGGCGACCGCACGGAAAGATGCCGAGGAAATAGGCCTGTTCGAAAGTCGGGCAAATGCCGCGTCGCTCGTATTGACCAGTGGGAACCGTCCCCTTAGCGTCGCTTCCGTTGGGTCAAAGTTCGGTTCAGGCGGAGTGTTCGGATGACAGGCGGCAGGTCGGGCGGCAGCATTGAACGGGGTATCGCGGACGGTGGGCGCAAGCGCATGGCGAGCCTTGCCATGGTGCTCGGCGGCATTCTTGCGTTGTTTGCTCCCGTTGTCGCCTCAGCGCAGACGCCGGTGAAATTCACGCTCGACTGGGTGTTCCAGGGGCCGACATCGCCCTTCGTCGTCGCGCTCGACAAGGGCTACTACAAGGCCGAGGGCCTCGACGTTACCCTGGACCCCGGCCAGGGTTCAGCGGGCGCGGTGCAGCGCATTGCCTCCGGAGCCTATGATATCGGCTTCGCCGACGTGAACTCGCTGATCGAATACAACGCCAAGAACCCCGGCAAGGAAGTGCTGTGCGTGTTCATGGCCTATGATTTCCCGCCCTTCGGCGTGCATACGCTGAAGAAGACCGGCATTGCCAAGCCCGCGGACCTCGCCGGCAAGAAGCTTGGCGCGCCGGTGTTCGATGCCTCGTTCCGGCTGTTTCCGGCCTTCGCCAAGAAGGTCGGGCTCGATCCCAAAAGCGTCGAGCATGTCAATCTCACGCCGCAACTGCGCGAACAGTCGCTGGTGCAGGGCACGGTCGACTTCATCTCCGGACATTACTTCTCGTCGGTGCTCGATCTCAAGGCGCGCGGCGTGAAGGCCGAAGACATCGTGTCCTTCAACTACAGCGACTACGGCATGGACGTGTACGGCAACGGCATCATCATCTCGCCGGCCTTCGCCGCCAAGCCCGAAGTCGTCACCGGTTTCCTGCGGGCGACCGCCAAGGCCTGGAAGGAGGTCGCGGCCGATCCCGCCATCGGAATCGCGGCGGCCAAGAAGCGTGATCCGCTGATCGACGACAAGCTGGAGACCGAGCGGCTGACCATGTCGCTGCGGATGAATGTGCTGACGCCGTACGTGAAGGCGAACGGCATGGGCGATGTCGAGCCGGCCCGCTTCGCCCGCTCGGTTGTCGATGTCGCCGAGGCCTTCGGCCTGCCCAGCGCCCCGGCACCGGACAAGGTGTTCACCGCCAAATACCTGCCGCCCAAGGCAGAGCGGATGGTGGCGCCGAACTAGCGCGCCCCGCGTGCGCCCTCAACCCATCCGGCCCGCAGCAGCGGGCGTGCCCCGTGGCTGAGCCCGCGCCCCTCATCGAGCTGCGCGGGGCGAGCCTGTCCTATGGCGGCGACGGCGGCGTGCTGGCGCTCGGCGACGCCACGCTGAGCATCGCCAAAGGCGAATTCATCGCGGTCGTCGGCCCGTCCGGCTGCGGCAAGTCCACGCTGATGAAGCTCGTCACCGGCCTTGTCGCGCCGACCAAGGGCGAGGTGCGCGTGCATGGCCGGGTGGTGACCGGGCCGGTCGCCGGTGTCGGAATGGCGTTCCAGAACGCCACGCTGATGCCCTGGCGCACCACGCGCGACAACATCTTGCTGCCGCTCGAAGTGGTGGCCCCGCACAAGCAGCGCCTGCGCGCCAATCGCGCGGAATATCTGGCGAAAATCGAGGCGCTGCTGGCCTCGGTCGGACTCGGCGGCTTCGGCGACCGCTACCCCTGGCAGCTTTCCGGCGGCATGCAGCAGCGCGCGAACCTGTGCCGCGCGCTGATCCATGAGCCGGACATCCTGATGCTCGACGAGCCGTTCGGTGCGCTCGACGCCTTCACCCGCGAGGAATTGTGGGGGGTGATGCAGCTATTGTGGACGGAACGCCGCTTCACCGCCGTGCTCGTGACCCACGATCTGCGCGAGGCGGTCTACCTCGCCGACACCGTCTATGTGATGAGCCGCCGGCCGGGGCGCATCGTGATGCGCCGGCCGATCGACCTGCCGCGGCCGCGCACGCTGGCGAGCACGTTCGACATCGGCTTCGTCGACATTGTGCACGATCTGCGCGAGCGCATCCATGCGGAGCACGGCGTATGAGCGAGCCTGCGCGCCGCGCCCTGCGCCTTGCCATGCCCTGGCTTACGGCAGCCTTGCTGCTCGCGGCGTGGGAGGTGGCCTGCGTCGCCTTCGATGTGCCGGAAATCCTGGCGCCGCGCCCCTCGCGCATTGTCGAGGTGATGATCCTGCGCTGGGACATCCTGTTGAAATATTGCCTGGAAACGCTGTCGACGACGCTGATCGGCCTGGTGCTCGCCGTGGGCTTCGGGCTGCTGCTCGGCCTTGCCATCGGCGCCTCGCCCTTCGTCTATGCCGGGCTGTATCCGCTGCTGATCGCCTTCAATGCCATTCCGAAGGTTGCGATCGTGCCGATCCTGATGATCTGGCTTGGCGTCGGCGCGCTGCCGGCGGTGATCACCGCCTTCGTCATCTCGTTCTTTCCCATCGTGGTGAACGTCGCCACCGGCCTCGCCACCATCGAGCCGGAGATGCGGGATGTGATGCGCTCGCTCGGCGCCAGCCGCTGGGAAATCCTCACCAAGGTCGGCGTGCCGCGCTCGATGCCCTATCTGTTCGCCAGCCTGAAGGTGGCGGTGACGCTCGCCTTCGTCGGCTCGGTGCTGGCGGAAACGGTCGGCGGCAATCGGGGCATCGGCTTCCTCATGCTCTCGGCCGGGGCGCGCAACGATTCCGCCACCACCTTTGCCGGACTGTTCGCCATCGCCATCATGGGCATCGCCATGTACGCCGCCTGCGCGCTGGTGGAGCGGCGCATGACGCGCTGGGCGTTCCGCGGCGATCTCATCGGCTGAGCGGCCCCGACCACCTCAGAACCGCTCGCCCCACGGCCGCAGGTCGATCTCGTGCGACCAGGCGCTGCGGTGCTGGGCCAGCACGTCCACATAGGCCTGGGCGATCGCATCCGGCGCGAGCGTGCTGTCGGGCCGCTCCATCGGGTCCGGCCGCCGTTCCGAGCGGACCATGCCATCGATGATGAAGTGGGCGACATGGATGCCGAGTGGCCCGAGCTCGCGCGCCGCGCTCTGGGCGAGGCCGCGCAGGGCGAACTTGCCCATGGCGAAGGCCGCCGAGTTCGCGTAGCCCTTCACGCTGGCGGTGGCGCCGGTGAGCAGGATAGCGCCGTGCTGGCGGGGAACCATGCGCCGGGCCGCCTGCTGGGTGACCAGAAAGCCCCCGAAGCCGGTAACCGCGAGCGCTCGCTCCACCGCGGCCGGATCGAGCTCGGCGAGCGGGCCCTGCCAGCGGGCGCTGGCATTGTAGACGACGACATCCGGCTCGCCGATCTCAGTACACACCGTGTCGAACAACGCGGCAACCGAGCCGGCCTGCGCCGCATCCGCGGCGAAGGCACGCGCCCCGGTCTCCTGCGTGAGTGCGCCGAGCTTGCCGATATCGCGGGCGGCGAGCGCTACCTGCAGGCCGAGCGCGGACAACCTGCGCGCCAGCGCCGCGCTGATACCGGCGCCGGCCCCGACGATGAGCGCGGTGCGATAGGCAAGTTCCGACATGGCGGTCTCCATTGGCCGAACGCGGCCGGAGACTATGAACCGGGCGGTCGATCCTTAAAAGTTCTCGGCGTCGACGGGGCTCGCGGTTTCCTTTAGAGCCGCCAGCGACGCGCTTTTGCCGCCATCGATCGACACCAGCACGCCATCGACCGCCACCAGATAAGGCTCGTAGGTCAGCCGCGCCATGAGATGGCCCCCCTGGTTCACTCTGACACGATAGCCCAGGCCGAAGCTCCATGTGCCGCTGGTAAAGCGGGAATCGGCGACGCTGATCGCGATCGTCCGATTGTCGGTGTCGACCTCGATAGCGTTCTCCGCGCCGCGAACGATCGGCAATCCAGCGTCCAGGCTTATGCCGAGCGGTTCGGCCGAGGCGCCCTCCATCAGGTTCAGCGCCGTCTCGGCCGCAATGAGGGCGAGCCCCCGGTAGGGCAGAATGGCGTTGTGAAGCACGGCGACGGCGGAACCGTTCGGCGACAGCAAGGTGGCCCCGCCGCGGTCGCCGAAGCTTTCCAGTGCACGGCCGTCGGCCGCGTGCAGGCGCCCGTCCGATGCGAGCGCGATCAGCCCGGCGTCCGCCAGCGGGTTGACGTCGAGAACCGCCCGCACGGACGCCTCCGGCCCGGCGCCGGCGCGCATTCGTGCCAGCACATCCTGATTGAGCGCCACGCCGTTGGCGCCGCGCGCATTGGGAAACCGGTGGCCGGTGATCAGCCCGGCCATGGCATCGCCGGGCGTGAATTGCGCCAGCGGCGTGGGGCGGTTGGGTCCGCTCGACATCAGCACGGCGCGGGCGGCGCCGCGTAGTCCCGGCGGAAGCCCGGCAGACAGCAAAGCCGCGCTGCCGCCATTCTGGGTTTCCGCGCGCAGAACCTGACCCTCCGCAATCACGGCGAGACTGACGAAACCGCCGATCGCGCCGGTGCCGATCGCCTCCACGGCGGCCAGCGCCGCCAGGATCGCCTCCGCCGCCTTGGGGCCGCTCGCGGCAATGCCGATGGTCATAAGGCCACCCGGCGTTGCGACGTCGGATCGCCGGTGGGCGCTGCGGCGAGCAGGGCCTGCGTATAGGGATGCTGCGGCGCCGTGAGCACGCGATCCGCCGATCCGATCTCGACGATCCGGCCCTGCCGCATCACCGCGACGCGGTGCGCGATACGGCGCACCACCGCCAGATCATGGGTGATGAACAGCAGCGCCAGTTGCTGTTCGCGCTGAAGCTCGGACAGCAAGGCGAGGATGTCGGCCTGGATCGTCACGTCGAGAGCGGAGGTCGGCTCGTCGGCGATCACCAGCTTGGGGCCGGTGGCGAGCGCCCTGGCAATGGCGATGCGCTGCCGCTGGCCGCCGGAGAATTGATGCGGCAGCCGGGCGCCTGCCGCTGTCCCCAGGCCCACGCGCACCAGCAGTTCTTCGACCCGCCGGCCTATCGCGGAACGGTCGAGCATGCCGGCGATCCGCAAAGGTTCGGCGATGGCCCGCGCCGCGCTGAACCGAGGGTCGAGCGAGGCATAGGGATCCTGGAAGATCATCTGCACCGGCCGGCGGGCCGTCCTAAGCGCCGATCCCGAAAGCCGGGTGATGTCGGTGCCGTCGAGCACCACCGTGCCGGAATCGGCCGCAGTCAACCGCGCCGCGATGCGGGCGAGCGTGGACTTGCCGGACCCGCTCTCGCCGACCAGCGCCAGGGTCTCGCCGGCATGGACCTCCAGCGAGACGTCGTCGACGGCCGCGGTGGCGCGCCGGCCGCTGCCGAACCGCTTGCTGACGCCGGCAAGCCGCAGCACCGGACGCCCGGCAGAGGCCGGCGCATCGGCGCCGGGCCCGTCCAGCCGCGGCACCGCCGCCAGCAGCGCCCGCGTATAGGCTTGGCGCGGTGCGCGGAACAGATCGGCCGTCGGCTGCTCCTCGACGATGCGGCCACGGCGCATCACCGCCACCCGGTCCGCAATCTGCGCCACCACGCCCATGTCGTGCGTGATCAGCAGCAGGCCCGAGCCGTTTTCGCGGGTGACGTCGACCAGCAGTTCGAGAATCCTCGCCTGCACCGTCACATCGAGCGCGGTGGTCGGCTCGTCGGCGATCAGCAGAGCGGGCTGCAGCATCATCGCCATGGCGATCATCACCCGCTGCCGCATGCCGCCGGAAAACTCGTGCGGATACTGCTGCATCCGAAGCTCCGGCCGGTCGATGCCGACCCGGTCGAGCAGCGCGATCGCCCGGTCCTGCGCCTCCCGCGCGCCGGCGCCGCGCCGCGCTATCATGGCTTCGCTCATCTGCCGGCCGATGGTCAGCACCGGGTTGAGCGAGGTCATCGGCTCCTGGAACACCATGCCGATCGCCACGCCGCGCAGCGCGCGCATCTGCGCGTCCTGCGCCGGATCGATGTGGCGGCCCAGAACCCGCAAGGATCGGGCGCGCACATGCGCCACCCCGTGGGGCAGCAGCCCGAGCAGCGCCAGAGCGGTGAGGCTCTTGCCCGAGCCGCTCTCTCCCACCAGCGCCACGCGCTCGCCGCGGCCGATTGCAAAGCCGATGTCGTCGACCAGCGTGCGCGGCGCGCGGCGCCCCAGCGCGACGGTGAGGCCGCTGACTTCAAGGATCGCCTCGCTCATCGGTCCCTGCCCTTCGGGTCGAGAACGTGGCGCAGGCCGTCGCCGAGCAAATTGAACCCCAGCACGACGACGGCGATGGCAAGGCCGGGATACAGCATCAGCCACGGGGCACGGTTGAAGAAGTCGCGGCCCGCGGACAGCATCGCGCCCCATTCCGGCGTCGGCGGCTGCGCGCCCAGCCCCAGAAAGCTCAGCCCGGCGGCGGCGAGTATCGCGCTCGACAAGCCCAATGTGGCGATGACGATCATGGTCGGCAGCACATTGGGCAGCAGATGGGTGAGCAGCAGCCGCAGCGGCCCGGCGCCGGCGACCACCGAGCCTTCGAAATAGGGCTTGCCGGCTTCGACCAGCGCGGCGGCATAGGCGGTGCGCGCATAGAGCGGAATGCCGGCAATGCCGACGGCGATCATGGCGTTCTGCAGGCTGGGACCCAGCACGGCGACGCAGGCCAGCGCGATCAGCGTCTCGGTGAAGGAGAACAGCACGTCGGACAGCCGCATCAGCACGATCTCGACCCACCCCCGCGCATAGGCCGCCATGAGGCCGATGCACAGCCCGACCACCAGCGAGATGCCGACCGCGATGGCGCCGACCATCAGCGTGAAGCGGGCGCCGAACACGATGCGCGAGAACATATCGCGGCCGAACTCGTCGGTTCCGGCGAGATGAACCAGCGACGGTGCCAGCAGCGGCTTGCCGGCGCCCATCCGGGTCGGAGCGAACGGCGCGATCTGCGGCGCGAACAGCGCAAGGGCCACCAGCACCAGCACGATGCCGGTGCCGATGAGGCCGGCGGGATTGCTGAAGAGGCGCCGGGCCAGCCCCGGCGTTGGCGCTGCGGTAACCGCAATGGGATCGGTGCCGGCCATCGTCACACCGCCCTCCGCACGCGCGGATCGAGCAGGGCGTAGGCGATGTCGAGCAGCATGGAGACCACCGCCACCACCGTGGCGAACACCAGGATGAAACCCTGGATCACGGGATAGTCGCGCTGGAAAATCGCCTCGATGGCCAGCCGGCCGATGCCGTTCCAAGCGAAGATGTTCTCGACCACGATGGCTCCCCCCATCATGTAGGCGAACTGCATGCCCATGATGGTGACGATCGGCAGCAGCCCGGCGCGCAGTGCGTGGCGGTGCAGCACGGTGGCTTCCGGCAGACCTTTGGCATGGGCGGTGCGCACGAAGTCCTCCTGCATGGCGTCGATCATGGCGGAGCGGGTGATGCGGGCGAAGACGGCGGCGTTGGCCAGCCCGAGCGTGAGGGCCGGCAGCACCAGATTGAGCGGGCCGTTGCCGGTGACCGGCAGCCATTGCAACTGCACGGCAAAGAAGAACAGCAGCACCAGGCCGAGCCAGAAGCTGGGGATCGATATGCCGACCATGACGAGCGCCATCAGGCCGGCATCGAGCCAGCCGCCGCGCCGCGCCGCGGCGAGAAAGCCGAGCGGCACGCCGATCAGCAAGGCCACCATCATGGCGGATACGGACAGCGCCAGCGTGTTCGGCAGCCTCTGCATCAGCAGCCCCAGCACCGGCTGCTGGCCGCGCACGGTGACGCCGAGATCGCCCTGGGCCAGCCTGCCGACGAAGCGCAGATACTGCTCGGGGATCGAGAGATCGAGCCCGAGACTGTGACGGATAGCTTCGATCTGCTCGGGCGTGGTGCCCTGGCTCTGGGCGTACATGATCTGCACCGGATCGCCCGGCACCAGATGAATGAGCAGCGTCACGGCGATGCTGCTGACAAACACGGTGAGCAGCCCCATACCGAGCCGGCGAAGAAGAAACCGCCCCATGCGCGACCTCGAATGAAAGGAGCCGGCCGACGATACCCGGCCGGCTCCGATGTCCGTCAGAACTTGACGTCGTTGAAGACCGGATAGACGAACGGCGCGACCTTGAAGCCGGCGACCTCCGGCCGCACCGCGAACACCCATTCCCAGCCCGGCGTGTAGAG
>JBGGNI010000024.1:0-11211 GCA_041287585.1 Xanthobacteraceae bacterium
TGACCCGGCCGGAAGCCTGGCCCGCCAGCGTGCCGAGCCGGCCCTGTGCGCTCGCGGCGATCGAGCCGCCCGCGGTGTCGACCCTCACCGCGAGGTCGAGCGGCGCCAGCACCGGCGCCAGGCGCTCCACCAGAGCCGGCGCCCCGGCCGGCCCGAGCACCGCCGCCAGCGCCGCCAGCCCGTCCGCGCCCGTGCCGGTAAGCCGCGCCTCGAAGCGCCCGGTATCGCCGGAGAGACGGCCGGAGCCGGCAAGATCGAGCCCGCCCAACCCCGCCACCGCGATCCGCTCGATGGAAATGCCGTCCGGCGCGCTGCTGGCGGCGAGATCGAGCCGGTCGGCTGTGAGGCCGGCCAGACGCAGCCCGCGGCCGGAAAAGCGCAGGCCGGCATCGAGATCGGCGCCCGCCGCCGCCAGCAGCCGGCGCGCCGCCGGCAGCACCGGGTCGAGATCGAGCACGCGCGCCGCCAGCGTGGCGTCGAGCCGCGCCCGGCCGCCATTGGCCGTACGCAGCGACACTTCGCCGGTGAAGCGCGCCGGTCCCACCGCCAGATCGAGCCCGCTCAGCGCCACGCCGCCGCCATCGGCATTCACCGCGGCGGTGAGCCGCAGCGCCCCCGGCGGCAGTCCTTCCAGCAGCCCCGGCGTGCCGGGTGCGGCCCAGGCGGCGAAGGCGGCGGGGTCCTCGGCCTCGAAGCGCAGCGTGCCGGCGAAGGCCGGGTCACCGGAATTCGGCGTGCCGAGCCCCGGCAGGGTGCCCGCGGCATGCAGCGCGGCGCGGCCCGGCAGCTTGGCCTCCAGCGCCGTCACCTGCCAACCGGCGGGCGACCAGCCGAGGCCGACCTTGAGTTCGCGCAGCGTGGCCCCGCCCAGCAGCAGCGTATCGGCCGAGAGCGACAGCGCGCCCTGCGGCGCCAGACCCGCCAGCGGGCCGAGCGCCTGCCCGGCCTCGCTGAGCGCGGCGAGCGGGGCCGACCCGGCCGTGGCCGCATTGAGGTCCACCTGGCGGGCGGCGAGCGTGAGATCCAGCCGCGGCGCGGCCCCCAGCGCGAGCTGGCCGCTGCCGGTGAGTTCAACCGGCCGCTGCGCGGCGCCCAGCGTCAGGGCCAGTTGCTCGAAGCGCAGCGCCGCGCGGTCGGCGCGCAGCCGTCCGGTGAGGCTCCAGCCCGCCTTGGCAAGCGGCGAAGCGGACGCGGCATCGGCCCGCGCGCCGATGGTGGCACGGCCCTCGAAGCTCGGCACCCCAGCGGCAAAGCGCGCCAGCCCGTCGATCTCGATGCCGCGCGGCGCGGCCGCACCCACACCCTGCACCACCAGCCGCAGCCGGCCGGTCACCGCCTCGCCGCCCGCCGCCGGCTCCAGCGGCCCGAAGGTCAGCCGCACCGTCTCGCGCTTTCGCGTGCCGCCCAGATCGCCGGCCACCTCGCCGTCCAGCTTGAACGGGCCGTCCGGACCGCCGATCTCGCCCTTGAGGTCGACATCGTCCAGCCGGAACAGCGAGCCGCTGCCGCGATCCTCAAGTTCGACGACACCGTTCTCGATGCGCAGATCGGCCACCTGGAAATTGGCGGCCGGCCGGGCGCCGCCGGGCGGCGCCACCGGGCGGCCCTCGGTATCGACCACCAGCCGCAGGCGCGGCTTCACCAGCGTCAGTTCCTCCGCGACGATCTCGCCGCGCATCAGCGGGCCGAGCGCGAAGCTGCCGCGCAGCTCGGCCACCGCCAGCCCGGTGCCGGCGGCTTCGGCGCCGATGGAAACATCGCGCAGCACCAGCCGGGGCAGCGGCAGCAGCTCGGCGCGGATCGGCCCGCGAATCGACACCGGCGCGCCGATGGCCCGGCTCGCCTGCGTCTCGAAGGCGGCCCGCCATTGCGTGAAGTCAACCAGGAACGGCGCCGCGAAGGCGCTGGCTATGGCCAGGATGATGGCGCTGGCTACGGTGAGCAGCAGTGTCTGCACGCGAAAAGGTCCTCGTCGTCGCCGCGCGCGCCGGCAGCCTCAGGGCAGCATCTTGCCCGGGTTCATGATGCCGTGCGGGTCCAGGCTCGCCTTGATCGCCCGCATGGCGTCGAGCGCCGGCCGGCCGTGCTCGGCCTCCATATAGCCGCGCTTGCCCTGGCCCACCCCGTGCTCGCCGGTGGCGGTGCCGTCCATGGCGAGCGCGCGCTCGACCAGGCGGGACATGAAGCGCTTCACCTTGGCGACATCGGCGGCGTCGTCGGTGTCGACCATCAGCACGGTGTGGAAATTGCCGTCGCCGACATGACCGACGATCGGCGCGATCAGCCCCAGCTCGACGATGTCGTGCTTGGTCTCGTCGACGCAATCGGCCAGGCGGGAGATCGGCACGCAGACATCGGTGGCGATCGGCTTGGCGCCGGGGCGCAGCGGCAGCGCCGCCCAATAGGCGTCGTGCCGGGCCTGCCACAGCCGGCTGCGGTCCTCTGGCCGGGTCGCCCAGTCGAACGCCCCGCCGCCGAATTCGGCAGCGATATCGCCGAAGCGCTCGGCCTGCTCGTGCACGCCGGCCTCGGTACCGTGGAATTCGACGAACAGGGTCGGCTGTTCGGCTAGAGTGAGCTTGGAATAGGCGTTGCAGGCGCGCACCTGCACCTCGTCCAGCAGTTCGATGCGCGCCACCGGCAGGCCGGTCTGTATGGTGGCGATCACGGCGTCGCAGGCGGCGCGGATGGTGGGAAAGCCGCACACCCCGGCCGAGATCGCCTCCGGCAGGCCGTGCAGGCGCAGCGTCAGGCCGGTGATGACGCCAAGCGTGCCCTCGGCGCCGATCATCAGGCGGGTGAGATCATAGCCGGAGGCGGATTTGCGGGCCCGCGTCGCCGTGGTGGCGATCTCGCCGTTCGGCAGCACGACCGTCATCGCGATCACATTGTCGCGCATGGTGCCGTAGCGCACCGCATTGGTGCCGGAGGCGCGGGTGGAGGCCATGCCGCCCAGCGAGGCGTCGGCCCCCGGATCGATCGGAAAGAACAGGCCGGCGTCGCGCAGATGCTCGTTGAGCTGTTTGCGCGTCACGCCGGGCTCGACCACGCAGTCGAGGTCCTCGGGGTGCACCGCCAGCACCCGGTTCATGCCGCTGAGGTCGAGGCAGATGCCGCCCTGCGGCGCATTGATCTGCCCTTCCAGCGACGTGCCGGTGCCGAATGGGATGATCGGGACGCGCTCCCTGGCGCAGGCGCGCACCACGGCCTGCACCTCCTCAGTCGAGTGCGCGAACACCACGGCGTCCGGCGCCTGGTTCGGCAGCCAGGTCATGATGTTGGCATGCTGCTCGCGCAAAGCCAGGCCGGTGGCCAGCCGCGCACCGAACCGGGCCGACAGTTCTTCGAGCACCGCGGCGGTTCCACGCGCGGTCGTCCGCTCTGCGACGAGTTCAACCATCCCGTTCTCCTAAGCCTTCGGCGGCGGCACCGATGACACTGTAGCAGACCCGCGACCGGGAGCGCACGCCGCCAGGGACGCACCGAAGGCGGCAAAAATCCGCGGCAGCGCTGAATTTCAGCCCTTCAAACGCCATGAGAGGAGGTGACGATTGCTTGGAAAGTCGGCACAATGCTTCTCAACAAGGCAGAATGGGTGTCGGGACCCATCGTCGCAGGGATTGGCGTGATGTTGGAGGGTATCGATTTCGAACCGGTGTTCTTTGCTCCGTTCGTCTCCTCGGTGATGACGATCGAGCCGAACTGGGTCGATTATAACGGACATCTGAACGTCGCCTATTACAACCTCCTGTTCGATCGGGCGGTCGACGAGGCGGTGTTTCTGGTCGGTCTCGGGCCGCATTATGTCGAGCGGCGCAGCGCGTCGTTCTTCACGGTGGAATCGCATCTGCGCTATGTGCGCGAACTGCGCGCCGGGCAGGAGGTGCGGGTGACGCTGCGTTTGGTCAATTACGACGAAAAGCGCATGCACCTGTATCAGGAACTGCACCATGCGCGGGAGGGGTGGACCTCCTCGACCTGCGAGCAGATCGCGGTGCATGTCGATACCGGCTCGCGCCGGGTCACGCCGTTTCCGGACGATGTGTTGCAGCGCCTCGCCTTGATGCGCGCCGCCCACGGCGCCCTGCCGGAGCCGGACGGGCTGGGCCGGCGCATCAATATGCCGGTTCATCTGTCCTAAGCGGACCCGGCGGCATCTTAACGAATCCCTGACGTTTCAAGGCTCGCGCCATGCGGGAGCCGCAAGCCTGCCATTCCGTCCCGGCGGTTTTTGTGCAGCGCAGATGGTTTATGCTGCGACGCAGAAGAACCGCCGGTCGCTATCGCCTCATCGGGCGCACGCGCCGGCCCAGAATGAAAGGACCGACGCATGTCCGTCACATCTTACGACTTTTCGGCTGAATTTACGGCCGGCACCGTCAACACCGCCCGCCGCACCGAGACCGCACCGCGCGCCTCGCTGGCGCGTCGCCTGCTCGACCGCGTGATCGAAGCCCGCATGCGCCAAGTCAAGCACATGCTGGTGCAGCGCGGCTACCAGCTCCCCGAGCACTGAGAACCGTTTCTACCCCCGGCGCGGCCGTCCGTGCCGGGCGGCCAGCTCCAGCGTCGTCCAGCCTTCGATGGTGCGGCGGCGCACCAGATGAAGCCCCTGGGCACGATAGGCGGCGAGCGCCGCATTGGCGTGCCCAGGCAGCAGGCCGGACAGCACCAGCGTGCCGCCCGGCGCCAGCAGCGGACGCATCGGCCGCGCCAGCCCCTTCAGCGGGGCGAGCAATATGTTCGCCAGCACAAGATCGTAGCGCCCACCCTCGCGGAACGGCTTGGCGCCGAGCCCCGGCGCGTGCACCAGGCGGATGCCGGCGGCGCGGTTGGCGCGGGCATTGGCCGCCGCGGTCGCCACCGCCACCTTGTCGATATCGCTCGCCAGCACCGGGCGTCGGAACAGCCGCGCCGCGGCCATCGCCAGCACTCCGGTGCCGGTCCCGACATCGAGCGTGCGCGCCGGCCGGCGCCGTTTGCCGTAACGGGCGATGGCGCCGAGGCAGCCCTGCGTGGTGCCGTGATGCCCGGTGCCGAACGCCAGCGCCGCTTCGATCTCGATGCCGATCTGGTTCGGCCCGACCCGGCCGCGATCATGGCCACCATGCACCACGAACCGGCCCACCGCCACCGGCGCCAGCCCGTCGAGACTGGAGGCCACCCAATCGCGGCGGTCGAGCGTGGCAAAAATCGCGGCTTCCGCCGCCTCCGGCGATACCAGCGCCACCAGTTCGCGCACGGACTCTTCATCCGGGGCGTCGGCGAAATAGACCTCGACCGCCCAGCCCGACCCTTCGGCGCGATCCTCGATCTCGAAGGCGCTGGTGGCGACCTCCGCCGGATCGAAGCTCTCGCCGAGAAACTCGGCAATGGAGCGCGCCTCATCCTCGGGCGCATCGACGCGCATCATGTGGGTGGCGCCGTTGGGCGGCAGTCCTTCGAGCATGTCCAGACTCGCGAGCGGGTGGACGCGTTGTGTACGAGCCCGCGCATCGGAAGGCCAGAGGGGCGCCGCGTTACAGATCGAAGGCGCGTTCCATCATGTCCTTCAGCGCATACGGGTTGATCTCGGGGAAGGTGCGGAGCGGCAATTCCGTCTCACGCGCCGCCTCGATCCGCGCCCGGCGATAGGCCGCCGCGGCCGCGTCCTCGATCCGGCTTTTCAAGGACGGGTTGTCTTCCAGAACGTCGAGGATATCGAGGCGCTGGGTTGCAATGGTCCCCGCCCAGCTCCGCGAGCGCCGCTCCGGCTGGTGATCCCATTTCAGCATGTGCATGAGCAGCACCCGAAACGCGCTCCTGAGCTTGCTGAACTGTTCCCGGCCCAAGCACTCGATCTCCTCGGCCAGGTTCGCGCGGTCGAGCGCGTCGAAGGCGCCGTCGCGGATGAGCTGTGCCTGCGCCATGGACCAGGCATAGAAGTCCACCTCGTAGCCGGCATCGGCGGGCGGCGATGCGGCACGGGCTGCGGTCGAACGAGCCTTCATCGCCTGCCTCCGGCGCCGGTGGAAACGGGTTTCAGCCTAGCACAACTCGTCCCGGCGCCGCGCTTGGCTCAGATCTCGAAGGGCCGGTCCGTCATATCGCCGAAGGCGTAGGGATTGGCTTCCGGAAAGCTCGCAAGATCGAGCCCGGTCTCCCGCGCAGCCCCGATCCGCGCCAGCCGGTAGGCGCGTGCCGCTGCGTCCTCCCGCCGGGCCACAAGAGACGGATTGTCCGACAAAACGTTGCCAACACGCAGCCTCTGCTCGGCGATCGTCAATGCCCAGCTCCGGGTCCGCCTCGCGGGCTGATAGTCCCACTTCAACATGTGCATCAGCAGAACCCGAAACGCACTTTCGAGCTTAGCGAATTGCTCCCGCCCCCAGCTTTCGATCTCCTCGGCGAGGTTGTCACGGTCGAGCGTCTCGAAGGCGCCGTCGCGGATCAGCTTGGCCTGCTCCATCGTCCAGGCATAGAAATCGACCTCATAGCCGGCATCGGCGGCCACGGGCGCGGAGCGGACAGCGGTTGACCAGGCACTCATCAGGTCCCTCCCTGCGATCGGCTGCGCAACACTGCCGCAAACCCTAGCACAACGCGCCCGCCGGCGCCGCGCTCAGCCCGGCGTCACGAAGCCGTCCAGCACGCGCTTTTCGCCGGCCTTGTCGAACTGCACGGTGAGCTTGTTGCCCTCCACTGCCGTCACCTCGCCATGGCCGAACTTCTGGTGGAACACCCGGTCGCCGGCGGCGAAGCTGGAGGGTTCGCCGGCGGAACGGGCGAGGATCTGCCCTTCCACCACCTTGGCCGGGGTAAAGCGGCCGGCGGGCTCGGTGAATCCGGCGGGGGCGGCCTTCTGCGCGCGCTGCCAGCCCGGCGTCGCATAGGTGGAGCCGAACGCCTGCGCGGTATCGAAGCGGCTCGGGCCATAGCCGTAGCGCCCGCTCGCGCTGCCGCCCCAGCCCTGGCCGCCGCGCGATTCGGTGACCTCCAGATGCGGCTCCGGCAGCTCGTCCAGAAAGCGGCTCGGCACGCTGGACTGCCACAGCCCGTGAATGCGCCGGTTGGACGAGGAGAAGATCTTGGCCAGCCGCCGCGCCCGCGTCAGCCCGACATAAGCCAGCCTGCGCTCCTCCTCCAGCCCCGCCCGGCCCTGCTCGTCCAGCGCGCGCTGGTGCGGGAACAGCCCCTCCTCCCAGCCCGGCAGGAACACGGCGTCGAACTCCAGCCCCTTGGCCGAATGCAGCGTCATGATGTTGACGGCGTCCTCGCCGGCCGCGCCCTCGACATCCATCACCAGCGAGATGTGCTCCAGAAAACCGACGAGATTTTCGAACGGCTCCATGGAGCGTACCAATTCCTTGAGGTTCTCCAGCCGGCCGGCGGCGTCCGCCGAGCGGTCCTTCTGCCACATTTCGGTGTAGCCGCTCTCGTCCAGCACGATCTCGGCAAGCTCGGCATGCGGCATGTGGTCGAGCTGGCCGCGCCAGCGCGCGAGGTTGGCGGCAAGGTCGCGATAGGCCGTGCGCACCTTGGGCTTGGCCCGCTCGTCGGTGCCCAGCAGGCCGGCCGCCTCCTGCAACGGCACGCCGGCCGCCCGCGCTTCCTCGTGCAGCTGGCGCACCGCCGCATCCCCCAGCCCGCGCTTGGGCACATTCAGAATGCGCTCGAAGGCGAGGTCGTCGGCGGTGGAAACCACGCAGCGCAGATAGGCCAGCGCGTCGCGGATTTCGGCGCGCTCATAGAAGCGCGGGCCGCCGATGACGCGGTAGTTAAGCCCCAGCGTGACGAAGCGGTCCTCGAACTCGCGCATCTGGAACGAGGCCCGCACCAATATCGCCACCTGCGACAGAGCGTGGCCGCGGCGCTGCAGCTGCTCGATCTCCTCGCCGATGGCGCGGGCCTCTTCCTGGCTGTCCCAGGCGCCGGTAACGGTGACCTTCTCGCCCGCCGCGCCTTCGGAGAACAGCGTCTTGCCGAGCCGGCCCTCATTGTGCGCAATGAGATGGGCGGCGGCGCCCAATATGTGACCGGTGGAGCGGTAATTGCGCTCCAGCCTGATCACCTTGGCGCCGGGGAAATCGCTTTCGAAACGCAGGATATTGTCCACCTCGGCGCCGCGCCAGCCATAGATGGACTGGTCGTCGTCGCCGACGCAGCACACATTCGACGAGCCCTTTGCCAGCAGGCGCAGCCAGAGATACTGCGCCACATTGGTGTCCTGGTATTCATCCACCAATATGTAGCGGAAGCGCCGGTGATAATCGGCCAGCACGTCCGGATTCTCGCGCAACAGGCGGATGCACTCCAGCAGCAGATCGCCGAAATCCACCGCGTTCAGCGTCTTCAACCGCGCCTGATAGTCGGCATACAGCTTCTGCCCGCGGCCATTGGCAAAGCTCGCCCCCTCCCCGGCCGGCACCTGGCCGGGGGAAAGGCCGCGATTCTTCCAGCCGTCTATGGTGTTGGCCAGCAGCCGCGCCGGCCAGCGCTTCTCGTCGATGCCCTCGGCCTGCAGAAGCTGCTTCAGCAGCCTTATCTGGTCGTCGGTGTCCAGAATGGTGAAGCCGCTCTTCAGCCCCACCAGCTCGGCATGCCGGCGCAGCATGCGCACGCCGATGGCGTGGAAGGTGCCGAGCCACGGCATGCCCTCCACCGCCTCGCCGACCATGGCGCCGATGCGGTGCTTCATTTCCCGCGCCGCCTTGTTGGTGAAGGTCACCGCGAGGATCTGCGAGGGAAAGGCGCGCCCTAAGGTGAGAATATGGACGATGCGGGTGGTCAGCACCCGCGTCTTGCCGGTTCCGGCGCCGGCCAGCACCAGCACCGGGCCGTCCAGCGTCTCCACCGCCTCGCGCTGCTCCGGGTTCAGCCCGTCCAGGTAGCGCGGCGCCGGGGCGGCGGCGGCGCGCAGGCGCGAGGTCACGCTGCCCGGCTTCGGCGCAGGCGCCGGCAGGTCGAACGGGATGTCGAACGGGTCGCCGCCGTCGCGGCGGTCGTGCTTCACGGGGTCGGCCAAGGGCGGTACGCATCCTCGCCGGGATGATTCCCGGTGCGAACAAAATGGCACCGGCGGGGTGTTTTGGCGAGGGTCGGCCGGAAAGACGCCGTTCCAGCCCCAAGTTACCGCCCACGGCACGCCCCGAGCAAGCGCCCCGATTGACCCCACCCGCGAACCGCCCGATGCTGCCCCGCCCTATCACCCGCCGCTTCGGACCCCCCTGATGTCGCTCGGTCTCTTCGCCATGACCGCCTTTGCCGGCGCGCTCTATGTGCTCATCCCCGGCCCCGCCTTTCTGGCGCTGTTCTCGCTCGCCGCCGCCCATGGCCGCGCCGCCGGGGTGCGCTTCGTCGCCGGCCACCTCATCGGCGATGTGTTCTGGGGCACGCTGGCCTTCGCCGCCATCATCGGCGTGAACCAGCTCGGGCCGACCCTGTTCGATCTGCTCGGCCTGGTCTGCGGGTTCTATCTCGTCTATCTCGGCATCAAAGCGATACGCACCAAGGGCGGCACAGCGGCGCCGGTGGGCTCGCACCGGCCGCTGGTCACCGGCGTGCTGTTCGGCCTCACCAATCCGAAGGCCTATCCGGTGTCGCTGGCGATGTTCACGGCGCTTACCGCCCATTATGCCGACGCGCTGTCGTGGGATGCGGCGCCGCAGCTCATGGCGGCGGCCTTTGTCGGCTTCATCGCGGCGGACATTATTCTGGTGTGGGCCGCGGGCCTTGCCCCGGTGCGCAAGCTGTTCCTGCACCATGGCCGGGTGGTGACGCGGGTGGTGGGGCTGATGTTCATCGGCTTCGGGGCCAAATCCATCGCCGACGCCGGCCGCAGCTTCGCCGGACGGGCCTAGGGGCCGCCATGTTCGAAGCCAAGTTCCAATCCTTCACCGAACTCGCCGATCCCGGCCAGGGTCCCGCGCGCCTCGCTCTGCTGCGGGCGGAGCTGGCGCGGCGCGGGCTTGCCGGCTTCATCGTGCCGCGCGCCGATGCGCACCAGAACGAATATGTGCCGGACAGCGACGAGCGCCTGGCCTGGCTTACCGGCTTCACCGGCTCGGCCGGGCTTGCGGTGGTGCTGGCGGATCAGGCCGCCCTGTTCGTCGACGGGCGCTACGTGCTCCAGGCCGGGCTCCAGGTCGAGCCGGCCGCCTTCGCGGTCAAGCACCTGACCGAGCAGCCGCCGGAGCGCTGGATCGAGCAGAACCTGCCGGTGGGCGGGCGCTTCGGCTACGATCCTTGGCTCACCACCATCGACGGTGCCGAGCGGCTCGGCCGCGCCGTGGCGGCGGCGGGCGGCGTGGCGGTGGCGCTCGACAGCAATCCGCTGGATGCGGTGTGGCTGGACCGGCCGCCGCCGCCGCTGGCGCCGGTCACCATCCGCGACCCGGCGCTGGCCGGCGAGGGCGTCGAATCCAAGCTCGCCCGCATCGCGCAGGCGCTGCGCCGCGACAAGCTCGACGCCGTCGTGCTGTCGGACCCGCACGCCGTGGCCTGGACCTTCAACATTCGCGGCGGCGACGTCGCCTTCACCCCGCTGCCGCTGTCCTGGGCCATCGTGCCGGCGGACGGCCGCCCCACGCTGCTGGTGGACGGCCGCAAGCTCTCCAACGCGGCGCGCGACACTCTGGCCGGCCATGCCGAAATTCTGGAGCCGGCGCTGCTCGACAAGGCGCTGGACCTCATCGCAAGCTCCGGCGCGACGATACGGCTGGACCAGGCCAGCGCGCCGATGCGGCTCGCCGCCCGCATAGAGGCCGCCGGCGGCACGGTCTCCAAGGGGCCGAGCCCGGTCGCCCTGCTGCAGGCGTCCAAGAACGAGGCGGAGCTCGCCGGCATGCGCGCCGCCCACCGGCGCGACGGCGCCGCGCTGGTGAATTTCCTCGCCTGGTTCGACCGCGAGGCCCCCAAGGGGCAGCTCACCGAGATCGATGCGGTCGCCGCGCTGGAAACCTTCCGCCGCGCCACCGGCGTGCTGAAGGGGCTGTCCTTCCCCAGCATCGCCGGCGCCGGGCCGAACGGCGCCATCATGCATTACCGGGTGACCGAGGCCAGCAACCGCGCCATCCGGCCGGGCGAGCTGTTCCTCATCGATTCCGGTGCGCAGTATGAGGACGGCACCACCGACGTCACCCGCACCTTGCCGGTCGGCGACGTCGGCGCGGAACAGCGCCAGCGCTACACGCTGGTGCTGAAGGGCCACATCGCCGTCGCCCGCGCGGTGTT
>JBGGNI010000025.1:0-7208 GCA_041287585.1 Xanthobacteraceae bacterium
GAGTTCAGCTCCTTGAACACCGGCAGCACGGACTTGCGCGACACCGAGGTCCAGCAGCCGAACACCACGGCAACCTTGTCCTTGGTGATCAGCTCGCGGGCCTTCTCGGCGAACAGCGGCCAGTTGGAGGCCGGATCGACCACCACGGCTTCCAGCTTTTTGCCGAGCAGGCCGCCCTTCTTGTTCTGTTCGTCGACGAGGAACAGAACCGTGTCCTTCAGCGTGGTTTCGCTGATGGCCATGGTGCCCGAAAGCGAATGAAGCACGCCGACCTTGATGGTTTCCTGAGCTTGTGCCGGGATGGCAGTCGCCACCAGCGCCAGCGCCGCTGCGCCGGCGGCGATCCGGCCCGCCATCCGCCCTGTATGGGAGAACAGGTTCAACATATTCGTTCCCTTCTGGTGTTTGCCCGCGAGACCCCCGTCCGCGTGCCGGCAAGGGTTTAGCAACCTGCGTGCCAAGCGGACGCGACGGCAGGAACCGCGCAGAAAGGTGGGGCCGCTGCCGGGCGAACGCCCAAAATTACGGCAACCGATGCATAATTCGCGCTTATGCGCGCCAGTAGCGGGACTTTGTATTCAGGCGCCGCCGACCATCGCCGCGGACCGGCGCGCGGGGGCACCGGCAAGCCGTGCCAGGCCGGCGTCCAGCGTGGCGTCGGTCTTGGCAAAGCAGAAGCGCACCACGCTTTGCACCGGATCGCGCGCATAGAAGGCGGAAACCGGAATCGCGGCGACGCCGTGCCGTTCCACCAGTTCGCGGCAGTACGCCTCGTCGTCGAGGGAAAGGCCAAGCGGCGCGAGGTCGATATTGATGAAGTAGGTGCCGGCGCACGGCAGCACCGGCAGGCCGAGCTCATTGAGCCCGGCGGCGAAGCGGTCGCGGGAGCGTTGCAGGCCGGCGCGCATGCCGTCGAACCAGGCCGGCGCCTTGCCGAGCCCGTAGGCCACCGCAGACTGCAGCGCCGGCGGCGTGGTGAAGGTGAGGAACTGGTGCGCCTTCGACAGGCCCTTCATCAGCTCCGGCGCGGCGCAGACGAAGCCGACCTTCCAGCCGGTCATGCCGAAGATCTTGCCGGCGGAGCCGATCTTCACCGTGCGCGGCCGCAGCTCCGGCACCGCAAGCGCGCTGAGGTGCGCCAGCCCGTCGAACACCACATGCTCCCACACCTCGTCGCTGATCAGCATCGCATCGCGCGCGGTGCAGAACGTCGCCAGCAACGCCATTTCCTCGGCGTCGAACACGCGGCCGGTGGGGTTGTGCGGGTTGTTGAACAGCACCACGCGGGTCCGCGGCGTGAACGCCGCGCTCAGCGCTTCTTCGGTCAGCCGCCAAGAAGGCGGGACGAGGCGCACGAAGCGCGGCACGCCGCCGGCGCGCAGCACCAGCGGCAGATAGGCGTCGTACAGCGGCTGGAACAGCACCACCTCGTCACCCGGCTCGACCAGCGCCAGCAGCGCGCCGGCGATCGCCTCGGTGGCGCCGGAGGTGACCATGATCTCGGTGTCGGGATCGAGCGTCACGCCCTGCCACAGCGCGTAATGCGTGGCCACCGCGTAGCGCAGTTCCGGCAGCCCCATCATCGGCGGATACTGGTTCCAGCCGTTGAGCACCGCCTCGGCAGCGTGGGCGCGCACATCCTCCGGGCCGGGATCGTCCGGGAAACCCTGGCCGAGATTCACGGCGCCATGCTCGCGCGCCAGGCGCGACATGGTCTCGAACACGGTGACGGGCAGGTTTGCGAAAACGGGATGCATGGACCGGCAATGAATGGACGAAGCCGGGCGATCTATAGCAGGCGCGGCCGCGGGCCGCGCAACCAAAAAGGGCCGCGGCATTGCCGCGGCCCTTTCGGTAGAGGACGGAGAACCGCCGATCAGAACTTGTAGTTCACGCCGATCTTGACGGTCTGGAGGGTGACGTCGAGATCGTCATTCCAGTGATGGCCGTTGAAGTCGATCGAACCGAGGTCGGCGTAGAGGTACTCGATCTTGGTGGTCCAGTTGTCGGTGATGGCATATTCGATGCCGGCGCCGATGGTCCAGCCCCACAGGGTGTCGTCGGCCGAGTAGCCGAACGTCTCACCAACGAGGTCGTTGACACCGTCGTACTCAGTCCAACGGTCGGAAACCTTCACGTTACCCCAGGCCAGACCGCCGGTGACATACGGCAGGAAGCGGTCATAGGCGTAGCCGAGGCGGGCGCGGATCGTGCCGAAGCTCTCGATCTCGGTGGTCACCTTTCCGGCGTCGTACCAATCATTGAGGTCCCAGAAGCCGTTATAGCCCCGGGTGTCCTTCATGTCGGCGAATTCGAAATCGGCTTCGAGACCGACGACGACATTGTTGGTGAACTGATAGTTGTAGCCGATCTGACCACCGCCGAACCAGCCATCCGGCTTCACCTTGCCGCCGCCGTTGTAGCTATCATAATAGCCGTAGTTCCAGTTGTCGGTCTCGGCCCAGCCATAGCCGACATTGGCGCCGATGTAGAAGCCGGTCCAGCTGAACACCGGGATCGGCGCCATGATCGGGGCTGCCTTCACCGGATAGGACATGTCGGCAGCGAAAGCGGCGGAGGCCGAGAGGCCGAAGCCGAGCGCCGTGGCGGCGAGGAGAAGCTTTTTCATTGTTGAACTCCAGACAGTACCAAAACCATGTTGGAGCAAGGCTTAGTCTCGCGCCGCAAACCTGACTAGTGCGCGAAAGACACACCACCCCTTCATTGAAGCAATGATTGGCGGAAACTCGGCATTCGATTACCTCATCTCACAAAAACATGGCTAACACAAAGTAAATGAGGTTCACAATCCGGCCACATATTCGACAAGCTTTGCCCTGGAACGGTTATCCAGTGCCTTAAAGCGTAAGCGGGCACCTTCGGCTTCTCCGCCGTGCCACCTTACCGCTTCCGCCACGTCGGCCGCTCTGCCGTCGTGCAGCAGGCCGGCGCGGCGCGCCAGCGCATCCCTGAGGCCGGCCAGCGGCGCCGTCCGCCACTCTGCGGCGCCGACTCCCGGCGCGCCCACCGGGTCGGCGAGCCCCTGCCCCATGTCGTGAAGCAGCGCGTCGGTGAACAGCGCGGCGGCGCCGCTTCCCTCCAGCGGCAGGCTCGGCCGGTGGCAGGCGGCGCAGCCGGTGGCGGCGAACAGCGCGGCGCCACGCCGGTCGGGCGTTGCCGCCGGGGCCGGCAAATCGCGCAGATAGGCGACGATGCGGTCGAGGATGGCGGCCGAGATTTCCGCCTCGCCCTCGGCCTCGCGGCCATGGGGCGCGGCGCGGCAGGCGGCCTGCACCGCGGTGCAATCGCCCCAGGGCTCGGGCGCCAGTGGGGTCGACAGGCCGAGGTCGAGCGTGAACGCCTCGGCCGCCTGCTGGTCGAGCCGGGCGTGGGCCGCCTTCCAGCCGAAGCGGCCCAGCGTTCCGTCAGGCAGCCGGCGCGCCCGGCCGCGCACGCCGTCGCCGTCGCGGTCGTCCGGGTCTTCCAGCGCCAGCAGCGCGGCGTCCGGCACCCGCTCCAGCAGGCCGCGCCCGCGCAGATCCGGCGCCACGCGCAGGCCCAGCCCCGTGCCGGCATCGAGCGCACCGTAGCCCGGCTGCGCGATGCGCGGCACCGGCCGGCCGGCGATGCGATCGGCCCGCACCTCGCCTTCCGCCGGCACGCCGGGCAGCGTCATGGTCTCCAGCCGCCTTCCATAGGCCGGGTCCGGCGCGCCATCTGCCCGCAACAGCGCCAGCACCAGCCCGAAGCCCTCCGGCCGACCCTCGGCGTCGAACGCCGCCATGCCGCGCTGCGCCCCGCGCGGGTGGCAGGAGGCGCAGGCGCGCGCGTCGAACAGCGGGCCGAGCCCGTCATTGGCACGCGTGGAACTCGGCGCCGGCACCCAGGCGCGCTCGAACAGCGCCTTGCCGAGCGCACGGTCCAGCCCGTCGCCGGCTGCCGCCGGGGACGCCAGCAGCAGCGCGGCGGCCAGCAGCGGCCTCATCATCCCAGCACCCGGAAATAGCCCATCATGCCGGCCTCCATGTGCTCCAGAATGTGGCAATGGAACACCCAGTCGCCCGGCGCGGCGACGAAGGCGATCTCAACCGTCTCGCCCGGCAGCACCAGCACCGTATCGGCGAAATGGCGCGGCAGCCGCGAACTGGCAGCGGACAGCACGGCGAAGGCGTGGCCGTGCAAGTGGATGGGATGCGGGTAGCGCGTGGCGTTGTTGATCGCGATGCGATAGCTGCGCCCGGCCTTCATCACCGCGAGCGGCGGCGGGACGTCGCGGCGCCCGCCGGTCGGCCACGCCTGCCGGTCGATCGCCCAATAGGCCGCCCTGCCGACGCACAGGCTGTCCAGCAGCGCCTTGGCCAGCGGATCGTCCGGCGGCAGCGCCGCGGCGGCGAGCGCGGCGTCGGCGGCCTGCTGGAGCGTGAAGCTGAAACGCTCGGCCCGCTTGAGGTCCGGGCGCGGCAGCTTCGGCGGCGGCAAGGCGAGCGGCCGGAAGGGTCGCTCGCGGCCCGCCGAGTTCCCGGCCGTAAAAGTTGCGAAGCGGTGGATGGCGGCGGCGCGATAATCGCCGATCGAGGCAACGCCGCCCGCCGCCGGCATGCGCAGATGCAGATCGACCCGCTGCGCCGGCCCCATGCGCCAGACGCCGTCCGGCAGATCGTCCAGCAGCACCGGCGGCAACGCGTGGCCGTCAATGGCGATCAGCGCGGCGTGAGCGCCCTCGACGCCGAGGTCGATAACGCGGGTGGAATCGAGGTTCAGCACGCGCACCCGCACATCGGCATAGGCCGGCGCGTCGAGCGCGAGGAAAAGCGCGCCGTTGACCGTGCGGGTGGCGCCGAAGGTGCCGGCCTTG
Source organism: Xanthobacteraceae bacterium (assembly GCA_041287585.1). GTDB lineage: Bacteria > Pseudomonadota > Alphaproteobacteria > Rhizobiales > Xanthobacteraceae > Ancylobacter. The sequence continues at coordinate 4,856 of JBGGNI010000025.1, forward strand.
GCGGCGCCGTCCGGCTCCGACAGCGGCAGGAAACCGCCGGCCTCGTCGAGCCGCCAGTCCTTCAGCGCCAGTATGTGCTCGGCATCGAAGGCCGGGTCGGCGGCATCGTCGACGATCAGCACCCCGGCCAGGCCGCGCCCGGCCTGGCCGGTCTCGTCGCAATGCGGGTGGTAGAAAAACGTGCCGGGATCGTCCAGCGGCACGCGGTAGGCGAAGCGCCCGCCCGGCTGGACCAGCGGCTGGGTCAGGGTCGGCACGCCGTCGAAGGCATTGGGCAGGCGAATGCCGTGCCAATGGACGGTCGAGCCCTCGTCCATTTTGTTGCGGAACTCGACATCGAGCGTGGTGCCGCGCGGGGCGCGGATGAGGCGGAACGGCGCGCCGTCATATGCGAGGATGCCGGTGGCCGGACGCCCCGGCCCGAGCAGCGGCAGCTCCGCCGCACCGGCGATCAGGGTCACGGAACGGCCGGGCGCGGCGGCGGTCCGGCGGGCGGCGGCATCGCGCGCCGCCGAGCCGGCCGCCTTCGGGGCCAGCGCCGCCGCCCCGAAGGCTGCGGCGCCGGTCAAGAGAGTGCGACGCGAGAGCATCGCACGTAGGCTTACTGGGTGACTTTGGCGGGATCGTCCAGGCTGTCGGACCCTTCCACCTTGATCTTCAGCTTGAGCGCCGCGACCACGCCCTCGATGGCGCGGGTCTGCGCCACCAGGCTGTCGACGCCGGCCTGCACCAGGGCGTTGCCCTGCACATTGCCTTCGCCGATCATCTGGTCATAGGCCTGCTTGCCGGAATCCGCTTCGTCCTTGATCGCCTTCAGCGCCGCCAGCGCGGCATCGATCCTGGCCTCGGCCTCGGCCGCCGCCTTGGGCGTCTTTACGGCCGCGAGGGCGGCGATCGAGGGGCCCTTGACCACGGAGCCGTCGACGCGGGTGTAGGTTCCGCGATAGATGCCGGCGATGCCGACCTCGTCATAATAATGCGAATTGTGCGTGTTGTCGGAAAAGCAGTCGTGCTCCTCCTCGGGGTCGTGCAGCATCAGGCCGAGCTTGATGCGCTCGCCGGCCAGTTCGCCATAGGACAGGCTGCCGAGGCCGGTGAGGATGGTGCCGAGGCCGGCATTGCCCTTCTTGCCGAGCAGAACCTTGCGCGCCTTGCCCTTGGTGCCCCAGTCGCCGGCCATTTCCGCAAGGTCCGACACCAGCAGGTCGGTGGCGGCCTTGAGATAGGCGGCGCGGCGGTCGCAATGGCCGTTGGTGCAGTTCTTGGTGTCGTAGTCGCTGGCCGGCCGGTTGCCGGCGCCCGGCCCGGTGCCGTTCAGATCCTGGCCCCAGAGCAGGAATTCGATGGCGTGGTAGCCGGTGGCGACGTTGGATTCCACCCCGCCCGCCTCCTGCAAGGACTCCAGCAGCTTGGGCGAGATGGTGGTGGCGTCGACGGTCTTTTTGCCGATGCGAATCTTGGTGTTGGCGATCACGTTCGCGGTGTAGAGCGGGTTCTCGTCGGAGGTGGTGCCATAGCCCTTGTCGACATAGTCGATCAGCCCTTCGTCGAGCGGCCAGGCGTTCACCTTGCCTTCCCAATCGTCGACGATCGCATTGCCGAACCGGAAGCCCTCGCTCTGCTGATACGGCACCCGCGCCGCCTTCCAGGCCGTCTTCGCCTTCGCCAGAGTGTCGTCGGTGGGCGCCGCGATGAAGGCGTTGACCGCGCTTTGCAGTTCCTTGGCGGTCGCCAGGCTGTCGCCATACATAGCTTCGGCGATGTCGGCATAGGTCACGAGAATGTCGCGCGGCTTCGGCGTGGCGGCACCCTGTGCGCCGGCCGGGCCGGCGATGAGGGCGAAACTCAACGCGACGGAGGCGAACAGAGCGGCGGATCGCATGGCTGGTCTCCTGTTCGGGCGCCGGGCTGCGGCGCGCCTGTGGCAACACCTACGCCACGGCGCGAAGCAGGAGCAAGCGCACGCCGCAAGATTGGAACAGTTTTACTTTGCCGTGCACCTCAAAACCCGCATCGCATACTGCGATCAAGACAACAAATTAGAATTACTCCAATTAAATAGTTCGAATCACAGCAGCGGCGCCAGTGCCGCGGCGAGGTCTTCGTCGACCACTGAAGCCAGCGGTTTGAGGATCTTGGCGGCCTCGGTGCGGCGGCCCGGACGCATCACCAGCACCACCGTTTCGGCACCGCCGCAGGCCGGATCGCCGCAGGCGATTTCCGAAATCGATACCGTGGTTTCCGGTCCGACACCGAGCAGCGCGCGCGCCCGTGCGGCAAGTTCGCGCGCCGCGTCCGGGGCCGCCTCGCCGCCGCTTCGCTTGAAAAACAGCCGTGCCATGCCTTGCCTCAC
>JBGGNI010000026.1:0-8095 GCA_041287585.1 Xanthobacteraceae bacterium
TCGTGGTCGATCTCGCTGATGCCGCCTTCCTGCGCCCGCACGGCGCCGGCGAAATAGCGGAAATGGTCGATGGCGAGCGGCATGTCCGCTGCCGTGGTCTCGCGGATCGGCTTGCCGTTGTCCCAGGTCTCGGCCAGCGCCAGCAGATCGAGATTGGTCTCCATGCGGTCGGCGATCTTGTTGAGGATCTGCGCCCGCTCGGCCGCGCTGGTCTTGCCCCAGGCGTCCTTGGCCTTGTGCGCGGCGTCCAGCGCTTTCTCGACGTCGTCCTTGTCGGAACGCGCGATCTCGCAAATCTTGCCGCCGGTCACCGGCGAGGTGTTGTCGAAATAACGCCCGTTCACCGGCTCGACGAATTGGCCGCCGATGAAGTTGCCGTAGCGCGCCTTGAAGGGCGACTGGCGGGTGATCGAAAGTTCCGGTTTATTCATTGTATCCTCCCACGGGTGGAGCGCTCTGTAGTGCAGCGGCCGTGCCAGTCGATTGAAGCGCTGCACAAAATCGTTGCCGCAGCGCGGCAAATCATTGGCGCAGCGAGGTAAAGATAATCGCGGTTGGATGGCCGACGAAGACGGTGGTGGACGCCGGCGCAGGACTTGTGAGAAACTGTCGGATACAACAACAAGAACAGCAACACGTGTTGCAATCTGCAACAGGAGGGAGGAGCCCGATGCTCCCCATGGGAACGCCAAAGACGGTGATCGCCGCGCGCCGGCGCTTCTTCCACCAGGGCGGCTCGCCCGGTGCGCTGGTGTCGGAGCCGATCCTGCGCTCCTGGCGGCGCTGTGCCGAGCGCGGGCTCGACATCGGCTCGCCGCCGCGGATCGAGCCGCTGACCTCCACCGAACTGCGCGAGGCCAATGACCGGCACGAGCGGCTGCGCCGGCTGTGCCGGCCGGAGATCGAGGCGCTGCACGCCGACGCTGACGCCACCGGCTGCCTCGTCATCCTCACCGACGACACCGGCCTGGTGCTGGAGACGCTCGGCAGCGTCGACTTTGCCGCCCGCGCCGCCCGCGTCGCGCTGCGCCCCGGCGTGCCGTGGAACGAATCCGCCACCGGCACCAATGCCATCGGCACCGCGCTGGTGGAGGGCCGGCCGATCATGGTGCATGGCGGCGAGCATTATTTCGAACCGCACGGCATTCTGAGCTGCTCGGCCTCGCCGATCTTCGATCCCTATGGCCGCATCGTCGGCGCGCTCGACCTCACCGGGCCGGCGGCGGTGGACCACCGCCATGCGTTGGGCCTGGTGCGGCTCGCCGTGGAGCAGATCGAGCGGCGCTTCTTCGCCGACGGCTTCGAGACCGCCACCGTGCTGCGCTTCCAGACCGACCCGGTACTCGTCGGCACCCCGCGCGAGGCCATTGTCGCGTTCGACGAGGGCCGGCTGGTGGCGGCGAACCGCGCCGGGCTCCATCTGCTGGGCCTCGACCGCACCGCCATGGGCACGGCGCGGCTGGATGCGCTGTTCCCCGCTCTGCCGCGCGGGGAGAGCGCGCAGCGCCTGATCGACGGGCAGGGCCGCGAATTCTTCGGCCGCATCGACACGCCGCCGCCCGTTGCCCGCCGCCGCGAGGTGCGCGCGCCGGTGCCGACGCGCCTGCCGGCCCCCACCGGCCCGCTGTTCGACGAGGCCACCCGCACCGCGGTGCAGCGGGCGGTGAAGCTCATCGCTGCCGATGTGCCGGTGCTGGTGCGCGGCGAGACCGGCACCGGCAAGGAGGTGCTGGCGCGCGAAATTCACCATCGCAGCGCCCGTGCGCCGGCGCCCTTCGTGGCCGTCAATTGCGCGGCGATCCCGGAGAATCTCATCGAGGCGGAACTGTTCGGCTATGAGGAGGGCGCCTTCACCGGCGCCCGCCGTCAGGGCCGCAAGGGCCTGCTGCGCGAGGCGGAGGGCGGCATCGTGTTCCTGGACGAGATCGGCGACATGCCGCTCGGCCTCCAGGCGCGGCTGCTGCGGGTGCTGCAGGAGCGCGAGGTGGCCCCGCTCGGCGGCGGGCGCCCGGTGCAGGTGGATTTCGCCCTGATCTGCGCCACCCATTGCGACCTGCGCGCCATGGTGCAGGAGGGCCGCTTTCGCGCCGACCTGTATTTCCGCATCGCCCACTACACCGTCGAGCTGCCGCCGCTGCGCCGTCTGTCAGACCGGCTGGGCCTGGTGCGGGCGCTGTGGCAGCGGCTGCGGCCGGACGCCGGGCTGGCGCTGGACGCGGAGTGCGAGCGGCGCCTGGCCGCTTATGAGTGGCCGGGCAATTTCCGCCAGCTCGCCGGCACGCTGCGGGCGCTCGCCGCTCTGGCGGAACCCGGCCAGCCGGTGGGTATCGACGCCTTGCCGGAGGAGGTCGCCGGCAGCCCGGAAACGGCGATCGAGGGCCCGCTCGACGCGCTGACCCGCGAGGCGATGCGCCGCGCGCTGGACGCCTGCGGCGGCAACGTCTCCCGCGCCGCCCGCCAGCTCGGCATCAACCGCAGCACGCTTTACCGGCGGCTGATCCACGGGTGAGGGGGCGGTTCGCTGTATCCGCCATGTGCGTCCTTCGAGGCCCGAGCTGCGCTCGGTCACCTCAGTATGACGTAAGTTGTTGCTTTACAAAAACATTCGTCATGCTGAGGTGGCGGCTAAAGGCCGCCCTCGAAGCACGCACCACCGCCGCACGCCGCTTGAAAAAGGATGTCCCAGCCCGTGTCTTGGCCTTATCGCCCGTCTGCTCCCTCGTGCCCCGAGCGAAACTCGCCCTATTGCCGGTAATGCTGGATGCGCGTGGTGCGCAGGCCGGCGAGGCCGTGGCGGTCGATGGAGGCCTGCCAGGACAGGAATTCTTCCGTGGTCAGCGTATAGCGCTTGCAGGCCTCCTCCAGGCTGAGGAGACCGCCGCGCACCGCCGCGACCACTTCCGCCTTGCGCCGGATGACCCAGCGCTTGGTGTTCGGCGGCGGCAGATCCGCAATGGTTAACGGACTGCCGTCGGGGCCGATCACATATTTGACCCTAGGGCGATAGGGTTCGTTCATCGTACGCTCACTGAATACACTCTAACGATGACCAACGCTACAACGCAGCCATGAATATTTCCCTAAACGAATCACGCGGCTGCACCAATCGCAGGAAGTAAAACTTCGTTAATCTTCGTGAATGCCTGAGCGCCTCTGCCGCGCCCTGCTGCCGTGCCGCCCGGCGCCGGCGCGCGCGCCGAGCGCGGCGCTTGCGTGCCGGCGCCGGGCTCCGTAGAACCGTGCAGCCGCTGTTTTCGGAACCTTCGCCCCGGACGATTTGCCGATGATCTGCCTCGACGATACGGATCGCGACCCGCGCCGCACGCGCGTTGTGGTGGCGATGTCGGGCGGGGTGGATTCCTCCGTCGTCGCCGCGCTTTACGCGCAGGCCGGCTATGAGGTGCTGGGCGTTACCCTGCAGCTCTACGACCATGGCGAGGCGATGCACCACCGCCCCGGCGCGTGCTGCGCCGGGCAGGACATTTACGACGCCCGGCGTGTCGCCGAGAAGCTCGGCATCCCGCATTATGTGCTGGACTATGAGAGCCGCTTCCGCGACGCCGTGATCGAGCGTTTTGCCGACGCCTATGCCGCCGGCGACACGCCGATCCCCTGCGTCGATTGCAACCGCACCATCAAGTTCCGCGATCTGCTGAATACCGCGTGCGACCTCGGCGCCGATATTCTGGCCACCGGGCACTATGTCACCAGCCGGGCGCTGCCGGGCGGGGGGCGCGGGCTGTATCGCCCGGCCGACGAGCGGCGCGACCAGAGCTATTTTCTCTACGCCACCACGGCCGAGCAGCTCGCTATGCTGCGCTTTCCGCTCGGCACCGCCACCAAGCCGGAGGTGCGGACGCTGGCGGAGACCGCCGGCCTTGAGGTTGCCGACAAGCCGGACAGCCAGGACATCTGCTTCGTGCCCACCGGGCGCTACACCGACATCGTCGAGCGGCTGCGCCCGGATGCCGCCGAGCCCGGCGAGATCGTGCATCTGGACGGCCGCGTGCTCGGCCGCCATGCCGGGGTGATGCGCTACACCATCGGCCAGCGCAAGGGGCTGGGCATCGCCTCCAGCGAGCCGCTTTACGTGGTCGGCATCGATGCCGGCCGGCGGCGCGTGGTGGTGGGCCCGCGCGAGGCGCTGGGCGTCTCCGTGGTGCGGCTCGGCGAGGTAAATTGGCTGGGCGACGAGACGCTGGAAGAGGCCGTGGCCGCGGAGCGCGAGATCGCGGTGCGGGTGCGCTCGTCCCGCCCGCCGACGCCCGGCCGGCTGGCGCGGGAACCGGACGGCACGCTTGCCGTTCACCTCCATGCGGCGGAGGAGGGGGTGGCCCCGGGGCAGGCCTGCGTGTTCTACGACCAGGACGGCGTCGGGGCGCGGATGCTCGGCGGCGGCGTGATCGCGCGCGCCGCGCCTGCCTTCACGAGCCTGACACAGGACACGGCGATGGTCGCGCCGTCTGCGCTGCTGGCCGCCGGGGCTGTGCGGGCGTGAGTCAGGACCTGAAGAACGCAGGGTTTGGGGGAGCTATGTCGACCGATCTGGATCGCGCCACCGTCGAGGAGGCCTATGCCCGCTGGGCGCCGATCTACGACGTGGTGTTCGGCGCGGTGTTCGACCCCGGCCGCAAGGCCGCCATCGCCGCGGCCGAGCGGGTGGGCGGGCGCATATTGGAATTCGGCGTCGGCACCGGCATCGCCTTGCCGCACTACCGCCGCTGCAATTCGCTGGTCGGCGTCGATATTTCCGAGCCCATGCTGCAAAAGGCGCAGGAGCGCGTCACTAAAGACGGCCTGACCCATGTCGAGGGGCTGTTCCTGATGGACGGCGCCAAGCTCGGCTTTGCCGATGCCAGCTTCGACGTCGCCATCGCCCAGTTCGTCATCACCGTGGTGCCGCACCCCGAGCACACGCTGGACGAACTCGCCCGCGTGCTGAAGCCGGGCGGCGAGATCATATTGGTCAACCATCTCGGCGCCGAAGAGGGCCTGCGCGCCTCCTTCGAGCGCTGGTTCGCCCGCCGCGCCCGCAAGCTGGGCTGGCGCCCCGAATTCCAGTTCGCCCGCCTGCGCGAATGGGCGCGCGTCAACGGGACGGTGGAGCTGGTCTCGGCGAAGAATGTCGGGCTGGGGGTTTATACGCTGGTGCGGTTTCGCAAGCTCGCGGCGGAGGGGGCGGGGGTTGGCGAGGAGCAGGTGGCGCTGGCGGGGTGAGGGTGCCTCTTTGGAGAGCCGCCGAACGCTGAGTATTCGGAATGGGTAAGCCCGCTTTATCGGATCGCTTAACGCGCAGCGCGCTTGCGGCCGAGGCTTGGTCTGAGGTCCGTGAACCTCTGGATCGACAGCTCTCGCCGCTGGGCTTGCGCGCGATAGAGGTTCTGAACCCGCTGTGCGGTGATGTAATCGTGGACGTCGGCTGCGGCACCGGCCAAACCGTGTTGCAACTCGCCGACAAAGTTGGCCCGGAGGGCCGCGTCATCGGCATAGACATTGCGCCGCTGCTGCTGGACGTTGCGCAGGAGCGCGCGCGTGGGATTGCTCAGGTTGGCTTCGTGTCGGGCGATGCTCTTCTGCTCGACTTACCTGATCTGAGTATCGATGCATTCTTCTCCCGATTCGGAGTGATGGCTTTTCCAGATCCGGTCGCGGCGTTTTCCAATTTCCATCGGATGTTGAAGCCGGCCGGCAGAATGACATTCGTCTGCTGGCGTTCGTTGGATGAGAACGAACTGGATTTTTTCCCCCTTCGAGCGGCGGGCCTGGAACACTTGGTCGATGCTACGCCGTTCAGCTTTGCAGACCCGGCTCACATTCAGGACACGCTGGAGAGGGCGGGATTCAAAGACATAAGCATAAGTGCGCACGATCAGGCGGTCACGAGCGGGGACCTGGACGCCACGATTAGAGTGCTCCTGAGGGTCGGCCCCCTCGGCAGGATCGTGCGCGAGAACCCCGAACTCAGGGCGTCTGCAGAGGCCTGCGTCCGGGCGGCGCTGGTCGAGAGGGGTAACACCGCAGCCGTCTGCCTGCAGGCGGCAACGTGGATTGTGACGGCACGAGCTTAAGGGCTCTCGCGGCCCAACCAGCGCTGCTTCGTAGGCCGAGCGGCTGCATCCAGCCGATTTCACCATGCAAATGATATGTGCATAATGTCGCGATGACTGAGCTTTTGGAACATGCCTTCGAGCGCATCCGCAACCTGCCTCCTGATCAGCAGGACGAGTTTGCACGCGTTCTGCTGCGTCTCGCCGGTGATGACGAGGCGGTCTATCGACTGACCGCCGAGGAAGAGGCCGACCTGATCGAGGCCGAGGCCGAAATCGAGCGCGGCGAGATTGCGACGGACGAGCAGGTTCGCTCCCTTTGGGCAAAGCATCGCCTTTGAAGCTGCGTTTCACGGCGAAGGCGGTCGGCCAGATCGATCTGGCGCTTGATTTTATTGGCGAGCGATCGCCGCAAGGTGCGGCCGGCCTGCGCAGGCGCATCTCATCGGCAGTCGTCCTGCTGCAGGAACACCCTCGTGCCGGGCAGACTACAAGCCGCCAAGGGGTGCGTCGTTTGAGTCTGTCACCTTTTCCCTATGTGATTTTCTACCGGATATATGAAGAAGAGGTCGTCATTCTGCGATTTCGCCACGGCGCCCGCAGTCCATTGTCCAGGTCGGCGCAGTCGTGAAAGGCTGAGCTTGTCTTCCACCCTCACCACACCACCGCCGGCCCCACCGGCACGATCCCCGTCGGGTTGATCGTCGTGTGGCTCTCATAATAGTGCCGCTTGATGTGGGTGAGGTTCACGGTCTCGCTCACCCCCGGCACCGCATAGAGCCGCCTCACATAGGCATAGAGGTTCGGATAGTCCGCGATGCGGCGGATGTTGCATTTGAAATGGCCGACATAGACCGCATCAAACCGCGCCAGGGTGGTGAACAGCCGCCAGTCCGCCTCGGTCAGCCGGTCGCCGACCAGATAAAGCCGGCCCTCCAGCCGCGCTTCCAGCCGGTCGAGCATGGCGAACAGGGCGGTTACCGCCTCCTCATAGGCGGCTTGCGTGGTGGCGAAGCCGGCCTTGTAGACGCCGTTGTTCACCGCGTCGTAGATTTCGGCGTTCAGCGCGTCGATCTCCGCGCGCAGCGGCTGCGGATAGTAGTCGTCGCGCACCGGGGTGAAGGCGTCGAAGGCGGCGTTGAACATGCGGATGATCTCCGCCGATTCATTGTTGACGATGGTGCCGCGCTCCTTGTCCCACAGCACCGGCACGGTAACGCGGCCGGAATAATGCGGGTCGGCGGCGAGATACACCTCGTAAAGCCGGCTTTTGCCGAGCAGGGTGTCCAGCGTGGCGCCGGGCGAGAGGCCGCCGCCGTCGGTGCCGAAGGTCCAGCCCTGCGCACCCATATAGGGGTCGACCACCGAGAGCGAGACCACGTCTTCCAGTCTCTTGAGCGCGCGGAAGATCAGCGTGCGATGGGCCCAGGGGCAGGCCAGCGAGACATAGAGATGGTAGCGGCCCGCCACCGCGGCAAAGCCGCCGTCGCCGGAAGGGCCGGGCGCGCCGTCTGGCGTGATCCAGTTGCGGAAGCGGGTGGGGGCGCGCTGGAAGCGGCCGCCGCTGGATGCGGTGTCGTACCAGCGGTCGACCCATTGGCCGTCCTGCAGCAGGCCCATTCGGCTCCTCCCTCGGTGATGCGGTTCGCCAGCTTAGCCGCGGCAGCAGCGCGATGCACGCGCGGGCCTCGACCGGGGCGGGCGCCTATGCTATCGGCGGCTCATGATGGGCAGAATGAACCAGCGACGACGAGACGGGCGCGGCGGCATGGCCGCCCGCTATGTGCTGCGTCGTCCCGTGCGCCTGCGGCCGTGAGAGTGCGGCCGGGCGGCCACGCTTTCCTGCGACCCGATTGCCCGAGCCCGACATGAGCGAACTCACCATCACCTTGCTGCCCGAAACCCCTGCCGACGATGCCGCCATCGAGCGGCTGGTGGTGCGCACCTTCGGCCCCGGCCGTTTTGCCCGCACCGCCTATCGGCTGCGCGAGGGCCGGCCGCACCGGCTGGACCTCTCCTTCACCGCCCATATCGGCACCATGCTGGTG
>JBGGNI010000027.1:0-30225 GCA_041287585.1 Xanthobacteraceae bacterium
CGGGATCATCTCGAAAGAGGCGACCATCCACCTGTCCAACATCGCGATCGCCGATCCGAAGGACGGCAAGCCGACCCGCGTCGGTTTCCAGGTGCAGGCAGACGGCACCAAGGTGCGCGTTGCCAAGCGCTCGGGGGAGAAGATCGATGGCTGAGGCGGTGTATGCTCCGCGGATGAAGTCCCATTACGAGGACGTCGTCCGCAAGACGCTGATCGAGCAGTTCGGCTACAAGAACCCGCTCGAAGTGCCGACGATCGATAAGATCGTCATCAATATGGGCGTGGGCGAAGCGACTGCGGACACCAAGAAGGTGCAGACCGCGGCGGCCGACCTCGCGCTGATCGCCGGCCAGAAGCCGGTGGTGACGCGGGCCCGCCAGGCGATCTCGAACTTCAAGCTGCGCGAGAACCAGCCCGTCGGGGCCAAGGTGACGCTGCGCAAGGTGCGGATGTACGAGTTCGTCGACCGGCTGGTGAACATCGCCTTGCCGCGCGTCCGCGACTTCCGCGGGCTCAACCCGAAGAGCTTTGACGGCCGCGGCAACTTCGCCCTCGGCATCAAGGAGCACATCGTGTTCCCAGAGATCAACTACGACAAGGTTGATCAGATGTGGGGCATGGACATCATCGTCTGCACGACCGCGAAGACGGACGACGAAGCGCGCGCGCTTCTGAAGGCCTTCAACTTCCCGTTCCGGCAGTAGCGCATCCCCTTCCGGCCGTGGGGCGAAAGCCTCAAACGCGGAGAGCTAGGAGCAAGATATATGGCGAAGAAAAGCGCGGTCGAGAAGAACGAGCATCGCCGCAAGCTGGTGAAGAACTATTCCGGCAAGCGTGCCCGTCTCAAGGCCCTGGTCAGCGACAAGCAGCTGCCGATCGAGGAGCGCTTCGCGGCGGTTCTCAAGCTGGCGCAGTTGCCGCGCAACTCGGCAAAGGGGCGTATCCGCAATCGTTGCGAAGTGACGGGCCGTCCGCGCGCCTATTACCGCAAGCTGAAAATGTCGCGCATCGCGCTGCGCGAGCTCGGTTCTCAGGGCCAGATTCCTGGCCTCGTCAAGTCGAGCTGGTGAGGAGGGCTGATCCATGTCCACAAGCGATCCGATCGGCGACCTGATCACCCGCATCCGCAATGCGCAGATGCGGCGCAAGGAAAAAATCTCGACCCCGGGCTCGCGCCTGCGGGCCAGCGTGCTCGAAGTGCTGACCTCGGAAGGTTTCATCCGCGGTTATTCGGCGCTCGACCAGGGCAATGGCCGCAGCGAGTTCGAGATCGAGCTGAAATACTATGACGGCGAGCCGGTGATCCGCGAGATCGCCCGGGTCTCCAAGCCTGGCCGGCGGGTGTATTCGTCGGTCAAGACCCTTCCGCGCGTCGCCAACGGTCTCGGCGTCGCTGTCGTCTCCACGCCGCAGGGCGTGATGGCGGACCACGAAGCCCGCGACAAGAATGTGGGCGGCGAGGTTCTCTTCACGGTCTTCTGATCGGAATAGAGGGAGAGAAAGCATGTCGAAGATTGGCAAGGCCCCGATCAGCGTCCCCGCCGGCGTCACCGCGACGATCGACGGGCAGACGGTGTCGGTCAAGGGCCCGAAGGGTACGTTGCAGGTTGCGCTGGTCGAAGAGATCGGCGCCAGCCTCGAAGACGGCACCATCACCTTCGCCCCGCGGGGCGAGACCAACCGCCACAGGGCGATGTGGGGCCTGTCCCGCACGCTGGTGGCGAACCTGGTCGAAGGCGTCACCAAGGGTTTCGAGAAGAAGCTCGAGATCAGCGGCGTCGGCTACAAGGCGGCGGTGCAGGGCAAGAACCTGAACCTGTCGCTCGGCTACAGCCACGACGTGCTCTATCCGATCCCGGACGGGATCCAGATCGTCACGCCGAAGCCGACGGAAATTCTGGTCAGCGGGATCGACCGTCAGAAGGTCGGCCAGGTGGCCGCAGAAATCCGCGACTATCGTGGCCCCGAGCCCTATAAGGGCAAGGGCGTCAAGTACGCTGGCGAATTCATCTTCCGCAAGGAAGGCAAGAAGAAGTAAGGCAACGGAACCGGACCATGGCACAACATCTGGACGCCACCGAGCGCCGCAAGGCGCGTGTCCGTCGTGCAATCCGCACGGCGGCGAACGGGCGGCCGCGCCTTTCGGTGCATCGCTCGTCGAAGCACATCTATGCGCAGATCATCGACGATGCGCGCGGCGTGACCGTCGCCGCCGCATCGACGCTGGAGAAGGACCTGCGCGGCAGCCTGAAGACCGGGGCGGACGTCGCCGCGGCACAGGCGGTCGGCAAGCTCGTGGCCGAGCGCGCGGTTTCCGCGGGGGTGAAGGACGTGGTGTTCGACCGCGGCGCCTTCATCTACCACGGCCGTGTCAAGGCGCTCGCCGATGCAGCCCGCGAAGGCGGGCTGAATTTCTGACGATCACGAGCGGGGTCGTCCCGCGCAAGGACTTAAGGAAGAGATCATGGCTCGTGAACGTGAACGGGACCGCGAAGACCGCGACAATACGTTCGTGGACAAGCTGGTTCACATCAACCGTGTCGCCAAGGTGGTGAAGGGCGGCCGGCGCTTCGGCTTTGCCGCGCTCGTCGTCGTCGGCGACCAGAAGGGCCGCGTCGGCTTCGGCCACGGCAAGGCCCGCGAAGTGCCGGAAGCGATCCGCAAGGCAACCGAATCCGCCAAGCGCGCGCTGATCCGCGTGCCGCTGCGCGAGGGCCGGACGCTGCATCATGACGTGCACGGCCACCACGGTGCCGGCAAGGTGATTCTGCGCGCGGCCCCGGCCGGTACCGGCATCATCGCCGGCGGCCCGATGCGCGCCGTGTTCGAGACGCTCGGCATGCAGGACGTGGTGGCGAAGTCGTTCGGCTCGTCCAACCCGTACAACATGGTGCGGGCGACCTTCGACGCGCTGAAGAACCAGGACAGCCCGCGGCTGGTGGCGGCTCGCCGCACGCTGAAGGTCTCGCAGCTCCAGGCCCGCCGCCGCGTCGACGACGCCGAAGCGACCGACTGAGAAGGGGACCAGACATGGCGAACGCAACCACCGTGACGGTCGAGCAGGTCGGCAGCTCGATCCGCCGCCCGGGCGACCAGCGCGCGACGCTAATCGGCCTTGGCCTCAACAAGATCGGGCGCCGCAAGACGCTCGAAGATACCCCGGCCGTACGCGGCATGATCGCGAAGGTCGCTCATCTCGTGCGCGTCCTGGAAGCCTGAGGAGACGGCAATGGGCAACCTCAACGACATTCGCGACAATGAAGGCTCGCGCAAGAAGCGCATGCGCATCGGTCGCGGCATCGGCTCCGGCAAGGGCAAGACCGGCGGGCGTGGCGGCAAGGGTCAGACCGCGCGTACCGGCGTCGCCATCAAGGGCTTCGAAGGCGGCCAGATGCCGTTGCATCGGCGTCTGCCGAAGCGCGGCTTCAACAACATCTTTGCCAAGGACTGGAACGAGGTCTCGCTCGACCGCATCCAGACCGCGATCGATGCTGGCCGGCTGGATCCGTCGGTGACGATCACCGAGGCGACGCTGGTCGCGTCCGGCGCCCTGCGCCGCGTCAAGGACGGCGTGCGCGTGCTCGGCGGCGGCGCCCTCACCGCGAAGATCACGGTCGAGGCCGCCCATGCCAGCAAGTCGGCCATTGCGGCCATCGAGCAGGCCGGCGGTACGGTGACGCTGCTCGGCGGCGCCTCGGGGGCTGGCGAAACCGCGGTCTGACGCTTAAGTCAGGCCTTCGGTACCTACAGACATAGCGGGAGCGTAGCCAGCATGGCCTCGGCGGCAGAACAGCTCGCGGCAAATCTCAATTTCGGCGCTCTCGCCAAAGCCGACGAACTCAAGAAGCGCATCTGGTTCACGCTGGGTGCGCTTCTGGTGTATCGGCTGGGCACATACATACCGCTGCCGGGCATCAACCCGGACGCGCTGGCGGACGTGTTCCGCGGCGCGCAGCAGGGCATTATCGGCCTTTTCAACATGTTCTCGGGCGGCGCCGTCTCCAGGATGGCCATCTTCGCCCTGAACATCATGCCCTACATCTCGGCCTCCATCATCATCCAGCTGCTCACCACCGTCTCGCCGACGCTGGAAGCGTTGAAGAAGGAAGGCGAGTCGGGCCGCAAGCAGATTAACCAGTACACCCGCTATCTCACGGTGATTCTTGCCGTTTTCCAGGCCTACGGGATCTCCGTCGGGCTGGAGGGCTCCGGCACCGTGGTGACCGAGCCGGGCTGGTTCTTCCGCATTTCCACCGTGCTGACGCTGACCGGCGGCACCATGTTCCTGATGTGGCTGGGTGAGCAAATCACCTCGCGCGGCATCGGCAACGGCATTTCGCTGATCATCTTCGCCGGCATCGTCGCCGAGCTGCCCACGGCCATTGCCGGCACGCTGGAACTCGGCCGCCAGGGCGCCATTTCCACCGGGCTGATTCTCGCCGTGCTGGTGATGGCGGTGGCGGTCATCATGTTCATCGTGTTCATGGAGCGCGCCCAGCGCCGGCTGCTAATCCAGTACCCCAAGCGGCAGGTCGGCAACAAAGTGTATGAGGGGCAGTCATCGCATCTGCCGTTGAAGCTGAACTCCTCCGGCGTCATTCCGCCGATCTTCGCCTCCTCGCTGCTGCTGATCCCGACCACGATCGCCAATTTCACCCAAGGCTCCGGCCCGGAGTGGATGACCACGGTGACGACGCTGCTCGGCCACGGCCGGCCGCTGTTCATGCTGCTCTATGTGCTGCTGATCGTGTTCTTCTGCTTCTTCTACACCGCCATCGTATTCAACCCGACCGAGACGGCGGACAACCTCAAGAAGCATGGCGGCTTCATCCCCGGCATCCGCCCCGGCGAGCGGACCGCCGAGTACATCGACTATGTGCTGACTCGCATCACGGTCATCGGTGCTGGTTACCTAGCGATCGTGTGCCTGTTTCCGGAGATTCTCATCTCCTACGCCTCGGTGCCGTTCTATTTCGGCGGCACCTCCCTGCTGATCGTCGTCAGCGTGACCATGGACACGGTGGCGCAAGTCCAGGGTCATTTGCTGGCGCATCAGTATGAAGGCCTGGTCAAAAAGGCCAAGCTCAGGGGGAAGCGTCGATGAGATTGATTTTTCTGGGTCCGCCCGGGGCGGGGAAGGGGACCCAGTCACAGCGTCTGGTGGCACGCTACGGCATCGTGCAGCTCTCGACCGGCGACATGCTGCGCGCCGCCGTCGCGGCACGCACGCCGATCGGCCTTAAGGCCAAATCGGTGATGGACGCCGGCGAGCTGGTGTCCGACGACATCGTCATCGGCATCGTCGCCGACCGCATCGACGAACCGGATGCCGGCAAGGGCTTCATTCTCGACGGTTTTCCGCGCACCGTGGCGCAGGCCGAAGCGCTGGACCGCATGCTGGCCGACAAGGGACTGAAGCTCGACGCCGTCATCGAGCTGACCGTCGACCAGACCAGCCTGGTGGATCGCATCCTGCGCCGTGCCGACGAGACCCGCGCCCGCGGCGAGCCGGTGCGCAAGGATGACGACCCCGAAATCTTCAAGACCCGGCTCGATGCCTATAACCGCGACACCGCGGTGGTGGCGCCCTATTACGCCCGGCACGGCCTGCTGGTATCGATCGACGGCATGCGCCCGATCGACGATGTGACCCGCGATATTTCCGAAGTGCTGGAGACCACCTGATCCGGCAATCTTGACAAAGTGCGGCGTCTCTAGTATGTGCGCCGCTTCGCTTCATGAAACGCGACTCCTCGACGTCGTACTGATGTCGTGCGGTTGCGTTCGCACCTGTCTCCGCAAGGGCCGGCCTCCACCGGACGCGGAGTAAACCCCGCCCCGGCCTCGGCCGCGGCAATATGGAGACGTATCGTGGCCCGCATCGCAGGCGTCAATATCCCGACCAACAAGCGCGTCATCATCTCGCTGCAGTATATTCACGGCATCGGCGCCAAGAAGGCCGAAGAGATCGTGAACAAGGTCGGCATTCCGGCCGAGCGTCGGGTTAACCAGCTCACCGACCAGGAAGTGCTGCAGATCCGCGAAGCGATCGACCGCGACTATGTGGTCGAGGGCGATCTGCGCCGCGAGGTCGCGATCAACATCAAGCGCCTGATGGACCTCGGCTGCTATCGCGGCCTGCGTCATCGTCGCGGGCTGCCGGTGCGCGGCCAGCGCACCCACACCAATGCGCGCACCCGCAAGGGTCCGTCCAAGCCCATCGCCGGCAAGAAGAAGTAATCTCCGGCGCCGTTCGACCGCAGGGGTGCGGCGGCGATCGCCGGCCCCGCTTTTTGAGATGACATCCCGAGCGCCTGGCACTACGGGCGCGCCCGAAGGATCAAGGATACCATGGCCAAGGAAGCTGCCCGCATCAAGCGCCGCGAGCGCAAGAACATCGCCTCCGGCGTTGCGCATGTGAACGCCTCGTTCAACAACACCATGATCACCATCACCGACGCGCAGGGCAACACCATTGCCTGGTCCTCGGCGGGGGCCATGGGGTTCAAGGGTTCGCGCAAGTCCACGCCCTATGCCGCCCAGGTGGCGGCGGAGGATTGCGCCCGCAAGGCGGCCGAGCACGGCATGCGGACCCTGGAAGTCGAGGTGTCGGGTCCCGGCTCCGGGCGCGAATCGGCGCTGCGCGCGCTTCAGGCGGCGGGTTTCACCGTGACGTCGATCCGCGACGTGACGCCGATCCCGCACAATGGCTGCCGCCCGCGCAAGCGTCGTCGGGTCTGACGATTGTTTTCGCCAGCGGCCGGCCGCCGCAGGCGCCGCCGCGTTTGGCATTCCTCCCGCGTTGCGCGGGGGCGGCGCGTTTCGGGCCGTTCGTTCGAAGCGCCGTCCAGGTTATAGGGTGACATCGTGATTCAGAAGAACTGGCAAGAGCTGATCAAGCCCGAAAAGCTCGATGTCTCGGTCGGCCGCGACCCCAAGCGCTTGGCGACCGTGGTCGCCGAGCCGCTGGAGCGTGGCTTCGGCCAGACGCTGGGCAATTCGCTGCGGCGCATCCTGCTGTCGTCGCTGCAGGGCGCGGCGGTGACCTCCGTGCATATTGACGGCGTGCTGCACGAGTTCTCCTCCATTCCCGGCGTGCGCGAGGACGTGACCGACATCGTCCTCAACATCAAGGACATCGCCATCCGCATGCACGGCGACGGGCCGAAGCGCATGCTGGTGAAGAAGCAGGGCCCCGGCGTGGTCACCGCCGGCGACATCCAGACCGTCGGCGACGTGCTGGTGCTGAACCCCGAGCTGGTGCTGTGCACGCTGGACGAAGGCGCCGAGATGCGCATGGAGTTCACCGTCGACACCGGCAAGGGCTATGTCGCCGCCGACCGCAACCGCCCCGAAGACGCGCCGATCGGCCTCATCCCGGTCGACAGCCTGTATTCGCCGGTCCGCAAGGTGTCCTACAAGGTCGAGAATACCCGCGAGGGTCAGATCCTCGACTATGACAAGCTGACGCTGACGATCGAGACCAACGGCTCGATCGGGCCGGAAGATGCGCTGGCCTATGCCGCGCGAATCCTGCAGGACCAGCTTGAGATCTTCGTGAATTTCGAAGAGCCCAAGCGCGAAGCGGAAAGCCCTGCGATGCAGGAGCTGCCCTTCAACCCGGCGCTGCTCAAGAAGGTCGACGAGCTGGAGCTTTCGGTCCGCTCGGCCAACTGCCTGAAGAACGACAATATCGTCTATATTGGCGACCTGATCCAGAAGACCGAGGCGGAGATGCTCCGCACTCCGAACTTCGGTCGCAAGTCGCTGAACGAGATCAAGGAAGTGCTGGCAAGCATGGGGCTTCACCTCGGCATGGAAGTGCCGGGCTGGCCGCCCGAGAACATCGAAGACCTCGCCAAGCGCTTCGAGGACCATTACTGAGCCCTATCCGGCGGCCGCCTGTTCGGCCGCAGCCGTCTTATTCGCAGGAACCACGCCAATGAACCACGGCAAGGCCCATCGCCGGTTCAACCGGACCGCAGAGCACCGCAAGGCCATGTTTGCCAACATGGCGCAGGCGCTGATCACCCATGAGCAGATCCTCACCACCCTTCCCAAGGCGAAGGACCTTCGTCCGGTGGTGGAGAAGCTGATCACCCTCGGCAAGCGTGGCGGCCTGCACGCGCGCCGCCAGGCTATCGCCGCGGTGCGCGACCCGGTGGTGGTGCGCAAGCTGTTCGACGTCATCGGCCCGCGCTACAAGGAGCGTGCCGGCGGCTACATCCGCATCATCAAGGCGGGCTTCCGCCATGGCGATTCGGCTGCGGTTGCGGTGATCGAGCTGGTGGATCGCGATGTGAGCGCCAAGGGCGCGGCCGATCTCGCCCGTCACGAGGCCGAGAAGGCCAGCGAGCCGGCGGCGGCCTGAGGCTGAGCGGCCAACGCTGCTTCGATCGTTTGAGGATGACCCCGCCGGTTTCGGCGGGGTTTTCTTTTGTCCGGGGTGTCGTGCGCTGCTGGGATCCTCGTTCCCCGGACAAGCTGCACGCAGTGCAGCGCAGATCCGGGGTCCAGGGGAGAGTTGGCGAAGCCGCAGAATCCTTGATGGAAGCGCCTTCGGCGGATTCACCCCTGGGTCCCGGCTCTGCGCTTCGGCTTCGCCTGCGCTGGTCCGGGACGCGAGAATGGCGCGTCGATCACATCGACGCCAGCCCGAACAGCAGGGCGGCGGCCGGCGGGGCGAGGGCGAGGGCGGCACCAAGGCCGGGGCGGGCGTGCCGCGCCGCGACGATGGCGGCTACGGGTGCTGCCAGCACGATGAACAGGACGGCGGCCCAGCCGGCGACGACCGCCGGGTCGCCCCGCATGCCTTCCGGCCCGCCGAAGACGTAGCCCGACATCATGATGACGAAGGCGGCCAGCACGGCGTTCAACAGAACGCCGATACCGATGGCAATTTTCACCGGGCGAACGTCACGCCGTGGCGCGGCCCTGCACCGGCACGCCCTTCTCGTCGAGCAAGGTCTGCAACTCGCCGGCCTGGAACATTTCGCGGATGATGTCGCAGCCGCCGACGAACTCGCCCTTGACGAAGATCTGCGGGATGGTCGGCCAGTTGGTGTAGGACTTGATCCCGGTGCGCATCTCGTCGGAATCGAGCACGTTGATGCCCTTATAGTCGACGCCGAGATGGTTGAGGATCTGCACCACCTGGCCGGAGAAGCCGCACATCGGGAACTGCGGGGTGCCCTTCATGAAGACGACGACGTCGTTGCTCTTCACCTGGCTGTCGATGAAATCGTGAATGCTCATGGCGGTGTCCTTCGGCGGTGCCCTTCGGGGGTGCTCGTCAACGCGTTCGCTCAGTCCGGCGCCGCGGTCTGCAGGGCCAACGCGTGGAGCACGCCGCCCATCTGACCCTTCAGCGCCGCATAGACCATCTGGTGCTGCTGCACGCGGCTCTTGCCGCGAAAGCTCTCGGACGTGACGGTGGCGGCATAATGGTCGCCGTCACCCGCAAGATCGCGAATTGAAATGACGGCATCCGGCAGCGCCGCCTTGATCAGCCGCTCGATCTCGCCCGCATCCATCGCCATAGGTCGGTGCTCTCCTCAGGTGCGGCCGGCGCCCATATAGATGGGCAGCCAGGCTTCGTGACGCTCGCGCAGCACATCCACCATAATTGGGCGCTCGCCCGCCAGAATCAATCGGTCGCCGGCGGTGGCACCGAGCTTGGACGCGGGAATTCCCGCCAGCTCCGCCCGCCGCATGATGGTGGCGGCCTTGGCGGCCGGGGCGGTGAGCACATAGCGCGCCTGGTCCTCGCCGAACCAGAAGGCATAGGGCTCGATGCCGGCCGGGCCGGCGGAGAGATTGGCGCCGATGCCGGAGGCCATCGCCATCTCGGCAATGGCGACCAGCAGGCCACCGTCGGAGACATCGTGCACGGCGCTGACCAGCCCTTCGCCGATCAGGCTGCGGACGAAGTCGCCGTTGCGGCGCTCGGCGGCGAGGTCCACCGGGGGCGGGGCGCCGTCTTCGCGGTTCAGCAGCTCGGCGAAGAAGGCCGACTGGCCCATCCAGCCCGTGGTCTCGCCGATCACCAGCACCAGTTCGCCGGCGCTTTTGAAAGCCAGCGTCATCGCCTTGGCGGCATCCGCCAGCACGCCGACGCCGCCAATGGTCGGGGTGGGCAGAATGGCGCGGCCGTTGGTCTCGTTATAGAGGCTGACATTTCCCGAAACCACGGGGAAGTCCAGCACCCGCGCCGCCTCGGCGATGCCGTGGATGCAGCCGACCAGCTGTCCCATGATTTCCGGCTTTTCCGGATTGCCGAAGTTCAGATTGTCGGTGATGGCGAGCGGGGTGGCGCCGACGGCGGTGATGTTGCGCCACACTTCGGCCACCGCCTGCTTGCCGCCCTCGAACGGGTCGGCCTCGCAATAGCGCGGCGTCACGTCGGTGGCGATGGCCAGCGCCTTGGGGCCGTCCTCGATGCGCACCACGGCGGCGTCGCCGCCCGGCCGCTGCACCGTGTTGTTGAGAATGAGGTGGTCGTACTGCTCCCACACCCAGCGCTTGGAGGCGAAATCGGGCGAGCCGATCAGCCGCTCCAGCGCGCCGGGAATGCGCAGGTCGACGCCGAGCGGCGTCGCCTCGATGCGCGGCTGCTTGGGCGTTTCCACCCAGGGCCGGTCATACAGCGGGGCCTCGTCGCCCAGTTCCTTGATCGGCAGATCGGCGACGATCTCGCCCTTGTGCTTGACGATGAAGCGCAGCGTATCGGTGGTGCGGCCGACAATGGCGAAGTCGAGCCCCCATTTGGTGAAGATCGCCTCGGCCTGTGCTTCCTTGCCGGGCGCGATTACCATCAGCATGCGCTCCTGGCTCTCGGAGAGCATCATCTCATAGGCGCTCATGCCGGGCTCGCGGCAGGGCAGGGCGTCGAGGTCCAGCTCGATGCCGAGATCGCCCTTGGCGCCCATCTCGACCGCCGAGCAGGTGAGGCCGGCGGCGCCCATGTCCTGGATCGCCACCACGCAGCCGGCGGCCATGATTTCCAGGCACGCTTCCAGCAGCAGCTTTTCGGCGAAGGGGTCGCCGACCTGCACGGTGGGGCGCTTTTCTTCCGCGCCCTCGCCGAACTCGGCCGAGGCCATGGTGGCGCCGTGGATGCCGTCGCGGCCGGTCTTGGAGCCGAGATAGACCACCGGCAGGCCGACGCCAGTTGCCTTGGCGTAGAAGATGGCGTCAGTGCGGGCCAGGCCGACCGCCATGGCGTTGACGAGGCAATTGCCGTCATAGCGGGTGTGGAAGCCGACCAGGCCGCCCACGGTCGGCACGCCGAAGCTGTTGCCATAGCCGCCGATGCCCGCCACCACGCCGGCCACCAGATGGCGGGTGCGCGGGTGGGTGGGATCGCCGAAGCGCAGCGCGTTCAGCGCCGCGATGGGGCGAGCGCCCATGGTGAAGACGTCGCGCAATATGCCGCCGACCCCGGTCGCCGCGCCCTGATAGGGCTCGATGAAGGAGGGGTGGTTGTGGCTCTCCATCTTGAACACCGCGGCGAGCCCGTCGCCGATATCGATGACGCCGGCATTCTCGCCCGGCCCCTGAATGACCCAGGGCGCCTTGGTCGGCAGGCCGCGCAGATGCAGGCGAGAGGATTTGTACGAGCAGTGCTCGTTCCACATCGCCGAAAAGATGCCGAGCTCGGTGATGGAAGGCTCGCGGCCGATCAGGCGCAGGATGCGCTCATACTCGTCCGGCTTCAGGCCATGCTCGGCGACCAGCTCGGGGGTGATCTTCAACGTGTTGGGGATCATGGCGCGGTCATACGTCTCGAATGGGGCCGGCGGGGGCGCGGCGCGTCATGCCCGCTCCAGCGCGCCGACGAGGCTCTCGAACATCGCCCGCCCGTCGGTCGGGCCCACCAGCGGGTCGACATGGTTTTCGGGGTGCGGCATCAGCCCGAGCACGTTCAGCTTTTCCGACAATATGCCGGCGATGGAATTGGCGGCGCCATTCAGCACCTGCTCGTCGTCGCGCTTGCCGGCGGGGGTCACGAAGCGGAACAGCACCCGCCCATCGCCCTCCAGCCGCCGCAGCGTCTCGGAGTCGGCGGCATAATTGCCTTCGCCGTGCGCCACCGGAATGCGGATCACCGAGCCCTTGGCATAGCGGCGGGTGAAGGCGGTGTCGGTGCGCTCCACCCGGAGCAGAGCCTCGCGGCAGATGAAGCGCAGCCGGGCATTGCGCACCAGCACGCCGGGCAGCAGGCCGGCCTCGCACAGGATCTGGAAGCCGTTGCACACGCCCAGCACCAGCCCGCCGCGGGCGGCATGGGCGTGCACGGCGGGCATGATGGCGGCGCGGGCGGCGATGGCGCCGCAGCGCAGATAATCGCCGTAGGAGAAGCCGCCGGGCAGCACCACGAGATCGGTGCCGGCGGGCAAAGCGGTCTCGGCGTGCCAGACCATGGCCGGCGCCTTGCCGGAGACCAGCTTGAGCGCGCGGGCGACATCGCCTTCGCGGTTGGAGCCGGGGAAAACCAGAACGGCGGATTTCATGGCGCGGCTCAGTCCACGAACTCGATGCGGTAGCTCTCAATCACGGTATTGGCCAGCAGGCGCTCGCACGCATCTTTCAGCGTCGCCTCGGCCTTGGCGGTGTCCGCGCTGTCCAGATCGACGTCGAACACCTTGCCCTGCCGCACACTGGCGACGCCCGGCACGCCGAGCGAACGCAGCGCCCCTTCGATGGCCTTGCCCTGCGGGTCGAGAACCGCGGGCTTCAGGGTGACGAGGACGCGCGCCTTCATGGGGAAACGACTCTTCCAAAGGGAAACGGGGGCCAGTGGCCCCCGCGTAGCATTTCGTGTGCGCTGCGACAACGCTGCGCGGTCACTTGACAGTTACTTGACCAGGACCGGCCCTGCGCCCTGCGGCCGCTCGTTCTCGGACATGATGCCGAGCCGGCGTGCCACTTCGGAATAGGCCTCGACCAGCCCGCCGAGATCGCGGCGGAAGCGGTCCTTGTCGAGCTTGTCGTTCGACTTGATGTCCCAGAGCCGGCACGAATCCGGGCTGATCTCGTCGGCGACGACGATTCGCATCATGTCGTTTTCCCAGAGCCGGCCGCATTCCATCTTGAAATCGACCAGACGGATGCCGACGCCCAGGAAGAGACCGGAGAGGAAATCATTGACGCGGATTGCCAGCGCGATGATGTCGTCGATCTCTTGCGTCGTCGCCCAGCCGAAGGCGGTGATGTGCTCTTCGGACACCAGCGGGTCGTTCAACTGGTCGTTCTTGTAATAGAACTCGATGATCGAGCGCGGGAGCTGCGTGCCCTCCTCGATGCCGAGGCGGGTCGAGAGCGAGCCCGCGGCAACGTTGCGCACCACCACTTCCAGCGGGATGATCTCCACCTCGCGGATGAGCTGCTCGCGCATGTTCAGCCGCTTGATGAAGTGGGTCGGCACCCCAATGTCGTTCAGCTTCTGGAAGACGTATTCCGAGATGCGGTTGTTGAGGACGCCCTTGCCGTCGATGACTTCGTGTTTCTTGTTGTTGAAGGCGGTGGCGTCGTCCTTGAAATGCTGGATCAAAGTGCCGGGCTCAGGGCCTTCATACAGGACCTTCGCCTTACCTTCGTAAATGCGGCGGCGGCGGCTCATGGGGGGGTACCGTCGGTTGAGAAAATCCATTGTGGCCGGGGCTCCGTCTCTTGATAGGTCCACGGCTCGGGCGCTGAGAGGTGATGCGGCCCGACACAGTCCGGCGTTTCGTGCCGCCGATTCGTGCCGCATCGCACAAGCGCCCAAGGCCGGACACTAGCCGATCGGCGAACCGGATACAACGAGACCGCAAAGACGCCGGACGATTGCGGGCCGGACGATTGCGCCGCTAGCGCGCTTGTGCAGAGCGACGCGGTTGATTTGGGAGGCGGCTCGCGATAATTCAAGCGGCCCGGCGCATACCCGGCCGGCCACCAGATCGCATGCGGAGAGCCGATGACCACCTTCGACAAGCGTGAAGAAGCTTTTGAGGCCAAATTCGCGCGCGACGAGTCGCTGCGTTTCAAGGCAGTCGTGCGCCGCAACAAGGCGCTCGGCCTGTGGGCGGCTGAAAAGCTCGGGCTTGAGGGCACCGAGGCCGAAGCCTATGCGCGCAGCGTCGTCGAATCCGATTTCGAGGAAGCCGGTGACGACGACGTCTATCGCAAGGTGAAGGCCGATCTCGACGCCAAGGCGGTGGACGTTTCCGAGCACCGCCTGCGCCGGACCATGGACGAGCTGATGGCCGCCGCGATCGAGAGCCTCAAAGCCTCCAGCTGATCGCCGGATAAGTTCCCGGCGCTGATGTCAATTCAAAGTGACGCAGCGGCGCACTGTGCAATTGCCCCACTCTGCCCATGTTTTGGTCAGGAATGCCTGACAGCATCGTGGTCGCACGCGGCGTTCAGCCGCGCGCGGGTGGGAAGGTTCGAGTTATGAGCGTCTTCAGGGCAATCGGGTTGGCGGCCGGGCTGACCTTGGCCGGTGTGTCCGGCGCGGCGGCGTGGACCGCCACCGTCGCCGGCGATCTCAACGTGCGCAGCGGCCCCGGCACGCGCTACCAGGTGGTCGGCGCCTTGCCCGCCGGGGCGCGGGTCGATGTGCGCTCCTGCGACGGCAATTGGTGCCGGCTGGCATCCGGCGGCTATGTCAGCGCCCGCTACATCGCCCAGGGCGGCACCCGCGTCGTGGTCCAGCCCTACGCCGACACCTACTACGCCGACGATTATTATGACGATTATTGGTATGGCAGCGGCGTCGGCATCGGCTGGGGCGGCGGCGGCTGGTATGGCGGCGGACCGGGCTATTGGGGCCCGCGGCCGCCTTACTGGGGTCCGCGCCCGCCCAATTGGGGTCCGCGTCCGCCATGGGGACCGAAGCCGCCGCACGGCGGCTGGGGACCCGGCGGTCCTCGCCCGCCGGGTGGCTGGGCCGGTGGCCCGCGGCCTCCCTCGGGTGGCTGGGGTCCCGGTGGTCCGCGTCCTCCGGGCGGCTGGAATGGCGGCCCGCGCCCGCCGCCGGGCGGCTGGACCGGAGGCCCGCGGCCTCCTTCAGGCGGCTGGACCGGTGGCCCGCGGCCTCCGTCGGGTGGCTGGGCCGGCGGCCCGCGGCCGCCTTCGGGCGGCTGGACCGGGGGTCCGCGTCCTGGCGGTCCGCGCCCGCCGATGATGGGGGGCCCTTCGGGCGGCCCGCGCTATGTCTCGCAGGGGCCGGGCAGGGGTGGCCCAAGCATGGGTGGACCTAGCCGGGGCGGGCCGAGCATGGGGGGAGGTCCGCGAATGGGGCCCTCCGGCGGCGGCGGTGGCGCGCCGATGTTCCGGCCAACCGGCGGGTTCCGGCCCTGATCCAAGCACAAAAAAAGCGGGCTGAATGCCCGCTTTTTCTTTGGCAGATCGCTTGGAGCATCGTCATCCCGGCCGAGCGTAGCGAGAGCCGGGATCGCTATCCGAGTGAACCTCATGGACGATCCCGGCTCGGCCTTCGGCCGTCCGGGATGACGTCTATTGAAGGCTTTGAAGCCGTATCTTGAACCGAAATCTCAGCTTTCGCCGAACACCCTTTGGAAGATGGTGTCGACATGCTTGAGGTGGTAGCCGAGATCGAAATTCTCGGCGATCTCCTCCTCGCTGAGATAGGCCCGCACCTCGGGGTCGGCCGTCAGCAAAGGCTGGAACTCGCCTTCGCCGCGCCACACCGGCATGGCGTTGCGCTGGACCAGCCGATAGGCGTCCTCGCGGGAGGCGCCCTTCTGGGTGAGGGCGAGCAGAACCCGCTGCGAGTGCACCAGGCCGCCGAGGCGATCCAGATTGCGCTGCATGTTTTCCGGGTAGACCACCAGCCGCTCGATGACGCCGGCCAGGCGGTTGAGGGCGAAGTCCAGCGTGACGGTGGCGTCCGGCCCGATCATCCGCTCCACAGAAGAGTGCGAGATGTCGCGCTCGTGCCAGAGCGCCACATTCTCCATCGCCGGCATCACCATGCCGCGCACCAGCCGGGCGAGGCCGGTGATGTTCTCGGTGAGCACCGGGTTGCGCTTGTGCGGCATGGCCGAGGAGCCCTTCTGGCCGGCCGAGAAATACTCCTCCGCCTCCAGCACCTCGGTGCGCTGCAGATGGCGGATCTCGATCGCCACCCGCTCGATGGAGGAGGCGACCACGCCGAGCGCGGCGAAAAAGGCGGCGTGCCGGTCGCGCGGGATCACCTGGGTCGACACCGGCTCCACGGTGAGCCCCATCTTGGCGGCGACGTAGTCTTCCACCTGCGGGTCGATCTGGGCGAAGGTGCCGACCGCGCCGGAAATCGCGCAGGTGGCGATCTCGGCGCGGGCGGTCACCAGGCGGGCGCGGTTGCGCTGGAATTCGGCATAGGCCTGGGCGAGCTTCAGGCCGAAGGTGGTCGGTTCCGCATGGATGCCGTGGGAGCGGCCGATGGTCGGTGTCAGCTTGTGCTCGAAGGCGCGCGCCTTCAGCGCCGCGAGCAGGCGGTCGACATCGGCGATCAAGAGATCGGCGGCGCGCACCAGCTGCACCGAGAGGCAGGTGTCGAGCACGTCCGACGAGGTCATGCCCTGGTGCAGGAAGCGCGCCTCCGGCCCCACGATTTCCGACAGATGCGTCAGGAAGGCGATGACGTCGTGCTTCACCTCGGCCTCGATGGCGTCGATGCGCGTCACGTCAAAGCTGACATTGCGGGCCTTCTCCCACACCGCCGCGGCGGCCGCCTTCGGCACCACGCCGAGTTCGGCCAGGGCGTCGGTGGCGTGCGCCTCGATCTCGAACCAGATGCGGAATCGGGTCTGGGGTTCCCAGATGCTGGCCATTTCCGGCCGTGTGTAGCGGGGGATCACGGGCGCCTCGTCGGTAGGAAAACAGCCGGCTCCGTAACAGATCGTTAACCCGCCGACAATGCGGCCGGCATCAGCGGCGCACCCGAGCCGGCCATAGATCGCGCCAGGCCGGCAGGGCGCCGGGCCAGGGCAGGGCGGTCGCCTCATAGACCGCGCGGGCACAGGCGCGGGCCAGCGCGTCGGCCGCCGCCGCGCCCAGCACGGTGAGATCGACCACCGCATCGGCCAGCTTCTTGCGGCCGGTGGCGGCGGCGAACACGGTGTCGCCGTCCAGCGGCGAATGCACCGGCCACAGCGCGCGGGCGAGGCCGTCCTGCGCCATCACGGCAAAACGCCGCGCCTGCGGTTTGGTCAGCACCGCGTCGGTCGCCACCACCGCGATGGTGGTGTTGGCGCCGGCGGGCGCACCCTTGAACCGCGGCGGGCTTGGCAGCGCCACGCGGCCGGCCGGCGGACCCAGCCCGCCGAACTCCTCGTCCTGCTCGAACATCGCCGCCCAGAAGTGCGGGCCGTCGCCGATGGTCGCCGAGCCGACGGCGTTCACCGCCACCAGGGCACCGACGCGGTGGCCGCCCGGCGTTTCGACGGAGGCCGAGCCCAGCCCGCCCTTCAGCGTGGCCGTGGTGGCGCCGGTGCCGGCGCCGACGCTGCCGAGCGCGAAGCTCTCGCCGGCCTCCAGCGCGGCCAGCCGGCCGAGATCGCGATAGGGCGGGAAGCGGCCCCACGCCTTGTCGCCGCCATTGAGCAAATCGAACAGCACGGCGCCGGGCACGATGGGCACGCGGGCCTGCCCGATGGCGAAGCCGATACCGTGCTCGGCCAGCACCGAGACGATGCCGGCGGCGGCGTCCAGCCCGAAGGCCGAGCCGCCCGAGAGCGCCAGCGCATGGATCGCCGGCACGGTGGCGGAAGGGTCGAGCAGGTCGGTCTCGCGGGTGCCGGAACCGCCGCCGCGCACATCCACCGCAGCGACGGCGGGCTCGTCGAACAGCACGGCGGTGACGCCGGAGCCGAGCGCGAGGTCGGTGGCGTTGCCGACCTTGAGGCCGGCGATATCGGTGATCAGATTGCGCATGGCATCATCCTCTTGCCGCAGCGCCCATCACTTCCGGGCGATGAGGCCGGCCGGCAGATTGCCTCGGGCGGCGCGGGCATGCGAGAGGGATGTGCGCGATCGATCGGGTCGACCGCGCGCCGACACCCCTGCGCAGCGCCGGAGGCGAGACCGCACATCATGGCCGATGTCACGCTTCCTGCCGCCTTTCTGGCGGGTCTCGCCAGTTTCGCCTCGCCCTGCGTCCTGCCGCTGGTGCCGCCCTATCTGTGCTACATGGCCGGAACCAGCCTGGAGCAACTCGCCGCCGCCGAGCCGAGCGACGCGACGGCGCGGCGCACGCTGGGGGCTTCCGCGCTGTTCGTCGCCGGTTTTTCCACGGTATTCATCGCGCTTGGCGCCGGCGCCTCGGCGGTCGGCGGGCTGCTGCGGCTGTATTCGGCCGAGCTCTCGATCATCGCCGGCATTGCCATCATACTGATGGGGCTGAATTTTCTCGGCGTGCTGCGGCTCGGCTGGCTGGCCCGCAACATGCGCTTCGAGACCGGCCGCCCGGCGGGGTTCGCCGGCGCCTATGCGATGGGGCTGGCCTTCGCCTTCGGCTGGACGCCCTGCATCGGTCCGGTGCTGGCCGCCATTCTCGCCGTCGCCGCCTCCGAGCGCACGCTGGCGCACGGGGCGGGGCTGCTGGCGGTGTATTCGGCGGGGCTCGGCGTGCCGTTTCTGCTGACGGCGGCGGCGACGCGGCCGGCGCTCGGCCTGCTCGCCCGCGCCCGCCGTCTGCTGCCGGCGGTGGAGAAAGGCATGGGCGCGCTGCTGGTGCTTACCGGCATCGGCTTTCTGTCCGGCTGGCTGGCGCAGGCGAGCTTCTGGCTCTTGGAGACGTTTCCGGCGCTCGCCCGGCTCGGCTGATTCTGACGTTCAATCGCCGGCGGATGTGTTGACTGCCGGCCGGCGCGCGGTCTGCCAGCTCTCATAGCCATTCCAGACCCGCTCGCCCAGCGCACGCACCGCGCGGCGGCCGGGGTTCTCCACGGCACGATAGGCCAGCCAGCCGATCGGCATCAGCAGCGCCAAGCCAACCAGGGAGCCCACCGTCTCCGAGGCTCCGAGCCCGTCGGCGACGCCGGCACCGATGTGCAGCGCCACGGGGTGCAGCAGGTAGATCGAAAAGCTGTAGAGGCCCGCCTTCTGCATCGGCACGTTCTCCAGCACCACGCGGGTGAGCGGGGTGGAGAAGCAGCACGACAGCACCAGCGCCGCCGCCATGATGCCGACCGTCGTGCTCGGGAGCAGCGGCTGGAAGCTGGGAAGATAGCTGGTCGCGATGACGCCCATCAACGGCCCGGCGCTCAGCGGCCGGATCGTCAGGGCCACCAGCCCGGCGAGCAGCAGTTGCAGCCCCACCAGCAGGGACCGCGGCAGCTTGTGGTGCTTGAGCCGCCGAAAAACCAGGCCGGCCAGCCCGCCGCTCAGAAACGTGTGGAGGTGGCTGCCGACGAAGGTGCCGGAGTATTTCTGTTGCAAAGTGAGGACCACGAGGCAGACCGCGCCGAAGGCGAGGAGCGGCGCCGCATTGGCCCGCCACAGGAGGCTGGTCAACGACGCCCAGAAGATGAGGAAAACGCCGTAGAACTGCACCTCCGGCGGCACAGACCAGAAGATCGAGACATTGCCGGCGAACAGCAGGTGCCGCAGTACATTGCCGTCGTCGATCCGGTGCGGATAGCCGGCGTCGATGTAGCCGTAGATAAGATAGGCGGAGATCACCACCACGAGGTAGATCGGCGCGATACGGGCGATGCGGGCGACGATGTAGGCGAAGGCGCTGCGCGTGGTGAACTCGGTCTCGCTGTAGAGGAAGAACATCAGGAAGCCGCTGAGCGCGAAGAACAGCATCACCCCCATCGTTCCGGCAATGGCGTAGTCCGGCTGCTGGAGCAGGCCGGTCGCGTGGCTTACCGCAACCATCAGGCAGGCGATGCCGCGCAGGCCGTTGAGCGCCGGAATGTTCTGCGGGGCGTGGCCCGGCATGGGGTGCGTCGCAGCAACCAATACGATCTCTCCTTCTGCCGCAGCTATTCAGGTCGTGCGATGAGCGCGCGCGGCACGGCCCTCACGGCGTTTCCCGACACGAACTAGGGCGCGTCGGGCGCGGTTCAACGCCCCTTTGTTGCAAAGCAGCAAAACACGGCAGCAGCCCGCAAACGAAAAAGGCCCGCCGGCGAACCGGCGGGCCTTTCGTTTTGCTGTGCGGCAGCGCGCGTGGGCGCAGGCCCGCGCAGGGGCTTACATTTCGGTGTAGCCGCCGTCCTTCCACACATAGAGCACGTAGTCGAGGTTGGTGCGGTCGCCCTTCTTGTCGAAGTTGAGCGTGCCGAGCACGGTCTTGAACGGCTTGCCGGAGTGGATGTAGTCGGCGATCTTCTTGGGGTCGGTCGACTTGGTGACCTCGGCGGCCTGCTGCATCACCTGGCCGGCGGCGTAGGAATAGAGCACGTAGCCTTCCGGATCGATGCCCTTGGCCTTGAACTTGGCGACCACGTCGGCGGCGGCCGGGTTCTTGCGCGGATCGGGGCCGAAGGTCATCAGCGTGCCTTCGGCGCCGGGACCGGCAATGGTCCAGAACTCCTTGTCGGTGATGCCGTCGCCGGAGAACAGCACGGTCTTCATGCCCTGGTCGCGCATCTGGCGCACCAGCAGGCCGGCCTCGGTGTGCAGGCCGCCGAAATAAAGCACGTCGACGCCGGCCGCCTTCAGCTTCGAGACCAGGGCCGAGTAGTCCTTCTCGCCCGGATTGATGCCTTCATAGACGACTTCCTTGACGCCGCCCTTGTTCATCGCCTTCTGCGTCTCGTCGGCCAGACCCTTGCCGTAGGGGGTCTTGTCGTGGACGATGGCGATCTTCTTGCCCTTCAGGTTCTTGACGATGTAGGCGCCGGCCACGGCACCCTGCTGGTCGTCGCGACCGCAGGTGCGGGCGACGTTCCACAGGCCGCGCTCGGTGAGCTTCGGGTTGGTCGAAGCCGGGGAGATGGCGAGGACGCCGGCTTCGGCATACTGCTCGGAGGCCGGGATCGAGACGCCCGAGTTGAAATGACCGATGACGAGCTTCACGCCGTCGGAGATGAACTTGTTGGCAACCGAAACGCCCTGTTCGGGCTTGGAGGCATCGTCGCCGACCGACAGCTCGAGCTGCTTGCCCATCAGGCCGCCGGACGCGTTGACATCGGCCACCCACTGTTCGGCGCCGTTCTTGAGCTGGGCGCCGAAGGTGGCATTGGCGCCGGTGATCGGTCCGGCGACGCCGACCTTCACCTGTGCCGAAGCCGGGAGCGCGAGCGCCAGCGAGGCGCCGATCGCGATGCCGGCAAAGAGCAGTTTCTTCATGAACGTCTCTCCTGAGTGTTGAGCCTTGGATAGTGCTGCCGTCTCGGCACGATGGCGGCCCCCAGCGGCGCCATCATGCCGTTTTCCGTGCGGAAGTCGATGCGCGAGCCGATCATTGCGCCGTCGATTTGGTGTCGTCCTTGCCGGCGTGGGCCCGCCAGCCGAATTGCCCGGCCTTGGCGAACAGCCAGCCATAGCGGGCCGACATCTGCTCCGACCGCTGCGAGCGGAAGCCCAAGGTGGAAACCGCGATGAGGAAGGCGGTGTCGGTGAGGAAATGCGGCAGCGACAGCAGCGTGCCTTCGAACAGCGCGAAGTGGAAGAAGCGCACGATGCAGCCCAGCAGTACGGCATAGACCAGCGTCTGGCGATAGGGCCGCCAGGTGCCGGCGATGGCGCGGCCGGACAGCCAGGCCGCGCCGCCGCCGAGCAGCACGGTGACCAGCGCGAAGTCGCCGCGCGACACCTCCACCACCAGCTCCGGCCAGAACACCGCCGCGGCAAACACCGCCGCGACCACCGCCAGAGGTGCGACAACCGCGAGGCTGCCGGGGTCGCCGCGGGCGATGAGGGTGCGCGACAGATGTGCGGCCATCAGTGCCTCCCGCCTTCCAGATAGGCGGCGCGAACTTCCGGGCGCTCCAGCAGCTCCCGCCCGGCCCCGGACAGCGTGACGGTGCCATTGACCAGCACATAGCCGCGATGCGCCAGCTTCAAGGCATGGAAGGCGTTCTGCTCCACCAGGAACACGGTGAGCCCCTCGCTGCGGTTGAGCTCGCGAATGGCGTCGAAGATCTGCTTCACGATCAGCGGCGCCAGGCCGAGCGAGGGCTCGTCCAGCATCAGCAGGCGCGGCCGGCTCATCAGCGCCCGGCCGATGGCGAGCATCTGCTGCTCGCCGCCGGACAGCGTGCCGCCGCGCTGGCCGATGCGCTCCTTGAGGCGCGGAAACAGATGGAACACCCGCTCCAGATCGGCATCGAAATGGGCGAAGTCGTCGATCGACGCCCCCATTTGCAGGTTTTCATACACCGTCATGCGCGGGAAGATGCGCCGGCCCTCCGGCGATTGCGCGATGCGCAGCCGGGCGATCTCGTGGGTCGGCATCGCGGTGATGTCGCGGCCCTCGAACAGGATGGCGCCTTCGCGGGCACGGGGCTGGCCGAAGATGGTCATCATCAGCGTCGACTTGCCGGCGCCGTTCGAGCCGATCAGGGTGACGATCTCGCCCTGCTTCACATCCACATCGACGCCCTTCAGCGCCATGATGTTGCCGTAGAAGGTCTTGACCCCGCGCACGGACAGCATCGGGGGCGGGGAGGCGGCTTCGCTCACGGCGGTGCTCACGGCGGTGCTCACGTCCTGGCCTCCGACGCTTCGCCGATTTCGGCCGCGACCTCTTCCACCGCGTCCTCGTCGACGCCGAGATAGGCGGCGATGACGCGGGGATCGTTCCTCACCGCATCCGGCGTGCCGTCGGAAATCTTGATGCCGTAGTCAAGCACCACGACATGATCGGATATTTCCATCACCACGCTCATATCGTGCTCGATGAGCAGGATGGAGGTGCCGTGCTCGGCGCGCACCGTGCGCAGCAGGGCGTTGAGTTCCAGGCTCTCGCGCGGGTTCAGCCCGGCGGCCGGCTCGTCCAGACAGAGCAGGATCGGCTCGGTGCACATGGCGCGGGCGATCTCCAGCCGGCGCTGGGCGCCATAGGGCAGGTCGCCGGCGGGATCGTCGGCACGCTCCATCAGGCCGACCAGGTTCAGCCAGTATTTCGCTTTCTCGATGGCGGACCGCTCGGCGCGGCGGAAGCTCGGCAAGCCGATGAGGCCCTTGAGCGAGTAGCCGGAGGCCGCCATCAGCGCATTGTGCTGGGCGACCATCAGGTTCTCCAGCACGGTCATGCCGGTGAAGAGCCGGATGTTCTGGAAGGTGCGCGCCACCTTGGCCTCGGCCGAGACCCGGTAGTCCGGCATGCGCTCCAGCAGGTACAGCGCGGAGTCCGGCGTCACCAGCGCGCGCTCGCCATTGCCGGTGAGCACCGCGACCTCTTCGTCGCGCGCGCCGCGGCCGTGGGACAGCACCAGCCGGCCTTCGCTCGGCTTGTAGAAGCCGGTGATGCAGTTGAACACGGTGGTCTTGCCGGCGCCGTTCGGGCCGATCAAGGCGGTGATGTCGCCGCGCCCGACCTCGAAGCTCAGGTCGTTGACGGCAATCAGCCCGCCGAAGCGCATGAAGACATGCTGCACCGAAAGGACGGGGTCGGCTTCCCAGCGAGGCACCGAGGCGTTCATCAGCCGTGGCCCTCCTTCACGAGGCTGCCGGAAACCGCCTTGCTCTCCTTCAGGAACACGGTGGGCTCGCGGGTGGAGACCAGGCCGCGCGGGCGCCAGACCATGATGGCGACCATGGCGAAGCCGAACAGCAGCATGCGGTAGAGGCTGGGATCGAAGCTTTCGCCGAACACCTGCTTCAGGAAGCCGAGATTGCGCAGCATCTCCATGCCGCCGATCATCACCGTGGCCGACACCACCACGCCGATCTGCGAACCCATGCCGCCCAGCACGACAATGGCGAGGATGACGGCCGATTCCATGAAGGTGAAGCTCTCCGGCGACACGAAGCCGGCGCGCACGGCGAAGAAGGAGCCGGCGAAGCCGCCGAACATGGCGCCGGTGGAGAAGGCGGTGAGCTTGGTGTTGGTGGTGTTGATGCCGAGCGAGCGGCAGGCGATCTCGTCTTCGCGCAGCGCTTCCCAGGCCCGGCCGACCGGGAGCGTGCGCATGCGGTTGGTGGCGAAGGCGGTGATGAGCGCCAGAGCGAGGATGACGAAGTACAGGAAGATGATGCGGTGCATCGGGTTGAATTCCAGCCCGAAGCGCGCCGCGAAGCCGTCCTCATTGGCATTGAACGGTATGCCGAAGAAGGTGGCGCGGGGGATGGAGGCGACGCCGGCGCCGCCGCCGGTGAAGTCCACCCAATTGATCAGCACCAGCCGGATGATCTCGCCGAACGCCAACGTGACGATGGCGAGATAGTCGCCGCGCAGCCGCAGCACCGGGAAGCCGAGAATGCTGCCCCACAGGCCGGCGAACAGCCCGGCCATCGGCAGGCAGATCCAGAACGCCCAACTCGCCCAGAAGGTCTCGCCGACCAGGGCGGCGAAGAAATCGTTGATCGGCTGGGAGGTGGCGAGCAGCGCATAGGTGTAGGCGCCGACCGCGTAGAAGGCGACATAGCCGAGGTCCAAGAGCCCGGCGAGCCCGACCACGATGTTCAGCCCCCAGCCCAGCATCACATAAGTGAGGATGAGGATGCCGAGGTCGACGGCATAGCGGCTCTCCGTCAGCCCGCCGAACACCAGCGGCGCCAGCAGAGGAAACGCCACGGCGAAGGCGATCAGCGCCGGCTTTACCGCCGGGCCGAGCCGGGTGCCGAGCCGGTCGAACAAAGTGGGGCCGGTATTGGTGCGCACCACCCGGTTCGGCGACCAGAGGGTGAGGTTCAGCAGCAGCCGGCCGACCATGACGATGGCGACCATGGCCGCCACCAGGCCCGGCCGGTAGCCGAGGCCGAGCGCGCTCGGCCCTTCGCCCTGGCCGACACGGGTCTCGAAGCCGACCAGCGGCCCGATCAGGCCGAGCGTCACCAGGCCGGCGAACAGCGTGTCCTTGAGCGCCGGGCCGAGATTGCTCGCCGGCACGGCGCGCGCGCCGGCCGCGGCCGGCGGATTGCCGACGTCCGCCACCATGTCACACCTTCTCCACTTCCGGGCGGCCGAGCAGGCCCTGGGGCAGGAAGATCAGCGTGATGGCGAGGATCGAGAACGCCGCCACAT
Source organism: Xanthobacteraceae bacterium (assembly GCA_041287585.1). GTDB lineage: Bacteria > Pseudomonadota > Alphaproteobacteria > Rhizobiales > Xanthobacteraceae > Ancylobacter. Next base: position 25,133 of record JBGGNI010000027.1, read on the forward strand.
CCTTGTACTCGATGGAGAAATAAGCCGACCACAGGGTTTCGATGAGGCCGATGAGCAGCCCGCCCAGCACCGCGCCCGGCAGCGAGCCGATGCCGCCCAGCACGGCGGCGGTGAACGCCTTGACCCCCGGCACGAAGCCATCGGCGAAATTGGCGACGCCGTAATACATCAGGTACAGCACCCCGGCGACGGCGGCCAAGGCGGCGCCGATGACGAAGGTGAGCGAGATGGTGTGGTCGACATTGATGCCGAGCAGCGCCGCCATCTTGCGGTCCTGCTCGCAGGCGCGCTGCGCCCGGCCGAGCGAGGTCTTCTGCACCAGATACCAGAAGCCGGCCAGCAGCAGCGCCGTCACCGCCATGATGATGATCTGCTTCCAGGCCAGCGTGACTTGGTAGGTGCCGTTGTCCATCAGCACGATGACATCCGGGATCATCGGGGGGATCGGCTTGTTGCGCGGGCCCTGGGCGACCTGGACGAAGTTGGCCAGGAAGATCGACATGCCGATCGCCGAAATCAGCGGAGCGAGGCGGAAGGAGCCGCGCAGCGGGCGATAGGCGATGCGCTCGATGGCCCAGCTGGTGAGCGATGTGAAGAACATCGCCACCACCAGCACGATGGCCAGCGCCACGAACACCGAGCTGATGCCGATGACGGTGGTGAGAAACAGAAAGCACACCAGCGCGATGAAGGTCGACACCATGAACACGTCGCCATGGGCGAAATTCACCATGCCGATGATGCCGAACACCATGGTGTAGCCGATGGCGATCAGACCGTAGATCGAGCCGAGCGTCAGCCCATTGATCAGTTGCTGCAGAAATACATCCATGAGGTCGATCGGCTCCCCTCGCCGGTTGCGCCGCCCGGGGTCGCTTGGGCTGGTTGCCCAATTTGTGTTCGTGACTCCACGCTAGGCGGTGCCTGTGAGTCTTAGCGCGGCCACGCACCGGACACAATTCGATCGAAAGGCTAAATGTGTTTCATCGATAATGGTGATGTCGGCTGCGCTTGGAACTGCGCTAAGCTGAGGCCGATGCGCACGGAGGCGGATATGGCAGGCGAACCGGAGCGCGGGCCGGAAGACCCGCTCGACGCGGCCGAGCGCTGGCGCCGCGAGGGCAGGGCGGTGGCGCTCGCCACCGTGGTGGAGACCTGGGGCTCGGCGCCGCGGCCGGTGGGCAGCCATCTGGCGATCGACAGCGCGGGCACGTTTCTCGGTTCGGTCTCGGGCGGCTGCGTCGAGGGCGCGGTGGTTGCGGAGGCGGCCGAGGTGATTGCCGACGGCCGGCCACGCCTGCTGGAGTTCGGCGTCGCCGACGAGACCGCCTGGCAGGTCGGGTTGTCCTGCGGCGGGCGCATCGCCGTCTATGTCGAAAAGGTCGCCTAGCATGGACGTCGCCCTGCTGCACGCCTTGAACGCGGAGCGCGCCGCCCGGCGGGCCTGCGTGCTGGTGACCGATCTGTCGAGCGGCGCCCAGCGCCTGGTGACGGCGGCGCAGGCACCGGCGGACCCGCTGGCCGCGGTGCTGGCGGAAGCTTTGCGCACCGGGCGCAGCGGCATGGCGGCCGCGGGCGAGCGGGTGTTCCTCACGGTGCAGGTGCCGCCGCCGCGGCTGGTGGTGACCGGTGCGGTGCACATCTCGCAGATGCTGGCGCCGATGGCGCGGCTGGCGGGCTTTGCGGTGACCATCGTCGATCCGCGCACCGGTTTTGCGACCGCGCAGCGCTTTCCCGATGCCGATCTGCACGCCGCCTGGCCGGACCAGGTGCTGCCGGCGCTGGCACTGGACGGCTTCACCGCCTTCGTCGCCCTGAGCCACGACCCGAAGATCGACGATCCGGGGCTGGCGGAGGCGCTGGCGCGCGGCTGCTTCTATGTCGGTGCGCTGGGCTCGCGCAAAAGCCACGCCGGCCGGCTGGCGCGGCTGGCGGGCCTGGGGGTGCGGCCGGAGGCGCTGGGGCGCATTCGCGGGCCGGTGGGCCTTGATATCGGCGCTGTCAGCCCGGCCGAGATTGCGGTCTCCATACTGGCGGAATTGGTGGCGGCGCTGCGGCGGCCGGCGCCGGCACAGGAGCGCGCGGCATGAACGCAGCCATCCTCATTCTCGCGGCCGGCCACGGCACCCGGCTGCCGCAGGCCAACAAGCTCACCGCGGATCTGTGCGGCGAGCCGGTGGTGCGCCGCGTGGCGCGCGCGGCGCTGGCCTCGCAGTTGCGGCCGGTGCTGGTGGTCACCGGCTTTGCGGCGGAGGAGGTGCAAGGCGCCTTGGCCGGGCTCGATGTCGGCTTCATCCACAATCCCGATCACGCGGCCGGGCTGTCCACCTCGCTGCGCGCCGGGCTGGCGGCGCTGCCGGGCGCGGCGGAAGCGGTCGCCGTGCTGCTCGGCGACATGCCGCTGGTGGAGGCGGCGCTGATCGACCAATTGGCGCAGGCCGCGCTTTCGGTGCCCGGCGGCGCCATTGCCGCGCCGATGCGGGCGGGGCAGCGCGGCAACCCGCTGGTGTGGCCGCGCCGCTTCTTCGCCGCGCTGGAGAGCCTCTCCGGCGACGCCGGCGCGCGCAGCGTGGCCGATAGCCATGCCGGCGAGATCGTCGCGGTGCCGGTGGAGGACGAGGCGGCCTTCACCGATATCGATACCCCGGATGGGCTGGAGCTGGTGCGGCTGCATCTGTTGGCCGAGAGCGCGGATATCGACGCGTCCGAGGCGCTGGAGAGCATGAGGGCCGAGGACGCCTAATGCCGTTCAGAACGGCACGTACAGCGACAGCGTGCCATACAGGCCGGAATCGCTGTCGTCGCTCCACAGCAGGCCGCCGGCGAGCCGGAAGGTGCGGCCGAGCAGCGGGGCAGCGACGAACAGGCCGAGCCGCGCCTCCTGCGACAGGCGGTCGGAATAGAAGCTGGTCTCGACACCAAGCTCCATCTGGCCCGGCTCGACCGGGCCGAACTGGCGCGCCAGCGTGCCGCGCAGCGTCGTGGTGAGGTTGGCGGTGGAGAAGCTGGCCGCGGCGGTGGCGACCCAGCCCGCCGCTGGCTTCAGGAACAACTCGGCCACCGCCTTGCCGCCGAAATGCGTGCCCTGGTCCGGGTTCGAAGGGTCCGGGTGGTCGAGCAGGTCGCTGGTGACGTTGATGCCGCCATAAAGCGCCAGCGCGGCGCCGCCGGACAGGAACTGCCATCCCGCCAGCAACTCGCCATCCACCGTGCTGGCCATGTTCCAGCCGCCGGCGACAAAGTCGGTGCGGTAGCGATAGCGCCCGCCGCCGCCCTGCACCCGCAGCCGAAACCCGTCGCGGTCCATGGGTGCGAACGGCGCCCAGGCGGTGCCGGCCCAGGCATAGGCGCTGTCGCGCGCAACATCCAACCCGGAATAGAAATACAACCTGTTCGTGAGCGCGTCCAGCGTGTCCTCGGGCGCCCCCGCGTCCAGTCCGGCGTGGGCCAGAGCGGCGACGAGGCAAGCCGGCACAAGGGCCAGGGCCAGATGTCGGCACGCGCTCGTTGCGGTGGGGTTCAACCTTCGGCCTTGGTTTCCCAATCAGAAGGCGTATCCGACCACGTCGCTCCGATTGCGTACAACCAACTCACGAGAGGTATTTTGATGCTGATTCGAAATGAATCAATCTCAGGTTGTTACGTCTGTGCCGGGGCGTTCAGAACAGCGGCGCCGCGGCCAGATGTTCCACCGGCACGCCGGTGCGCTCGCACACCAGCTCGGCGATCTGCTGGCGGTGGCAGTGCTCCGGGTGGCGCTCGAAGCACAACAGGCACACGCGCCGGCCCGCCCCGGCGAGGGCGGTGAGCTCGTCGAGCTGCTCGCGCGCGGTCGGGGTGGCGAGGTGGGCGTCATAGATGCGGCGCAGCTCGTCATAGCGCCCGGCCCGCGCCGCCTGCCGCCCTTCAGCTGGGGTGCCGAGGCCGCGCAGATGGAGATAGGGAATGCCGCGCGTATCCAGCCCGGCGGCGAGCTGCCGCTTGGAAAAGCCCGGCCGCCGCGAGGCGGCGACCGCCCGCACATCGACCAGCAGTCCGACATTGGCGGCGGCCAGCGCATCCAGCACCGAGGCGATGGTGGCCTGCTCATAGCCGATGGTGAAGAGGGGCGCGGTGCTCATGCCCCGTTTATGCGCCGCCCCGCGGCGCTGTCGAGTGGTTTTCGTGTCGCCTGTCGGCCGCCGTCACCCGCCGTAAAGCGCGTTCGGCAGCCACAGCGCGATGCCGGGGAAGACGTAGAGCAGCACCATGGCGAACACGACGATGGCGAGGAACGGCATGACGCCGGCGAAGATCTCGTCGATCGACACATGCTTGGGCGCCACGCCCTTCAGGTAGAACGGCGCCATGGCGACGGGGGGCGACAGGAAGGAGGTTTGTAGGTTGAGCGCCACCAGCACGCCGAAGAAAATCGGGTCGATGCCGAAATTGTCCAGCAAAGGCAGGAAGATGGGCAGGAAGATCACGATGATCTCGGTCCATTCCAGCGGCCAGCCCAGCACGAAGATGATGGCCTGGGTGAGCAGCAGGAAGCCGATGGGGCCGAGATTGAGCGACAGGATGAACTGTTCCACCACATGCTGGCCGCCGAGCAGCGCGAACACCGCGGAGAACACCGCCGAGCCGACGAACAGCCAGCACACCATGGCGGAGGCGCGGGCGGTGAGGAACACCGAGTCCTTCAGCTTCTGGAAGCTGAAGGTGCGGTAGGCCAGCGCCAGCAGCACCGCGCCCGTGGCGCCGATGGCGGCGGCCTCGGACGGCGTGGCCAGCCCGAAGATGATGCAGCCCAGCACCGAGGAGATGAGCAGAACGAGCGGGACGAACGAGGTGAGCAGCGCCCATATGATCGTGGCGGTGGGCACATTGCGTTCCGCTGCCGGCAGCTTCGGCGCGAGGCTCGGATTGAGCATGGCGCGGATCACCACATACACCATGTACATGCCGGCCAGCATCAGCCCCGGAATGAAGGCGGCGGCATAGAGCTTCACCACCGACACGCCGGCGGTGGCGCCGTAGAGGATGAGCATCACGCTGGGCGGAATGAGAATGCCGAGGCAGCCGCCGGCGCACACCACGCCGGCCGCCAGCCT
>JBGGNI010000028.1:0-14524 GCA_041287585.1 Xanthobacteraceae bacterium
CGGCTCCTGGGTCTGCCCGAACGACGCGGTGGCGAGCGGCGACTGGTCGCGCATCGTCACGCTGTCCAAGGCCGCCGCCAAGCTGCCGCGAGCGTCGTTTCCGGGGTGATCAGAACGCCTTGGGCAAGCCGGCCTCCTTCAGGATACCGTTTGCGGTGTGGCGTGACTTCGTTCCAGGGTCGATGGTGATCTTCCGGCTGGTTTCCGGGTGCCACCACACGACATGGTCACCTTTGGCGCTGCGCAAAAGCTCCCAGCCATTATCCATGAGGATGCGGCGCAGATCCGGCCAGAAGCCGCTCATGCTGCAGCGAGCTTAACCTGGTCGGATACATGGGCGATGATCTCGATGGAGATCTCGCCGTTGGTCTCGCCCATATCTTCGAGTACGTCGGGAACGATCAGCTTCAGGCGATCGCGCAACGCTTCGATCGACGGCGCCTCGGTGAAGATGCTCAATTCTTCGACGACGCTGCTCCAGACCTGCGCTTCAGTATCCCATAAGGCACGAGCTACAATGATGCGCACGGGCAAAGCCTTTCTCACAAGGTCGGCAATGATCGCCCAACCCGCACTGTCCGTCAAAGCCGATGGGCCCCGCAAAAGCTGAAAAGGCGCCGTCAACCCGCAAACCGCCTCACGGCCGTTGCGGGTTGACGAGACCTGTCTCAAAACACCAGCGGCCGTGCCTGCTTCACCTGCGGCAGCGCCTGCACCTTGGCGAGGATGTCGGCCGGCACCTTGCCGTCGACTTCCACCAGCGCGATGGCATCGCCGCCCTGGCGGTCGCGGCCGAGCGCGAAGGTGGCGATGTTGACCCCGGCATCGCCCAACAGGCTGGCGAAGCGGCCGATGAAACCCGGCTTGTCCTCGTTCGTCACATAGATCATCGACGGCGCGAACTCGGCATCGACCTTGATGCCCTTGATGTCGACGATGCGCGGCCGGCCATCGGCGAACACCGTGCCGGCGACCGAGCGCTCCATCTTGTCGGTGACCACGGTGAGGGTGATCAGGCTCTCATAATCGCCGGCGACATCGCGCGTCACCTCCTCCACCACGATGCCGCGCTCCTTGGCGATGCTGGGGGCGGACACCACATTGATGTCCTGCAGGGCCGGACGCAGCAGGCCGGCAATGGCGGCCGAGGTCAGCGCCTTGATCTTGAGTTCCGCGACCGCGCCCTCATAAATGATGCGCACGGTCTTGATGTCGGTCTCGGTGAGCTGGCCGGCGAACGAGCCGAGCTTTTCGGCCAGCTCGATGAACGGCTTCAGCTTCGGCGCCTCTTCCGCGGTGATGGAGGGAAAGTTCACCGCGTTGGAGATGGCGCCGCGCAGCAGATAATCGCTCATCTGCTCGGCGACCTGGAGCGCGACATTCTCCTGCGCCTCGCTGGTGGCGGCACCCAGATGCGGCGTGCAGATCACGTTCGGATGGCCGAACAGCGGGTTCTCGGTGGCCGGCTCGGTCACGAACACGTCGAAGGCGGCGCCGGCGACATGGCCCGAATCCAGCGCCGCACGCAGCGCCGCCTCGTCGACCAGACCGCCGCGGGCGCAATTGACGATGCGCACGCCCTTCTTCGCCTTGGCCAGCGCCTCGGCGGACAGCACGTTCCGCGTCTTCTCGGTCAGCGGCGTGTGCAGCGTGATGACATCGGCCCGCGCCAGCAATTCGTCGAGCTCCACCTTCGCAACCCCGAGGTCCAGCGCCCGTTCCGGGCTGAGGAAGGGGTCGTAGGCCACCACCTTCATCTTCAGGCCGAGCGCCCGGTCGGCGACGATCGAGCCGATATTGCCGCACCCGATGATGCCGAGCGTCTTGGAGGTGAGCTCCACGCCCATGAAGCGGTTCTTCTCCCACTTGCCGGCCTGGGTGGAGGCATCCGCGGCAGGGATTTCGCGGGCCAGCGCGAACATCATGGCGATGGCGTGCTCGGCGGTGGTGATGGAATTGCCGAACGGCGTGTTCATCACGATCACGCCCTTGGCGGTGGCGGCCGGGATGTCGACATTGTCGACGCCGATGCCGGCGCGGCCGATCACTTTCAGATTCACCGCATTGGCGAGGATCTTCGGCGTCACCTTGGTCGCCGAGCGGATGGCGAGGCCGTCATAGTTGCCGATGATCTCGGCGAGCTTGTCCTTGTCCTTGCCGAGGTTCGGCTGGAAATCGACCTCGATGCCGCGATCCTTGAAAATCTGGACGGCGGCGGGGGAAAGGGCGTCGGAAATGAGTACGCGGGGGGCCATGAGCGGGCTCCTGTGTGACGTCATGAAAGGATATGCGCGCCGTCATGCCCAGGGCTGTTCCCGGGCAGGGCGTCTGCGAAAAACGGGGAGCGCAGCCGCCTTCAGGCGGCAATCGCGAGGCCGGCCTTGGCGTCGGCGAACGCCCAGTCGAGCCAGGGCAGCAGCGCGGCAAGATCGGCCGCCTCCACCGTGGCGCCGGCCCAGATCCGCAGGCCGGGCGGGGCGTCGCGATAGGCGCCGATGTCATAGGCGACGCCTGCCTTCTCCAGCGCCGCGGCTATCGCCTTGGCGAAGGCCGCCTGCCGGTCGGCCGGCAAGGCCAGCACGGCCGGATCGGTCACCACCAGGCAGACGCTGGTGTTGGAGCGGGTTTCCGGCACGCGAGCGAGGAAGCCGGCCCAGGGGCTGGCGGCGACCCAATCGGCCAGCACCTTGAAATTGGCGTCCGAGCGGGCGCGCAGCCCGTCGAGCCCACCCACCGCGACCGCCCATTCCAGCGCGTCGACATAGTCCTCGACGCACAGCATGGACGGCGTGTTGATGGTCTCGCCCTCGAATATGCCTTCGATCAGCTTGCCACCCTTGGTCATGCGGAAGATCTTCGGCAGCGGCCAGGCCGGCACGTAGCTCTCCAGCCGCTCGACGGCGCGGGGCGAGAGAATGAGCATGCCGTGCGCGGCTTCCCCGCCCAGCACCTTCTGCCAGGAGAAGGTGACGACATCGAGCTTCTCGAACGGCAGGTCCTGCGCGAAGGCGGCCGAGGTGGCGTCGCAAATGGTCAGCCCGGCGCGATCCGCGGCGATCCAATCGCCATTCGGCACCCGCACGCCGGAGGTGGTGCCGTTCCAGGTGAAGACCACGTCATGGTCGAAATTCACCGCCTTGAGGTCCGGCAGTTCGCCGTAGCCGGCCTTGAGAATGCGGGCGTCTTTCAGTTTCAGCTGCTTGGCGACATCGGTCACCCAGCCCTCGCCGAAGCTCTCCCACGCCAGCATGTCGACCGGCCGCGCGCCGAGCAGCGACCACAGCGCCATCTCGACGGCGCCGGTATCGGACGCCGGCACGATGCCGATGCGGTAGCCGGCGGGAACCTTGAGAACGTCGCGGGTAAGGTCGATGGCGCGCTTGAGCTTCGCCTTGCCGACCTTGGCGCGGTGCGAGCGGCCGAGCGGTGCACCGCGGAGCGCATCCAGCGACCAGCCGGGACGCTTGGCACAAGGGCCGGACGAAAAATTGGGGTTGGCCGGCTTCAAAGCCGGAAGGGTCGTCGTCATGATAGCCATCCTCTCAGATGGAAGCCCCTCGTTGGGGAGGGGTGTCCCGCCGCGGCATGTAGCGGAAGCCCCGGACGAGCGCAAGAGGCGGCAGCGATTACCCGCAGACGCAGACCGAGCTTGCTCGCCATTACGGTACGCCGAACGCTCCGGGGCGCCCTACCCCGAGACGAACCCGACGACCTCCGTGGTCGAGCGCAGAAGCGACCTCACGCTGTCGAACATCGACGCAATCTCAAACGTAACGAGAAACATCGCCGGATAAAACAATTGCGGGAACGATGCCTCAAAGCGGAGTATCTGCAACCGCTCGACCACGCCTGCCAGTGGTTTGAGCAGCAAGGCTGCAAGTATAATTCCAAGTAAAGCGCCCACCAAGATATCGCTCGGATAATGCAGAGCCAGATACACGCGGGGCAGAGAGATAATCAGAAGCGCATGGAGAAATGCAATCGTCCCTATCGTACGATTCACCATCCAGAAGCATGCAGCAAGCGTAAAGAATAAAACAGCGTGATCGCTTGGCATCGAACTCCAGTTGGCAAGCGTGTTCATCGGCATGCCGATCGGATGGTTGATATCGAGCCCCAGCGTATGAATCGGCCTGGGTCTATACGGCAAAAGATTGGAAAGCGTTCGGCCGACGAGGATAGCCAATGCGGCAACAGCTACCGCGGAAATCAGATTAATTCGAACTATTTGCCTGGCATTTAATTCAGAAAACCATAAGTACCAAAACAACAACATCAAAAATACGCCTTTGTATAAATAATTGCCAGACAACAAAAACATAAATTTATCGAAATTCTCTGAGTAACCTGAACTTCCGTTCAGGAATCGTAAAATCAGAATATCAAAACCGCCCATGAAAATAACTGTATGTATTCGTCCCGGCAGCAAAACTGCTGCACGTATCACTCGCGGTCACAATGCTGTCAATTGGAGTCTCATGCACCGGGCAAGGCGCGGGAGACACTCAATCCTTCCGCACCACCGGATAGGCCTCCACCACCGTGGCGTCGCCCAGCAGCCAGCGCAGGCCGAGGCGGAAGTCCTGCGAGGTGATGTCGTTGAACGATACCGGGTTGTAGTAGGAACTCGTGCCGTCAGCGGCACGCACGTCGCCGGTGATGCCGTCGCCGAGGTCGACATAGCGATAGGCGAACTCGATGGTGAAGTTCGGCGTCACCTGGTAGGCAAGACCCGCATAGAGCGCCCAGGCGAAGTTCCATTTGGAGTCCGAGTTCGCATAGCCGAACGACTCGTAGCCGGGCGTCGAATCGGTGTCGGTGTAGCCGCTGATGGTGTTGCGCGAGGCGCCGATGCCGGCGCCGACGAACGGGGTGATGCTGTACCAGGTGCCGAGATCGAGATAGGCGTTGGCGAGGAACAGCCATTCCGACTTGTCGGCGGTGTAGCGGTTGGTGCGCGTCACCGGGGTGTCGCCGTCCCAATAGACATAGCTGTCCATGCCGTTGAAGCTCGACTTGCCGCGATATTCGCCGGTGACGTCGACGCGCAGCCAGTCGTTGAACTTGTAGCCGACGCCGGCACCGAAAATGGGCGCGGCGTCGAACTCGTTCGCCAGCCAGGTGAAATCGGTGGTGCTGTCCTCGACGCTGGTCAGGCTGCCCAGTTTCTGGTTGCTGAAGCCGATATCGCCGCGCAGATACCAGCCGGCGGCCGACACTTCGAGCGGCGGGGCGATGTAGGGCGCCGGCAGGTCCGCGGCCCGGGCGGCGCCGCTGGCGGCGATTGCGGCGAAGCTGAGCAAAGCGGGCAGGACGACGCGGCGCATGGGTTCGTTTCCTCATTGCGGCCGGTGGCAACGGGCACGCCAGCCTTGCTGTGGAACGACCATCGCAGCGATTGTTTAATGAGCGCTTAACCTTAACGCTTAACCATAATGCTGCGCCGCACCCCTCAGCGCATCACCCGCAGCAGGCGCAGCAGCAGATAGACCACCACCCCCGAGCCGACCGACACGGCGATGGCGATCCAGAACCCTTCCGCGGTCTGGGCGAACGGCATGTCCGGCAGGTTCATGCCGAACACGCCGGCGATCAGCGTCGGCGGCAGCAGGAAAGTGGTGAGCAGCGACAGCGCGAACAGGTGCCGGTTGGTGTCCGCCGCCATCCGGGCGGCGATCTCCTCCTGCAGCAGCCGCGCCCGCTCCTGGATCGCCACCACCTCCTGGTCGAGCCCGTCGAGCCGCTGGCCGAGCTGGCCGGCGGCGCGCTGCAGGCGCTCCGGCAGCGCACTCGCCTGCGGGCTGGCCCAGCGGCGGAACAGCAGTCGCAGCGAAGAGAGCTGCCGGTGCAGCCGCACCGCGGTGCGCCGCGCCGGGCCGAGCTTGCGGCGCTCCGCGCCCGGATGCTCGTCCAGCAGCCCGTCCTCGATGGCGTCCAGCGTATCGGCCAGTTCCTCGGCCACCGCGGTGGCGGCGTCCGCGAAATGCTCGACGATCACCTCCAGCAGCGCCGCCGCATCGACGAAGCGCCGGCCTTGGCCGATCGATTCCAGGGTGCGGGCGATCGAGCCTAGCGCTTCGCGCCGGCCGCTCACCACCAGCCGCTCGGTCAGCACGAAGCGCAGCCGGCCCAGCCCGCGCTCCTCGCCCACCTTGTCGCGCAGCAGATCGGCAAACACCCCGGCGACGCCGCCTTCGACCGGGGCCAGCCGCACATGGTCGTCATGGGAGAGCAGCACCTCGCGCCCGGCGGCGGGCACCAGTGCGGCCTGCGCCACCCAGCGGCGCGCCGCGTCGTTGGCGAGGTCGAGATGCAGCCAGATCCAGCCGCCGGGCTCCGCGAGCGCCTGCGCCAGCGCGGCGGCTTCGACGGTCTCGGCCGCGCCGCTCTCGCGGAACCGATAGGCGAAGGACAACCCCTCGGACGGGGCGTCCGAAATGGCGCCCGAGGGCGCGGCGTCGTCGATCGGCGGGCGCGGCCGCTCGGCCATGGCTGTGGTCCTCCGCGCCCGTTGGGCGGCGCGGCAGGACCAGCAACCGGCGTGCCAGATAGCGTCAGCCGCGCGCGGCGCGGGCGGCGGCTTCCAGATGCGGGGTCAGCGCGGCATCGAGCTTCAGGGCCAGCGCCAGCCGGGCGAGAAACGCCCGCTCTGACGCCGAATCCGGATCGATGGCGAGCAGCGCCGCCATATAGACCTCGGCGGCCTCTTCCGGGCTCGCCACCTCGCGGGCAATGGTCTCGACGCTCGCCGGATTGGCGATCTCGTCAGTCAGGAACCGCTCGGCATCGCTCAGGCCGCCATCGCGTCGGGCATTCAGCTCGGCGGTGATGGCGGTGCGCTCGGCGGCATCGAGATGGCCGTCGGCCAGCGCCGCAGCGATCATCACCCGAAGCAGGGTGCGCGGCAGCGTGCCCTTGGCGCTCTGGCTCTCGGCGAAGGGCGAATCCGGCGGCGGCAATTGGGCGGGTGCGGAGGCCGGCAGCGGCACCGCAGCCTCGGCCGGAGCCGCGCCGCTCTGGTAGTTCTGATAGGCCTTGTAGGCCAGCGTGCCGACCAGAGCGAGACCGCCGAAGGTCACCGCATTCTTGGCGATCTTGCGCCCGCCCTTGGAGCCGAGCACCAGGGACACCAGCGCACCGGCCGCCGCGCCGCCGGCGAGCGAGCCGCCCTGCCCGCCGAGAAACCCCTTGGCGCGGGACATCAGATCGTCGGCGCCACCGGCCGGCGCGCGGCCACCCTGCCAGGGCTGCGGCACGGAAGCGCCGGGCCCGGCACCCTGCGGGCCGAGGAACTGGTCGAGAAGACGCTTGGCATCGAAGTTGCGGGTGTCGAACATGGTGGTCGGGTTCTCCTGTCTGCTGGGGCAGCTAGGTCCGCGCTCCCGCTTCCGCAAGGTTAGCCGCCCGGCTGCGGAACATGAAGTTTTGGTCATGAAGCCCCCCTCCTGACGCGAAGCGACAACGGACGGCGTACGATGTCGCATCCGTACAACGGCACTGCCGAAACGGTGCTCGCTCCATTTGGCCGGGCAGGACAGCATGCGACGGTCGGCAGTACCGAGGGGCTCAGATGCAGAGATTTTCAGGCTTGGCGCTGCTGCGCCGTGCCCTAGGCGGCCACCAGGGCTGGCAGCCGCAATGGCGCAACCCCGATCCGCAGCCCGAGTACGATGTGATCATCGTCGGCGCCGGCGGCCATGGCCTGGCGAGCGCCTATTACCTCGCCAAGCAGCACGGCATTCGCCGCATCGCGGTCATCGAGCGCGGCTGGCTCGGCGGCGGCAATACCGGCCGCAACACCACCATCGTGCGCTCCAACTATCTGTTCGACCAGAGCGCGGCGCTGTACGACCATTCGGTGAAGCTGTGGGAGGGCCTGTCGCAGGACCTCAACTACAATGTGATGTATTCGGCCCGCGGCGTACTGATGCTGGCGCACAATCATCACGACGTGCAGAGCTTCAAGCGCCACGTCCACGCCAACCGCCTGAACGGCGTCGACAATGAGTGGCTGAGCGCCGAGGAATGCCGGGCGTTCTGCCCGCCGCTCAACATTTCCAACATGCGCTACCCGGTGCTCGGCGGCGCCCTGCAGCGGCGCGGCGGCACGGCGCGACACGATGCGGTGGCCTGGGGTTTTGCCCGCGCTGCGGATTCGCTGGGCGTCGACATCATCCAGAACTGCGAGGTCACCGGTATCCGCCGCAACGCCGCCGGCGCGGTGGAGGGGGTGGAAACCTCGCGCGGCTTCATCGGCGCCAAGAAGATCGGCGTTTCCGCCGCCGGCCACACCAGCGTGGTGATGAGTCTCGCCGGGGTGCGCATGCCGCTGGAAAGCTACCCGCTCCAGGCGCTGGTGTCGGAACCGGTCAAGCCGGCATTCCCTTGCGTCGTCATGTCCAACACCATCCACGCCTATATCTCGCAGTCCGACAAGGGCGAGATGGTGATCGGTGCCGGCACCGACGCCTATACCAGCTACACCCAGCGCGGCGCGCTGCATGTCACCACCCACACGCTGGACGCCATTTGCGAGCTTGTGCCGCAGTTCCGCCGGCTGCGCATGCTGCGCAACTGGGGCGGCATCGTCGACGTGACGCCGGACCGCTCGCCCATCATCGCCAAGACGCCGGTTTCGGGGCTGTATGTGAATTGCGGCTGGGGCACCGGCGGCTTCAAGGCCACCCCCGGCGCCGGCCACGTCTTCGCCCACACCATCGCCCACGACGAACCGCACCCGATCAACGCGCCGTTCTCTCTGGAACGCTTCCGCGACGGGGTGATGATCGACGAGGCCGCCGCCGCCGCCGTGGCGCACTGAGAGGGCACGCACATGCTGATCATCGACTGCCCCTATTGCGGCAAGCGGCCGGAAATCGAGTTCCGCTACGGCGGCGAGGCGCACATCGCCCGCCCGGCCGACCCGGCCGCGCTGTCGGACGCCGAATGGGCCGACTTTCTCTACAACCGCACCAACCCCAAGGGCCTGCACGCCGAGCGCTGGCGGCATTTGAACGGCTGCGGGCGCTTCTTCAACGCGGTGCGCGACACCACCAGCGATTTCTTCGTCGCCACCTACAAATCCGGCGAGAAGCGGCCCGACGTTCAGGAGATCGCCCGATGAGCGGCCCGTTCCGTGTTTCCTCCGGCGGGCGCATCGACCGCAGCCGGCCGGTGAGCTTCCGCTTCGACGGCAAGTCCTTTGCCGGCTATGAAGGCGACACCCTGGCCTCGGCACTCATGGCCAACGGCGTGCACCTGGTCGGCCGCTCGTTCAAATATCACCGCCCGCGCGGCATCGTCTCGGCCGGCTCGGACGAGCCGAACGGGCTGGTGAACGTCGCCCGCGACGCCGCCCGCACCACGCCGAACCTGCGCGCAACCCAGGTGGAACTCTATGACGGGCTGAAGGCGGAAAGCCAGAATCGCTGGCCCTCGCTCGCCTTCGACGCCGGGGCGATGAACGACTTCGCCGCCCCCTTCCTGCCGGCCGGCTTCTACTACAAGACCTTCATGTGGCCGGCGGGCGCCTGGAAGCGCTTCTACGAGCCGAAGATCCGCGCCATGGCCGGGCTCGGCGTGGCACCGACCTTGCCGGACCCTGACCGCTACACCCAGCATTACGCCCATTGCGACGTGCTGGTGGTCGGCGCCGGCCCGGCCGGCCTCGCGGCCGCGCTCGCCGCCGCCGAGAGCGGCGCGCGGGTGATGCTGTGCGACGAGCAGGCCGAACTCGGCGGCGCGCTGCTGGCGGACATAGACGGCACCATCGAGGGCCGCCCCTGCGCCGAATGGCTCGTCGACACGCTGGCGGCACTGAAGGCGAGCGGCAACGTCACGCTGCTGCCGCGCACCACCGCCTTCGGCTATTTCCCGCACAATATGGTGGCGCTGGCCGAGCGGGTCACCGAGCATCTCGCCTCCCCCGCCGCCGGCCTGCCGCGCGAGCGGCTCTGGCAGGTGCGCGCCGCGGAGGTGGTGCTGGCCACCGGCGCCATCGAGCGGCCGCTGGCGTTCCCGGACAATGACCGCCCCGGCGTGATGCTGGCGGATTCGGCGCGGACCTACCTTGCGCGCTACGCCGTGCAGCCCGGCCGCCGCGCGGTGGTGTTCACCGCCGGCGATGCCGGCTACCGCTCGGCGATCGAACTCGCCGCCGGCGGCGTCGAAATCGCCGCCATTGCCGATCTGCGCCCGGCGCCGCAGGGCGAATGGGCGGCCCGTGCGCTCGCCGCCGGCATCGATGTGCGCCCAAGCACCGTCGTCACCGGCACCGGCGGCCGGCTGCGGGTGTCGTCCGCGCGGCTTTCCAAGGTCGCCGGCGACACGGTCCGGCCCGGCGAGCAGGTCGCCTGCGACCTGGTGCTGATGTCCGGCGGCTTCACCCCGAGCGTGCATCTGTTCTCGCAGTCGCGCGGCAAGCTGGCGTGGGACCCCGCGCTGCAATCCTACCTTCCCGGCACCTCGGTGGAGCGCGAGCGCTCGGCCGGCGCCGGACGCGGCGTGTTCGGGCTGAAGGCGGCACTGGAGGACGGCTACACTCAGGGCGCCGCGGCGGCCTCCGCCGCCGGCTTCGGCACCGCAGCCGCGCGCAGCTTTGCCGCGCAAGCCTCGGACACCGGCACCGACGGCTTCATCGGCGCGACGCCGCACGACCGCAATCCGAGCTTCACCAAGGCCTTCGTCGACTGGCAGAACGACGTCACCTCGAAGGACCTCAAGCTCGCCACCCGCGAGGGCTTCCGCTCCATCGAGCACATCAAGCGCTACACCACCACCGGCATGGCAACCGACCAGGGCAAGACCTCGAACATGAACGCGCTCGGTATCGTGTCCGAGGCGTTGAAGACCCCGGTTCCGGCCATCGGCCTCACCACCTTCCGCCCGCCCTACACCCCCACCACCTTCGGCATCTTCGCCGGGGCGGCCCGCGGCGCCCTGTTCGATCCCGCCCGCACCACGCCGATTCATGGCTGGGCGCAAGCGCACGGCGCGGCGTTCGAGGATGTCGCGCTGTGGAAGCGCGCGCATTATTTCCCCAAGCCTGGGGAAGACATGCACGCCGCGGTGGCGCGCGAATGCACGGCGGTGCGGGCTTCGGTCGGTATTTTCGATGCCTCGACTCTCGGCAAGATCGAGATCGTCGGACCGGACGCCGCCGAGTTCATGAACCGCATCTACACCAATGCCTGGACCAAGCTGGAGCCCGGCCGGCTGCGCTATGGCGTGATGCTGCGCGAGGACGGCTTCGTGCTGGACGACGGCGTCATCGGCCGCATGGCGCCCGACCGCTTCCACGTCACCACCACCACCGGCGGCGCCCCGCGCGTGCTGAACATGATGGAGGACTATCTCCAGACCGAGTGGCCGGAACTCGATGTGTGGCTCGCCTCCACCACCGAGCAATGGGCGGTGATCGCGGTGCAGGGCCCCAAGGCCCGCGAGGTGCTCGGCCCGCTGCTGGAGGGCATCGACATCTCCCGCGAGGGCATGGCGCATATGAGCGTGAAGGAAGGCCGCATCTGCGGCGTGCCGACCCGCCTGTTCAGCGTTTCCTTCACCGGCGAGATCGGCTTCGAGGTCAATGTGCCGGCGAGCCATGGCCGCGCGGTGTGGGAGGCGATCTTTGCCGCCGGCCAGCCCTTCGGCATCACCCCCTACGGCACCGAGACCATGCATGTGCTGCGGGCCGAGAAGGGCTACATCATCGTCGGCCAGGAAACCGACGGCACCGCGACGCCGGACGATGTCGGCCTCGGCTGGGCGGTCGGCAAGGCCAAGAAGGACTTCGTCGGCAAACGCTCCCTCAGCCGCCCGGCGATGAGCGCGCCGGACCGCAAGCAACTGGTCGGCCTGTTGCCGCTGGACCGGCAGATCGTGCTGGAGGAAGGCGCGCAGATCGTCGCCGACCCCACCGCTCCAGTGCCGGTGCCGATGCTCGGCCATGTCTCCTCGGCCTATTTCAGCGCCGTGCTGGGCCGTTCCATCGCGCTTGGCCTGGTCAAGGGCGGGCGGGCGCGCATCGGCGAGACGCTGTTCGTGCCGATGCCGAAGGGCGCCATCGCCGTGGAAGTCACCGCGCCGGCCTTCTACGATTCCAAGGGGGAACGCCTCGATGCTTGATCTCGCATCCGCCACCGCCCACCCGCTGGACGGCCTGCCCGCCGCGCCGGGTCCGGCCGCCACCCTGCGCCGGCTGCCGGAGCTGGCGCGGCTCGCCTTTCGCGGCCGCGAGGCCGCCATCGGTCCGGCAGGCGAGGCCTTCGGCGTTGCGCTGCCGCGCCAGGCCTGCCGCTTCGACGCCGCCGGAGAGCGCCGCGCGCTGTGGCTCGGCCCGGACGAATGGCTGCTCACCGCCCCGGACGCCGAGGGTCCTGCCCTGTTCGCCGCCATCGAGGCGGCCACCGCGGGCCTGCCCCATGCGCTGGTAGATGTCGGGGCGCGCAGCATCGGCATCGAAGTTGTTGGCCCGGAGGCCGCGTTCGTGCTGAACCAGGGCTGCCCGCTGGACCTCGCGCTCGATGCCTTTCCGGTCGGCATGTGCACCCGCACCGTGCTCGGCAAGGTGGAGATCGTGCTGCTGCGCACCGCGCCGGAGACGTTCGAGATCGATGTCTGGCGGTCGTTCGCCAGCTATGTGTGGAGCTATCTGATCGAGGCGCGGCGCGAATTCGCGTGAGCCTTCTGCTCCCTCTCCCGCGTGCGGGGGAGGGTCGGGGAGGGGGAACCGCCGGGGAAGCTCCGGTAGCGCCAAGCTGGAATTCCCCCTCCGACCCCGCAGGCGGGAGAGGGAAAGAACCCCCACCGGCACCCAGGGAGGGCCGCCATGATCAGCATCTTCGAGATGTTCAAGATCGGCATCGGCCCCTCCTCCTCGCACACGGTGGGGCCGATGAAGGCGGCGCTGGCCTTTGTCGCGGCGCTGGATTCGGACGGCCTGCTCGCCCGCGCCGCGCGGGTCGCGGTCGGCCTGCACGGCTCGCTGGCCTGGACCGGCAAGGGCCACGGCACCGACACGGCGGTGATGCTCGGCCTTGCCGGGCAGGCGCCCGACACCGTCGACCCCGCGCAGGCCGACATCATCGTCGCCGCCGTGCGGACGGAGCGGCAGCTCATGCTGCTGGCCCGCCACCCCATCGCCTTCGATGCCGGCACCGACATCGTCTTCGACGGTCTGGCGGAAACGCCCAAGCATCCCAACACTCTGGTGCTGTCCGCCTATGATCGCGGCGGCGCCCGGCTCGCCGAGCAGCGCTGGTGCTCCATCGGCGGCGGCTTCGTGGTGCGCGAGGATGAGGTCGGCCAGCCCGCGCCGCCGCCCGCCATCGCTGTGCCCTACCCGTTCCGCAACGCCCGCGAACTGCTGGCGCTGGCCGACGGTGCCGGGCTGGCCATTGCCGAACTCGTATGGGCCAACGAGATCGCACTGCGCCCGGCCACCGAGATCGACGCGCACATCGAGCGGGTGACGGCGGCGATGATGGGCTGCATCGACCGCGGCATCGCCAATGAGGGCGAACTGCCCGGCGGGCTGAAGGTGCGCCGCCGCGCCAAGACCATCCGCGACCGGCTGCTCGCCAGCAACACGCCAAGCGCGCACCAGATCATGGACTGGGTCAGCCTGTACGCCATCGCGGTGAACGAGGAGAACGCCGCCGGCGGGCGCGTCGTCACCGCGCCGACCAATGGCGCAGCCGGCGTTGCCCCGGCCACGCTGCGCTATTATCGCGACCACTGCCTCGGCGCCGACGCCGCGGGGCGGCGCGCTTTCCTGCTCACCGCCACCGCCATCGGCGCGCTGTTCAAGATGAACGCCTCGATCTCCGGCGCCGAGGTCGGCTGCCAGGGCGAAGTCGGCGTCGCCTGCTCCATGGCCGCCGCGGGCCTTGCCGCCGCGCTGGGCGCCAGCAATGCGCAGATCGAGAATGCCGCCGAAATCGGCATGGAGCACCATCTCGGCATGACCTGCGACCCGATAGCCGGCCTGGTGCAGGTGCCCTGCATCGAGCGCAATGCGTTCGGGGCCATCAGCGCGGTGAACGCCGCCTCGCTCGCCATGCACGGCGACGGCACCCACATCGTCTCGCTGGACAAGGTCATCGCCACCATGCGCGAGACCGGCCGCGACATGGCGTCGAAGTACAAAGAGACCTCGCTGGGCGGCCTCGCGGTCAATCTGCCGGAGTGCTGAGAGCGCGCGGGCGGCGTCTGCGGGAGCCGCGGCGCCGGGCGGGAGGGCATTCTGGCCTTCGATTTGCTATGCTCGTCGGCGGAGCGTGGCATGAACGAGATACGACCGCATACGATACGAACCCGCGCGACCACCGCGCCGGCGCTGAATGTCGGCTTCATACTGGCCGACAATTTCACGCTGTCCGCCTTTTCGCTGTTCATCGACCATCTGCGGCTCGCCGCCGACGAGGGCGACCGCTCGCGGCCGATCCTGGCGCGCTGGCAGATCATGGCCTCGCGCTCCGAGCCGATCCGGGCGAGCTGCGGCATCACGGTGTCGCGCACCAGCCCG
>JBGGNI010000029.1:0-9207 GCA_041287585.1 Xanthobacteraceae bacterium
ACCAAGCTGT
Source organism: Xanthobacteraceae bacterium (assembly GCA_041287585.1). Classification (GTDB taxonomy): domain Bacteria; phylum Pseudomonadota; class Alphaproteobacteria; order Rhizobiales; family Xanthobacteraceae; genus Ancylobacter. Next base: position 11 of record JBGGNI010000029.1, read on the forward strand.
TCGGGCCGCTGAAGAAAGGCGACCCGATGTACCTGTTCGGCGCCGACCGGCTCGGCCGCGACATGCTGAGCCGCATCATCTACGGCACCCGCATTTCCATGTCGATCGGCCTGATCGGCGTGGCGATGAGCCTGGTGCTGGGCATCATTCTCGGCGGCATCTCCGGCTATTATGGCGGCTGGATCGACAACATCATCCAGCGTGTCATCGAGTTCATTCTGTCGCTGCCGACCACGCCGCTCTGGCTCGGCCTTGCCGCCGCCATGCCGACCAACTGGCCGCCGCTGCGCATCTATCTCGCCATCACCATCATCCTCTCGCTGATCGGCTGGACCAATCTGGCGCGGGTGATCCGCGGCCGATTTCTGTCGCTGCGCACCGAGGATTTCGTCACCGCCGCCCGGCTGGACGGCGCCAGCGAGCCGCGCATCATCTTCCGGCAGATGGCGCCGTCCTTCGTCAGCCACATCATCGCCGAGGTCAGCCTTGCCATCCCCGCCATGATCCTGGCCGAGACCGCGCTCAGCTTTCTCGGCCTCGGGTTGCAGCCGCCGATCGTGAGCTGGGGCGTGCTGCTGCAGGAGGCGCAGAATATTCGCTCCATCACCACCGCGCCCTGGCTGTTCCTGCCGGGCATCGCCGTGGTGATTGCGGTGCTGTCCCTGAATTTCGTCGGCGACGGTCTGCGCGATGCCGCCGACCCGTACCGGCAATAGCATGGCAGAGCGCATGACGAGCGAGCCGAACGACATCGTGCTGGAGGTCAAGAACCTGTCGACCTGGTTCGACACCGGGCGCGACGTGCTGAAAGCGGTGGACGGCATCGACCTGACGCTGCGGCGCGGCCGCACGCTGTGCGTGGTGGGGGAGAGCGGCTCGGGCAAGAGCATCACCGCGCGTTCCATCCTCAACATCGTGCCGAAGCCCGGCCGCATCATGGGCGGCGAGATCCTGCTGCACGGCGCCGGTCCCGGCGGGGCGCCGCTGAACCTTGCCGCGCTCGACCCCAAGGGCCGGCAGATACGGGCGATACGCGGCCGCGATATCGGCATGATCTTCCAGGAGCCGATGTCGAGTCTCAGCCCGGTGCACACCATCGGCCAGCAGATCGTCGAGGCCATTCGCCTGCATCGCCCGCTGAGCCGGGCCCAGGCGCGCGAGCGGGCGATCGAGGTGCTGGCGCAAGTGAAGATCCCGCGCCCGGAGCGCAGCTTCGACAGCTATCCGTTCGAATTCAGCGGCGGCATGCGCCAGCGCGCCATGACGGCGATGGCGCTGGTGTGCGAGCCCAAGCTGCTGATCGCCGACGAGCCGACCACCGCGCTGGATGTGACGACGCAGGCGGAAATCCTCGATCTGATGAAAGGGCTGCAAACCCTGCACGGCATGGCGCTGATGTTCATCACCCACGATATGGGCGTGGTGGCCGAGATCGCCGACGATGTGGCGGTGATGTATCGCGGCAAGGTGGTGGAGCACGGCCCGGTCAACGACATCTTCTTCGCCCCGCAGCATCCCTACACCAAGCAATTGCTCAATTCCGTGCTGGCGCTGGAGAGCCGCTCACACCTCGCCGGCAAGGTGGGCAAGCGCGAAAGCGACGACGCCATTCTCGACGTCTCGAACCTCACCATGTCGTTCGGCGGGCGGCAGCCCTTCTTCGGCCGCAAGCAGGACGGGCTGGTGAAGGCGCTGGACGACGTCAGCTTTTCGCTGAAGCGCGGCGAGACGCTCGGCATCGTCGGCGAGAGCGGCTCCGGCAAGACCACGCTGGGCCGCTGCATCATGCGGATTCTCGATCCGACCTCGGGCCGCATTCTCTTCAAAGGCCGGGACGGCGCCGCCATCGACCTCGCCCCGCTGCCACGCGCCGCTGTGCGGCCGTATTGGCGCGACATGCGGATGATATTCCAAGATCCGTTTTCCTCGCTCAATCCGCGCATGACGGTGTTCCAGGTCGTGGCGGAACCGCTGCGCAACCATGGCATCGCGCACGGCCCCGAGCTGGAGGAGCGCGTCGCCGAGCTGCTCCAGCGTGTCGGGCTGCCACGCGAGGCGATGCGGCGCTATCCGCATGCCTTCAGCGGCGGGCAGCGCCAGCGCATCGGCATTGCGCGGGCCATTGCCTTAAAGCCGCAGCTCATCGTGGCGGACGAGGCGACATCGGCGCTCGACGTGTCGCTGCGCGCGCAGGTGCTGGACCTGCTGCTGGACATCGGCCAGGAGTTGCAGATGAGCTATGTGTTCATCAGCCACGACATCGGCGTCATCCGCTATATGTGCGACCGCGTGGCGGTGATGCATCGCGGCCGCATCGTCGAAATCGGCGAGACGCAATCGGTGTGCGACGACCCGCAGCACGCCTATACCCGCTCGCTGATTTCCGCCATTCCCAAGCCCGACCCGCGCCAGCGCGGCCGAACCGCCCGTATCCGCTATCAGATGGAGGCGGCGCCCTGAACCGGGCGCGCCGCTTCAGAGGAGCCGACCGATGAGCCGACCGGACGTCGACTGCGTGCTCGATATCAGGGCGGAGCTTGGCGAGTGCCCGGTGTGGTCCGTTCGCGACAACGCGCTTTACTGGATCGACATCTATGCCGGCCGTTTGAACCGCTTCGATCCGTCGAGCGGCACCAATACGGTGTGGACGCTGCCCGAGCCGATCGGCTCCTTCGCCTTGTGCGAGGATGGCGCGGTGCTGCTGGCGCTGAAATCCGGCTTGGCGCGCTACGACCTCGGCAGCGGCGCGCTCGCCCCCTTGGCGAGCCCGGAGCCCGATCTGCCGAACAACCGGCTGAATGACGGCCGCTGCGACCCGCAGGGCCGCTTCTGGATCGGCAGCATGGAGGACCCGGTGCAGCCCGCGCGTGCCATGGGCTCGCTGTATCGCTTCGGCGCCGACCATCGCTGCACCCGCACCGTCGACGGGCTGTTCGTCTCCAACGGCCTCGCCTTCAGCCCGGGCGGGCGCACTCTGTACCATTCGGATTCCTATGCCGCCGTGCGCACCATCTGGGCCTGGGATATGGATCCCGCGGACGGCGTCCTCTCCAATCGCCGCGTCTTCGTCGACACGCACGGCATGCCCGGCCGGCCGGACGGCGGCGCGGTGGATGCCGATGGCTGCTACTGGATGGCCGGCAATGATGGCTGGGAAATCGTGCGCTTCACCCCCAAGGGCGCGGTCGACCGCCGCATCGCGCTGCCGGTGGCCAAGCCGAGCATGCTGGCCTTCGGTGGGCCGCGCTTCGACACCATCTACATCACCTCGATCCGTCCAGCCTCGGTGGAGGGGCAGCCTCAGGCCGGCAGCCTGTTTGCGGTGAATGCCGGGGTGACCGGGCTTATGGAGCCGTTATTCAAGGGATAATGTAGAGCATTACTTGTCGGACGACTTTACAGAATACCGGGAAACCGCCAAACTGGTTTCAGATTGCCGAAAACGCCCGTTCTAGTGGTGGCCGGAAATAGAAGCAGGAGGGGAGACGCTTGGCCCGGAAACCCGCCGAACTAAAGCTTCGGCACAAGATGGATTGGCCCTCGCAGTTGGCGCAGCGCCCCTCGCGGCTCGGCGACCAGCTCTATGAGCAGATCCTCGACCGTATCGTCACCGGTGCGATGGCGGAGGGCGACAAGCTGCCCTCCGAGAGCCAGCTCTCTGAAATCTATGGCGTATCCCGCCCCGTGGTGCGCGAGGCGCTCTCCCGGCTGCAAGCCGACGGCGTGGTGGTGTCGCGCCACGGCTCCGGGTCCTTCGTGCAGCGCCGGCCCAGCCAGGCGCTGTCGCTGCTGGCCCCGATCGGCGATGTCGCCGATCTGATGCGTTGCATGGAGTTCCGCGTGGCGCTGGAGGGCGAGGCCGCCTTCCTCGCCGCGATCCGCCGCAGCACGGCGGACCTCGACCGAATCAAGCGCGCCTACGCCGATTTAGAGGGCGCCATCGCCAGCGACGAGGTCGGCAGCGAGGCCGACCAGGGCTTCCACATCGCCATCGCCGCGGCGACGCAGAACCGGCTGTTCGTCCACGCCATGGATGTGTTCGGCGAGCACACGCTGCGCGGCATCGAGCTCGCCCGCAAGCTGTCGCTGCGCCGCAGCGCGCGGCGGCTGCAAATGGTGCAGATGGAGCATCTGCGCATCCTCAAGGCGATCGAGGCCGAGGAGGCGGAAGAGGCGCGCGAGGCGATGCGCACCCACATCGACAATGCCCGCATCCGCGTGCTGACCGACAGCACCGAGCCCTGACCCGCTGGCTGGCACCTAACGTAAACTTGTCTTACGTCTCAGTGGCCGCGATTCCGAGAATTCGCGCCGCGGTGCCGCCCATGACGAGGTCGCGGTCGGCCGCCGACAGGCCGGGAAAGTTCGCCCCCCACTGCACGGCGTCCTCATAGGAACACACCGTGCCGACGCCGGGATAATCCGAGCCGAACAGGGTGCGCGCGGCGCCGAAGCGTTTCAGTACGGCGCTGTAGAACGGCACGATATCCGGGAACGGGTAGGGGGTGCGCGCATCTTCCGCGACGCACAGCAGCTTGAACGCGACGTTGGGATGGACCGCAAGCCGGTCGAGAAAGGACACGGCATCGGCGCGGCCATGAACGCCGGCGCCGAGATAGTCGACGATGAAGGGCGTCGCCGGGTAGCGTGCCGCCAGCATGGCGATCACCGGCGCCTGGTCGATGTCCATATGGAAGGACAGCGAGAGACCGCGCCGGGCGACGGCGTCGAACAGCGGCGCGCGCTCCGCGGTGGCCAGCCACGACACGTCGCCCTGGCGGATCAGGTTGAAGCGCAGCCCGGTGCAGCCCCCTGGGCCGCACCATCGTGCGAGGTCCTCATCGGGCCGCGGCGAGCGCGGGTCGATCAGGCAGATGCCGGAAAAGCGCTGCGGCCAGTCGGCCAGGCATTTCATCAGATAGCGATTGTCCCAGCCATAGACGCTCGGCTGCACCAGCACGACGTGATCGACACCGCCCCGCTCCATGTCCGCCAGCAGCGTCTCGACCGGAGCGGGAATGACGGGCGGCGGCACATGGGCCAGGATCGGCTGCCAGGGATAGGCGCCGGCGTCGTCCGACCAGACATGAGTGTGCGCGTCGACGATCATTGGTCCCTCGGTGGCCGTTGCTGGTCCTGTGCCGATGCGCTTGCGCGTGCGTTCGCGCAAGCCACGACATTACTGCGGCTGGTAGATCGCGAATGCGTTCCCATATGGGCGAGGTCGGCTCCCTGGGAGCCCGCACGGAGGCATCATGCAGAATTCGGATCCGCGTTTGTGGATGTGGCAGGAGGCGCTCGCTCTGGTGTCGCGGGCCGAGCGTCTGCGCGGCCAGATGTTCCAGCCGGCGCCGGTGCGTGCCAGCCGGCGGGCCGCCTGCTGGGAGCCGCCGGTCGACATGTTGGAGACCGAGCACGAGGTGCTGGTGCTCGCGGCGCTGCCGGGCGTCGACCCGGATCGCATCAAGGTGGCGATCAGCGGCGGCACGCTGGTGCTGTCCGGCGACCGTGTGCTGCCGCCGGAATTGCGCACCGCCACCATTCATCGCCTCGAACTGCCGCAAGGCCGCTTCGAGCGGCAGATCGCCCTTCCGCCCGGCCGGTACGAGGTCGCCCGACCCAGCGTGGTAAATGGCTGCCTCGTCATCGTTCTGCGTAAGTTGGCCTGAAGGGGAACCCAAGATGACACACCCCGCTTTTCTCAACGCACGACCCGCTTATGCGGCCGATTCCGGCGCTGCCGGCGCCGTCGAGGCGCCGCTGATCCTGCTGCCGGTGCGCGGCTTCGTGTTGTTTCCCGGCGTCGTGATGCCGCTGTCCGTCACGCGCCCGGCGTCCGTCGCCGCGGCTCAGCAGGCGGTGCGCGAGGGCCGGCCGGTCGGCATTGTGATGCAGCGCGATCCCGCGCTGGAGGAGCCGGGCCCTCACGATTTGCACCGCACCGGCGTCGTCGCCAATATTCTGCGTTTTGTGACCGCACCGGACGGCACCCACCACATTATCGTGCAGGGCGAGCAGCGTTTCCGCGTCACCAGCTTCGTGCGCGAGAACCCGTTCGTCACCGCGCAGATTCAGCGCATCGACGAGACCGCCGAGCATTCGCCGCAGATGGAGGCGCGCTTCGTCCATTTGCAGGGACAGGCGATCGAGGCGCTGGAACTGCTGCCGCAGACCCCGCCGGAACTGGTGGCCGCGGTGCGCGGCGCCAACACGCCGGGCCCGCTGTCCGATCTTATCGCCGCCTATCTCGATATCGGCGCCGACGAGAAGCAGGAGTTGCTGGAGACCAGCGACGTCGCCATCCGCGTCGACAAGGTGGCGCGGCTGCTGGCCCAGCGCATCGAGGTGCTGCGGCTGTCGCAGGAGATCGGCCGTCAGACCAAGGCGTCGCTGGACGTGCGCCAGCGCGAAGTGCTGCTGCGCGAGCAGATGGCCGCGATCCAGAAGCAGCTCGGCGAGGACAGCGGCAACAACCAGGAGATCGCCGATCTTGAAGCTGCGATCGCGGACGCCGGCATGCCGGACGACGTGGCGCAGATGGCCCGCAAGGAGCTGGGCCGGCTGCGGCGCATGCCGGACGCGGGGCCCGAATACGGCATGATCCGCACCTATCTGGACTGGCTGATCGCGCTGCCCTGGAAGCTGCCGGAGGAGAAGACCATCGACATCGCCGAGGCGCGCCGGATTCTGGACGAGGACCATTTCGGCCTCGACAAGATCAAGCGCCGCATCGTCGAATATCTCGCCGTGCGCAAGCTGGCGCCGAACGGCAAAGCGCCGATCCTGTGCTTCGCCGGCCCTCCGGGCGTCGGCAAGACCTCGCTCGGCCAGTCCATTGCCCGCGCCATGGGCCGCGCCTTCGTGCGGGTCTCGCTCGGCGGCGTGCATGACGAGGCGGAAATCCGCGGCCACCGGCGCACCTATGTCGGCGCGCTGCCCGGCAACATCATCCAGGGCATCCGCAAGGCCGGTTCGCGCGACTGCGTGATGATGCTGGACGAGATCGACAAGATGGGCCGCGGCATGCAGGGCGACCCCTCCGCCGCCATGCTGGAGGTGCTCGACCCGGAGCAGAACGGAACGTTCCGCGACAATTATCTCGGCGTGCCGTTCGACCTGTCGCGCATCGTCTTCATCGCCACCGCCAACATGCTGGACACCATTCCCGGCCCGCTGCGCGACCGCATGGAGATCATCACCCTGTCCGGCTACACCGACAGCGAGAAGCTGCAGATCGCCAAGCGCTATCTGGTCCGCCGTCAGCTCGTGGCCAATGGGGTGGGCGCCGGCCAGGTCGCCATCGAGGACGATGCGCTCAAGGGCATGATCCGCGCCTATACGCGGGAGGCCGGGGTGCGCAACCTGGAGCGCGAAGTGGGGCGGGCGATCCGCCACATCGCGGTCGACATCGCCGAGGGCACGGCAACCGAGGCGCGGATCGGCGCGGCGGACCTGCCCGAACTGCTCGGCCCGCCGATCTTCGAGGACGAGGTGGCGCTGCGCGTCAGCACGCCGGGCGTCGCCACCGGCCTCGCCTGGACGCCGGTCGGCGGCGACATCTTGTTCATCGAGGCGACGCGGGTGCCCGGCCGCGGCGGGCTGATCCTTACCGGCCAGCTCGGCGACGTGATGAAGGAGAGCGCGCAGGCGGCGATGAGTCTCGTCAAGAGCCGCGCCGCCGAACTCGGCATCGACCCGGCCGTGTTCGCGACCAGCGACGTGCATGTTCATGTGCCGGCGGGGGCGACCCCGAAGGACGGGCCGAGCGCCGGCGTCGCCATGTTTACGGCGCTGGTTTCGCTGCTGTCCAACCGGACGGTGCGCAAGGACACCGCGATGACGGGGGAAATTTCGCTGCGCGGCCTGGTGCTGCCGGTCGGCGGCATCAAGGAGAAGGTGGTGGCGGCAGCGCGCGCGGGGCTCACCCGCGTCATGCTGCCGGCCCGCAACCGCCGCGACTATGAGGATATTCCCCAGGACGCGCGGGACCGGCTGGAGTTCGTCTGGCTGGAGCGGGTGGACGACGCCATGGCCGCCGGCCTGGAGCCGACTGACGTGTCGGCGCTTGTGCCGGCGGATGTTGCGGCCTGAGCGCAACGCTGGGCATGACGCCCGGCGTTAGCCGAACTCCGCCAAGGCGGCATGGCGCTCGTCGATCACGGCGAAGCGGGCGCGGGCCGGGTCGCCGAGCCGGTGGATCAGCCCCTCGATCAGCGCATGGGCGAGGATGAAGGCGGAGGCGTGGTCGTCGGTCGCCCCGCGCGAGCGGGAATGGCAGCGCAGCACGAACTCGGCGCCCAACGTGTCGGCCATGCCGGCATCGGTGATTAGCGCCACCCGCACGCCGAGGTGCTGCAACGCGCGCGCCAGCCTCGCGGTTGCCGGCACGCGCCGGCGCATCGCGAACAGGATGGCAAGGTCGCCGGCCCGCGCCTCGACCAGGCTTTCGCCGAAGGTCTCGCCGGCGCCGGGGATCAGCGCGACGTTTTCGCGAACATGGCCGAGCGACCATTTGAGATAGCCGGCAAGGTGGAAGCCGTGCCGGAAGCCGTTGATCCACACATGCGGCGCCTGCGCCGCCGCCTCGATCAGCCCGGCCCAGAGCGCCGGATCGATGCCGGCCACAGTGTGCTGGAGGTTGTCGCCCACCATTTCGGCGTGCCGCGCCAGATCGTAAGGCCCGGGGTCCGCGCCCGCGTGCAGCCGCATCAGCGTCACCGGCGAGCCGTTCTCGCTCTCCTGCCGGGCGAACAGGCGCATCTCCTCGAAGCTGGCAAAGCCGAGCCGCCGTACGAAGCGGCTCACCGCCGCGTTTGACGTGCCGGCCAGCCGGGCCAGTTCGGTGGCGGCATAGCCGTGCAATTCGCCGGGGAAATGCAGGATGAGATCGGCCACCCGGCGCTCGGCAGGCGCCATGCCGTCATACACCGCCCGCACGCGCGCCTTCAGCGAGCCGTCCGCGCCGTTCTCGCCGTTTCCTGCCGCACTCTCGTTCACGCGCGCCTGTGCCTGTTTTCCGACCATGACCTGCCGATAAAATCATCTTTTCAAATTCTGAGATTATGAAATCATATTTTCAATCCGAGCGGTAGCGTCGAGGACGGCATGGCATTCGAAGTGGATTTGAACGGGAAGGCAACCCTCGCGCTCGCCAGCGTGCGCAGCGAGGTCATTGCGCCGATGATGGGCTGGGCGGG
>JBGGNI010000030.1:0-6858 GCA_041287585.1 Xanthobacteraceae bacterium
GGCGAACTGGTCCAGCGTTTCCAGAAAGCTGACGGCGATGTCCGGCGTGCGCACGGCGAGGTTGCCCGCCGCCTTCAGCTCCTCATAGCGGCGCACCTCGTCGCGGAACAGCCGGTCGAGCCGCAGCCAGTCGCCGGACAGCACCTCCTGGGCGAAGCGGTGGCCGAGATAGTCGGCGACCGTCTGCGCCGGATAGTTCACCGCGGCGATGCCGACGCCGGAATAGAGGTTGCTGGCGCCGCGGGCAGAGGCATCGACGCCGGAGAGCTGGTCGTTGATGGTGCGCGACAGCGTCTCGCGGCCGAGCGAGGTGAAGGTCTGGAGATAGACGGCGCGCGCCGCCAATTGCTTGTAATTGGCGATATTGGCACCGAGATTGCCGCCCGAGGCGCTCTCGAAATCGATCAGCGTCACCGCCTCGAAGGGAAATTCGGCGGCCTTCTGCCACAGCTCAGGGCCATAGGCGAACGCGAAGGTGCGGGCCTGCGGCTGGTTGTCGGCGCGGGCGATGACGGCGGCGAGTTCCTTGAGGCTGGCGTAGCCGTTGGCCAGCACATTGTCGATCTGCTGGGCGCCGAGGCTCGCCGCCTGCACGAACACATCCGGCAGCAGGAACAGGCCGCGTACGGAGACGCCGCGGATGCCGCGGTCGAGCGCGATGTGGCGCAGCAGCAGCGCGATCTGCACCGCCATGCCGGAACCGGTGGCGCCGGCCAGCGAGCCGCACACAATGATGTTCAGCGCGCCGGCGAACTCGGTGCGGGAATCGTGGCGGGCGAGCCCGGCCATGACGTTGCCGACGGCGGCGAAAATCTCGACGCGGCGGCGCTTGAGCTGGTCGTACAGCGCCAGATGCGACAGCATGCGCACCTGCGCCGCGCCGTCGATGAGCTTCATGTTGAGATAGCGGTTCGGCAGTTCGGCGCGGGCGAGGCTGAAGCCGCCCTCGCCCTCCGCCTCGGGGTTTTTTTCGAGGATCTGGTAGACGGTGTCGAGGCTGCTGGTCTGCACCATGTTGCGCGGATCGATGCCGGTGCGGGTCTGGATGTCGTTGATGTCGGTATCGAACCCCATCACCGCGATGCGCCCGCGCCGGTCCAGCCCGCCGGCGCGGGCGGCGTCGCGCACCCGCTCGGCAATCTCGCAGCCGGTGCCGCCGACGCCGACCACCAAGGTCGGCCGATAGCTCAAACGCGCGTCCACTCAACTCTCCCTTTCGGCGGCGTGCGCGGCAGCCGAGGACACCTTGGCGGCCGGCGGCGCGGTTGACGTGGCGCGGGCGGCGAAGCGAACCTGGCTCACTGAGGTGGAGCCTGCGACGTCGAAAAAATATTCATCCCGCCCAATCTTCGGGATATCGCAATCAAAATTAGACCGATCAATATCAGATATGTCACGAATTCAAGAGGAGATATCGACAAATATGCTATTCTATATTGCCTTATTTTATGTATTTGCTCATTAGAGCTTTTAATTGAAGCGTTAATATCTTTCGTCAGATCTTTGGATTTATCGCAGTCGAGAATTATATTTGCACCGTCGGTCGATTGGCGGCCATTGCTTTCGCCGTTGATGCAAGAAAAACTCTGGAGTTCCTGCACCTTTATTTGCGTGCGCTCTAGATTCCTTGAAATGATTTCAAGATGATTCAGAAAAATTTTATCCGATCCAAATCTCTCATTTGAGATAATATCATTTAAATTGCTCTCAACATTTTTCAAATTTTCAAAGAATCTCTCAATATAAATATAATCGGAACATTGATTTTCTTTGAAATGGAATTGAACGTAGTACTGAAATGCTGGGAAAAATCTGCCGCACAAATTTGCATAAGATTTTTCCATATCGCTCTTTTTCTGTCCTTTCGTCTCACTGGAAATGAGACTGGCTGGCAGCCCGGAGACATCGAGCCCCGCCGCAATATTGATTATCTTATCCTGGAGCTCTCCATCGCTCGGCTCACCGCTTTCGCCGGCATTGGCCGGGCCCGCCAGCAGCCCGATACAACCGCGGAGCGGTTGAGCCACAGCCTCGACAAACATCCTGGCCTTTTCGCGAAGCGACGGATGCCGGAAGTGCCTTAAATCCCAGATCACCGCAGCCAGCGCGCCCTCGCTCTCCATGACAACGAGAACCGGCTCGACCCCCTGAAATTCAGCATCGAAATTGGCGCCGGCGAAATGTGGATCGCTGATACTCTTCAGGAACTCACCAATAACAAGCGAGACTCTCCGAGCCATGTCGGTATCACTCGACACCTCCACATGGTGCATAGGCTCCATTATATTTGGATGCTGATAGAGAAAATATAACGTAATAAATCCTAAAAATAGAGTTATACATATCTTTTTTGCATATTCTGTTGTTCTTTTCCAAGTCAAACTAAGAGTATTCGGCTTCCGACCGACCGACTTGCCTTCAGCGCTATTCTCGGTCGACATTAGATGCGCCCCCTTAGGCTACCTGCCGTCCGGCCTGCCGGGTGTCCCCGGAACATCAGAGGGCGTCCGTCGCACCATTCCCAGGACATCGCGCTACCACATTTAGATTGTATGTCGTGATATAACTCGTCAAAGTTGAAATGCCAAACCCGAAATGCTAGCCGGAAGCGGCTTCCGACAGTTCAAGCCTGCCAAATTCCGATGAGGTACCGCGCCATGACCGCCTCCCCCGTGCCGGCCGCCGCGCCTGGTTTCTCGGCCATGCGGCAGGCCGCGGGGTGGCTGTTCGTGCTGCTGGCGCTCCTGCTGCCGGCCGGCGGGGCCGCGCGGGCGCAGTCGGCGATGCCGACGCTGGAGCGGGCGCCGGCGGAGCGCAAGAGCATCCGCGACAACCATGTCGGCATCGTCACCGGGCTGCCGGGCGGCATCTATGCCCAGCTCGGTGCCGACATGCTCCGCCTGCTCGACGACCGCAAGGGCCAAACGCTGCGGCTGTCGGCGCTGATCGGCGCCGGCTCGGTGAACAATCTCGACGATCTCAACAATCTGCCCGGCGTCTCGCTCGCCATCCTGCAGGGCGACGTGATGGAAGCCTATGCGGCCGAACCGCAGTTCCGCTGGCTGCAGGGCAATATCCGCTATGTCGGGCGGCTGCACACCGAGGTGCTGCACCTCGTCAGCCGCCGCGACGTGATGGCCGGCGGCGACGGCACGGTGTGCGCGCTGGCCGGGCGGCGCATCAATGTCGGCGGGCTGGGCTCCGGCACCGCCATCACCGTGCGCAAGGTGCTCAACGACATGCTCGGCCTCGGCGTCACGCTGGATACCGCCGCGTCCAGCGAGGCGTTCGACCAGCTTGCCGGGCGCAGCATTGACGCCATGGCCTATGTGGTCGGCCGCTCCGCGCCGTTCTTTTCCAGGGACCGGGTGCCGGAGCGCTTCGCCAATGACGGCCTCGACTGGATGAGCCTGCCGCGCAGCGTGCTGGAACAGGGCTGCGGCGGGCGCCCGCCGCGGGTGAGCCGGGACGCCACCGTCTATGAGGACGTCACCCTCACCGACGCCGACTACCCGCAGCTGATCGCCGCCGGGCAGGGGGTGCCCACCATCGGCGTGCCGGCGGTGCTCGCCGCCTATCGCTTCGACAGCGCGGGCAGCCTGCGGGCCAAGGCAACCTCGGCCTTCATCGACCGGCTGCTGTCGCGCGCCGCCGACCCCGCCATGGGCCTGGGCGCCGCCGGCCGCGGCTTCGACCGCAACTGGTGCGGGGTCGATCTCGCGGCGCCGGTGCGGGTGTGGCAGCGGCACGAGGCGGCCGAGCGCTGGCTCGTCGGCAATGCGACCGCGGCGACCCCGCGGCCGACCCTCATCGCCTGCGCACCCGCGCGCCCGGTGCCGCTGTATTGCCAATCCGATGCCGCCAAGGCGGCGGAGTTCAACCGCCGCCTTGGCGCGGCCGGACGCCAGCTCGCGCCGAACGACCCCGCCTATCTCGGCGAATTCGCCCGCTTCGTGCAGCGCGAATGCCCCTGAGCGCCGACCATGAACAGGGGCCTTGCCGTTCTCGCAGATCTCCGCCGGCTGGCGTGCGCGGCCGCCATGTGGCTGGCGGCGGCCGGGGCGGCCGGGGCGGCACCCTCGCGCGCGCTGAATGCGGAGGATGTGTTCCACATCTATTTCGTCGATGTCGGCGCGGCGGCGACGCGCGGCCCGGACGTGATGAACTACATATTCGACCGCTGGCGCGGCCTTGCCGACGGCGCTGCCGGCCGCGGGCAGAACGGCGTGCTGATCCTGATCCACGGCCCGCGCGGGCTCAGCCGGACGCTGCCGCTCGACCCGGACCCGCGCAGACAGGTTCGCGACATCAGGGATCTGTTCAAACGCGAGATCGCTGAACACGACCCGCAGTCCGCGACCGGCATCGAGCTGAACGAGGCCGGGCGGCTGATCGACGATGAAGTCCAGCGCATGCTGGCGCGCGCGGTGGACGACTTCCGGGCCAATAGCGCCGTGCGCGGCCGGTTCGTCGTGGTGCACCTGATCGCCGAGCAGCTGCTGTTCCGCAGCACCGAGCACGGTCTGGCATGGGTGCTGTCACGGCCCGACCGGCCGGACCTGTGCTTCCTCGGCGACGCCATGTCCCGTGCCATCGCCGATTTTCCGCGCCTGGCGCAAGACGCGGTGTCGAAAAGCCGGCCGGTGGCGCTGCGCGGCGCCCTGGTGCTGGTGGCGGCCGGCGACGCCCGCTTTCCGCCCGCCGCGGAACGGGCGGCGGCGCTGCATTTGCTCGGGCGCGCGGCGGTGGCGCGGCAGGCGGTGGCGCTGCGCGACGGCCTGCGCTGCCTGGAGACCGACGCCGCCATATCGATCGACGCCATCGACGAGGCGCCCTGCATGCCGGGAGGACCGGGCGCCGCCGTCCCCGTCCCCGCCCGCACCCCGGCGAGCTGCCTGGCTATCGGACAGCGGGACACCGAGACCCAGCGCCAGATGGTGCAGAATGCCCGCCTGACCGACCTGATCGCGCCGGTTGCGCAGGCGGCGGACGTGCTGGCGGCGGCGCCGGTACCGGTGCAGGGGCCGCCGGTGGTGCCAAGCCCGCCGCCGGTACAGGCGCCGCTGCCGGCCCCTCAGGTGAGGACACCTCAGCCCCCGCCGGTTCGGCCGGTGCAAAATAGTGCGCCGGTTGCCACCGCGCCGCCCCCCGTCCCGCTCGCCTCCGCGCCGGGGCCGGGCGCGCCGCCGCCGGCGAAGGCGCCGATCGGCGGGGCCGAGCCGGGCCTGCAACTTGCGCAGGTGTCGCAGGCGGTTTCGGTGCTCGCTGGGTTGCCTCAGCAGCGCAGCAAGGCCATCGATGTGACGATCTCGGTCACGGATCCGCGGGTACGCCTGATGCTGGTGCCTGCGGGACTGCCGCCCACCGCGGACGAGACGGCCGGCGCGGTCGACATCACCGGCGGCACCACCCGCCGGCAGGTTTCCGGCGCCGAGTTCATGCTGGTCGCGCGCCTTGCGCCCTCCGCCCGCTGCCCCGGCCCGGCACCGCTGGACTTCGACGTCTCCGTCTCTGGCTACGCGATTGCCGAGGATACCGCCGGGCGCTTCCGGGTCCGCATCCTCAATGCCTGCAGCACCCGTGGGGTGGCGGCGGTGTTCGGCCGGGTGCGGATGAAATGATCCGCGCCCTCGCCTTCCTGCTCGCGCTCACCGCCGCCGCGCCGCTCGCGGCCCAACAGGGCGATACCGGCGGCCCGCGCCCGCCCGGCGTGGTGCTGGTCTATGACAGCTCCGGCAGCATGGCGGCGCCGACCGCCGACGCCTCCGGGCGCATCCGCAAATACGCCGTCGCCCGGCGGCTGGTGGACACGCTGGCCGAGCGGCTGGTAGAGGCCGCGGTGCCGATGGAGGTTGGCCTTGTGGTGTTCGGCGCCGGCTTCGATCGGAATGGCACCTCCGCGGCGCTGGGCTGCACCGATGTGCAGATCGCGCTGCCCCGCCTGAAGCTGACCCGTTCCAGCGCCAATCGAATGATAAGGGAGACCGGTTCCGCCCGGCCGCGCGGCTTCACCCCGCTCGGCCTGGCGCTGAGCCGGGCCATCGCCATGCTGGGCGGCGCCGGCGGCACGGTCGTCATCGTCACCGATGTCGAAAACACCTGCGAGGACGGCACGCCGAACGAGGCCTGCGAGGTGCTGGCGCGCGCCAACAGAGGGCGGCCGCCGTCCAACCGCGTCACGGTCGATACCATCGTGGTGCCGCGGGGCGCCGGGATGAACATGGCCCCCGCGCAACGGCTGGCCGGCTGCATGCAGGCGCTGCTGGAACCGGTGAGCACCGAAGCCGGCGCCACACAGGCCGCCGCCGCCATCGCCGCGCGCCTCGCCGCGCACACGCCCGCTGCCCCGCCCGCAACCGCGCCGGCCGACGCCATCATCACCGGCGCGCAGGTGGTGAACCGCAGCGGCGCGGCGCTGGACGGCGCCGACATCGTGCTGCAGGACCGCGGCGGCCGTTCGGTGCGGCTGGTCTCCGGTGCTCCGGCCGGCGAGACCCGCCTGCCGGCGGGCACCTACCGCGTCACCGTTTCCCGCGACGGGCGCATCCTGGCGCGTCCGCCGGACATCGAGGTGCCGGAAGGGCGCAGCGCGCTGTTCGTCGGGCTCGACTGAACCAACGCCCGGCCCTGCGGCATAATATGCCGGCGGTACGATGGAACGCGCGGGCTCCCGGCGGGTTGCCGAGGCGCCCTTCCCGCTTGCCTCGCACCGGAGTCACGCCGCCCCATGCGCAAGGTCGACCCAGGCTATGCCTTCCCGCTCGGCGTCACCGTCGACGACACCGGCACCAATTTCGCGCTGTTCTCCGACAATGCCGAGGGCGTCACCCTCTGCCTGTTCGACCGCTACGGCGAAAC
>JBGGNI010000031.1:0-8950 GCA_041287585.1 Xanthobacteraceae bacterium
CTCGGCGGCGGCACCAAGGTGCCGAAGTCCGGCACGCTGTTCGTCTCGGTGCGCGACGGCGACAAGCCGCGCGTGCTCGATACGGTGCGGCTGCTCATCGCACTCGGCTTCAAGGTGATCGCCACCTCCGGCACGCAGCGATTCCTCGCCGACAACGGCATCGCCAGCGCCAAGATCAACAAGGTGCTGGAGGGGCGCCCCCACATCGTCGACGCCATCAAGAACGGCGAGGTGCAACTGGTCTTCAACACCACGGACGGCGCCCAGGCATTGAGCGACAGCCGCTCGCTCCGGCGCGCGGCCCTCTTGCACAAAGTGCCGTATTACACCACGCTATCAGGAGCTGTCGCAGCGGCGCAGGGGATCAAGGCCTATCTGGGCGGCGATCTCGAAGTGCGTGCGTTGCAGGACTATTTCGGCGGCGGACGCGCCTCATAGGCGGCGCGCAGCGCCAGAGAGACACGCGGTCGCTCGTCGCGAGCGGGCCGTTCCGGCCGGCACACCTTGCCGGCATGGGGCGCCCGATTCCGTGGCGGGTCCGTTTTGCGTTTAGGGAGGTCCGAGCGACCTATGGAAAAATTTCCGATGACACCGGGCGGATTCACCGCCCTGGAGGTCGAACTTAAGCAGCGCCAGCAGGTGGACCGGCAGCGCATCATTCAGGCGATCTCCGAAGCGCGTGCGCTCGGCGACCTCAGCGAGAACGCCGAGTACCACGCCGCGAAAGAAGCGCAGAGCCACAATGAAGGCCGCATTGCCGAGCTCGAGGACAAGATATCCCGCGCCGATGTAATCGACGTGTCGAAACTCTCCGGCGACACGGTGAAATTCGGCGCCACCGTGACTTTGGTGGACGAGGATACCGATGAAGAGCGGGTCTGGCAGATCGTCGGCGACACCGAGGCGGACGCCAAGGCCGGCCGCATCTCGGTGTCCTCGCCGATGGCCCGCGCGCTGATCGGCAAGAAGTCGGGCACCTCGGTGGAGGTGGTGACGCCGAAGGGCGCACGCTCCTACGAGATTCTCGGCGTGCGCTTCGGCTAGGCGCGGTCCGGCGCACAATATGCGCCGCGGCCGCGGGAGACCTAAGGCCTCGCTCGCCGCGAAGCGCGGGCAGAGCCGGCGTGCAGGGGCAGGAACGGGCATATGAGGCGCAGGCGCGAGAGCGGGGGGCAGGCACGGCCGGGCGCCTTGTCGCGTTTGTACCTATGCGCAGTGCTGGGCGGCCTCGCGGCCGGTGCTGCGCCGGCCGCCGCCGCCGAACCGTGCACGCCGGGCGACGATCGCTGCCGCTTCATCGCCGCCTCCGGCGTCGGCATGACGACGTCGCTGGGCAATCCCGATTCGGCGCTGCTGGCGACGATCCATCGCCGCCTCACCGGCACGTCGTCGCAACCCGAACCGGCCTATCCGGTCAAGGCCGCGCCGCCATCGGCGTTTCCCGAACTGGTCTGGGGGCGCATCGTCGGCCGCGTCGGCTCGATCGACGCCACGGAAGATACGCCCGCGACCGACATGCGCGGCGGCGGCGCCTTCGTCGGCATCGACCTGCCCTACGACGCCGCCACGCGCTACGGCATCGCCGGCGGCTTCAGCCGCTCCTCGATCGAGGACACCACCGACAACAAGATCGAGGCCGACGGCTACCACATCTCCGCCTACGCCACCCACGCCGAGGGCGCCTGGCGGCTGCGGGGCATTGCGAGCTACGCCTATTACGACCTCGAAAGCCGCCGCTCGGTCTCGCTCGGCCGTGGCAATTTCGGCCATCCCGAGGCCGACTACGCGTCGAGCAATGTCGAGGCGCTGGGCGAGTTGAGCTATGTCGCGCCGCTCGGCATCGGCACGGTGGAGCCCTATGCCGCCGCCGGCATCTCCTGGCTCTATACCGGTGCCTATACCGAAACCGGCGATGCCGGCATACAGAGCGACCTCACGGTGCAGGACAGCAGCCAGGTCTGGCCGTATGTCACGCTCGGCGCCCGATTCGCCGCCAGCTTCGAGGCCGCCGGCATGAGCTTCGTGCCGACGCTCGATCTCGGCTGGCGCCATGTCTTCGGCGATATCGACCCGACGGTCGGCTACGACATCCCCTCGCGCGGCGACTTCGCCATCTCAGGCGTGCCGATTGCCGAAGACACCTTCGTACTCGGCCTCGGCCTCGACACCGGCTTTGCCAATGGCTGGCGCGGTTCGTTGAAGTATCTCGGCGAAATCGCCGACACCGCGGATGCGCATACCTTCTCGGCCGGCCTTGCCATTCCCTTTTGAGTGCGCGGACAGCCGAGCCTGGCCCGGCGGACGCCTGTGGCGCCTAGGCATATGGCATCGGGACGTGTTTCTCGGCATCATGTGGTAAACGGAAGCGGGCTTTGATTGGGGGTGCAGGTGCGTATGCAACGCTGGGGTTGGACATGGGCGGGCTTCGGTGCCGCCCTGCTGTGGCTGAGCGCTGCCGCGCCGAGTTTCGCGCAGGTGGTGCCGGACCCCTGCTCGCGCGTTCCCAACCCCTGCATCGGTCCCATCGGCCCGGCGGTCGGGGGGCTCATCAGCTTCGGCTCGCCCGGCTCGCCTTTGCTGGCCCTGCAATATGAGCGGCTGAACGAAAAACAGCGCGAGGAGCAGCTCCGCACGGCCGGCCAGCCGGCGCGCGCTTATGCGCCGCCCTCGGCAACCGCCACCGCGGCGCAGGACGCCTTCGGCGACCCGGCTTACAAGGCGCCGCCGATGGCCGCCGAGGCGCCGCTCGGGGCCGCACTCGCCTGGGTCCGCATTGTCGGCCGGGTCGGCTCCAGTTCGGCGACCGAGGACGAGCCATCGACCAAACTGAATGGCGGTGGCGCCTTCGCCGGCCTCGACCTGCCCTATGACCCCGACACGCGCTACGGCGTGGCGCTGGGCTATAGCCGCTCCTTCGTCGAGACCGACAGCGACGAAGGCAAGCTCGACGCCGACGGCTACCATATCTCCGCCTATGCCACCCATGCCGAGGGCCCGTGGCGGATGCGGCTGATCGGCAGCTACGCCTATTACACCCTCGACAGCCATCGCGATGTCGTGGTGGGCCGCGATACCTATGTCGCGGTGGCGGACTACAACGCCAACAATGCCGAGGCGCTGGCCGAAATCAGCTATGTCACCGCCTTCGGCGCGTTCGGGGTGGAGCCCTATGCGGCGGTCGGCCTGTCCTGGCTCGACACCGACGCCTTCCAGGAAACCGGCGCCCCGCGCGAAAAACTGGTGAGCGGGCCGTCCTTCAGCGACACCTGGCCCTACACGGTCCTCGGCGCGCGTTTCTCGACCCAGTTCGCCATGGGCACGGCGCTGGTGGTGCCGAGCCTCGATCTGGGTTGGCGGCATGTGTTCGGCGACGTCGATCCCCAGCTCGTCTATTCCGCCGCCAGCATCGATTTCGCCGTCTCCGGCGTGCCGATCGCGGAAGACAGCCTGATGCTCGGGCTGGGCTTGGACAGCAGCTTTGCCAATGGCTGGCGTGGCTCGTTGAAGTATCTCGGCGAGCTGGCCGAAGAGGCGCAGGTTCACACCTTCTCCGCCGGCCTCGCGGTTCCGTTCTGACCGCAGTTGCCGGCCGGCCGAGACGACCGCGTTATTAAGCAAGTCTTAACGGAAGACACACACGCGATTGACCGCGGGCGAGGTGCATGCTTGCCTGAGCCTTGCAGAGCGGTGCTGGACGGGTGGACGTCGAGGCATGCTGAGGCGGTGGGCAGTGCGCGATAGAGCGGCATTGGCGGTCGGCATGATGCTGGCGGCCAGCGGCGTCGCCCGTGCCCAGGCCCTTCTGCCTTTCGCCGCGACACCGGCCGGATGCGGCGAGAGCTGGAGCGCGCTGGACGGCTGCGGTGTCAACCCCGCCAGCAGCGCACCGAACGCAGCCTTCATCGCCGGCGTGCTGGACCGGCTCGCCGCCGCGCCGCCGGCGCAGCCGGATCCGTTCGCCGGTTTCGAGCGCCTCACCGACGCCGATGCGCTCCCTGCATTACCCTCCCATGCGGAAGAACTCTGGCTGCACGCCGCCGCACCCACCGGCTGGAGCGGCGGCGCTCCGGGCGAAGCGACCGTGGTCGGCATCGACCAGACGCTGGGCGATCAGGTCCGCGTCGGCGTCGCGGGTGGCTTCAGCCCCGCCGTTCTGGGTTTCGGCGGCTCCGGCGATGAGTTCGCCGGCAATGCCTGGCAGGCAGCCACCTATGCCGCGGCGGCGGACGGCAATTGGCGGGTACGCGGAATCGCCTCCTATGCCTATTACGACCTCGCAACCGAGCGCGCAGTGCCGTTCGACACCGGCCTGCCGCGGGCGGAGTACAATGCCGACCATGTCGAGGCGGTGGCCGAGATCAGCTACGTCTCGTTTGCCAGCGACGGTTCGGCGGTGGAGCCTTATCTCGCTGCCGGCGTCACCTGGGTTCAGGTGGACGGCTATCAGGCGCTCGGCAGCGCCTTCGGCGTGGCGCCGCAGGACGAGGCCTGGCCTTATTCGCAGATCGGCCTGCGGCTCGCAGGCAGCGCGATGCTCGGCGAGGTGGCGGTGCGGCCGAGCCTCGATCTCGGCTGGCGCCACGTCTATGGCGCCACCGACCCCGCGACGCTGGCAGCCGCGGACAGCGGCACCGTCGCCTTGATGGGCCTGCCCATCGCCCGCGACTCGCTCATCGTCCAGGCCGGCTTCGACGCCGCCTTCACCAGCGGCTGGCGCACCTCGGTCTCCTACACCGGCGACCTTGCCGAGCAGGCCCGCCAGCACCGCCTGACGGGTGGCGTCGCCCTGCCGTTCTAGCTAAGGGTGTCCGGCGCCATCTCAGGCGCCAGGACGCGCCGATGGATATGAGCCGTATCGAGGTGGTGGCGCCGAACTTCAACCGGCGCTTCTCCGGCGTCACCGCCACGGTGGTCGCGCTGCTGCCGCACCAGGCCCAGCGCATCGGCATCCGTGCGCTCGGCCCCGGCCTGCCGGCATCCGTGCCGCAACTGCGCTGGCGCGACATTCTGCTCGGCGGCTGGCGACGACCCACCGGCCGGCCCGCGCGCATCTGGCACGCCCGCCGCAATGTCGAGATGATCGCCGGCGTGATGCTGCGCTACGTGCTGTGCCAGCCGTGGCGGCTCGTTTTCACCTCCGCCGCACAACGGCATCACAGCTGGATTACCCGCGCGCTGATCGCCCGCATGGACGCCGTCATCGCCACATCGCCGCAAGCCGCCTCCTATCTCAAGCGGCCGGCGACCGTGGTGCTGCACGGCGTCGACACCGCCCGCTACCGCCCGGCCCCGGACCGCGCCGCGGCCTGGGCCGCTACCGGCCTGCCAGGACGCTACGGCATCGGAGTTTTTGGCCGGGTGCGGCACCAGAAGGGGCAGGATCTGTTCGTCGCGGCGATGGCCGAGTTGCTGCCGCGCCACCCGGCCTGGACCGCGGTCGTCATCGGCCTGTCCAAGCCGGAGGACGCGGCCTTCCTGGAAGCTCTCAAGGCCCGCATCGCTGCCGCCGGCCTGTCGGAGCGGGTGGTGCTGCTGGGCGAGCGGCCGATCGAAGAAGTACCGCTCTGGCTGCGCCGGCTGTCAGTGGTGGTGACACCGGCGCGCTGGGAGGGCTTCGGCCTGGTGCCGCTGGAGGCGATGGCGAGCGCCACCCCGGTGGCCGCCACACGCGTCGGCGCCGCTGCCGATCTGGTGCGCGAGGGTGAGACCGGCCTCCTGCTGCCCCCGGACGACGGCCCCGCCCTCACCCGCGCCATCGACGCGCTGATGACGATGGACGAGGCGAGCCGCGAAGCCATGGGCCGGGCGGGCCGGGCGCTGGTGGAGGCGGAGTTCTCAATCGATCGCGAGGTGGAGAAGATCGGCGCGGTCTATGAGGCCGTCTGGCGGGGGTGAGTGCCCGCCCCCTGCGACGCAACGACCTTCGTCGGGTCGAGGCCGCGTTGCCAATAGGCCTTCACCCAATCGACCGGGCCGAAGCCGTAGCGGTACTTGGTCCCCCACCGCGATTGGTCATCGCGTATCAGATCGGTTGGCTTCGGCTTGCCGTGGAACACCACCACGGCCGGCCCCTTGGGCCTCTTGACCTTCCGAAACAACAGATTGAGGGGGTAGTGCCAGACGCAGTGCCGACGGAAGCTGACGCAGAAGTTCGGCGGGAAATAATGCCCGTCACGGGCCTTCTGCCTGATGTAGCGCTGGTCGTTCCGCGCTTGCTTGTACGCGGGCTCCGGGTCGGCGGCAAAATCATCGAACAGATGATGCTGTTCGCGCGGACGCCACGCCACCATCGAGCTTTGGCCGCCGCGGTCGGGACGCCAGCTCACCGGCACCAGGCTCCAGATCGTCGGATTCCATTCCCGCAATATATGCAGGCCGTCATTTTTGCGCGCATGGTCGACGATCGGGTCGAGCGAGCCGACGATGACCACGTCGAGATCGAGATACAGTGCGAGGTCGACATCAACCAGCAGGCCGCTTTTGAACATGGCGAGCTTCGGCCAGCACCCTCGCCACCGGAAGGCGAGCGCGCCCGTCGCCGGCAGATCGAGCACCTCGACCTCCGCGCGCAAGCCTGTGGCATCGTCGGTGAGACAGAGGAACCGGAACGGCCCTGTTAGGTGGTCCCTCACCCCCTGATAGAGCACATTCACGTCGTCGGCGGGATACGACGTGCCCCATTTGATGCAGACAATGGCGAGCATCAGGAATGTCCATTGCGGGCACGGGCGACGCCCAATGCCTGATTCACGATGGGAGCCAGCGCCAGCGCAATCAGGTCGCGCGCGTCGTGCCGCGGTGCGTCCAGGCTCAGCAGCGTTGCGGCGAACTGCGCGGCGGTGACGATGTCCAGCGGCAAGACGGCAAGACCCGGCCCCGACGCCATGGCGGCAATCACCTCGTCGGCATAGTGCTTGTGCACATGGCTGGATTTCAGCGCGACCACCGGCCGCTTCGCCGCCAGGCCTTCCGCCAGCATGCTCGTCGAATCCGCCGTCACGACAATCGCGTCGGCGCCGAACAGCGCGCGCGCCGAGCCGGCGCCCGCTGTGCGGAAGTCGAGAAACGCGGCGATCTCGCCGCGCGCATACATCGCGCCGAAGCGGTCGGCCACCTCGTCCGGGGTGCGCGGAGAGCTGCTGACGCGCCAGCGTAGGCCGAACTGTCGGGCGCTCTCCCCCACCAGGCGTTCCAGGGCTTCCCATTCGGCAGGTGGATAGTCGCGCCGATAGGCGGTGCCTCCAATAAGCAGCGCGATGTCCGCACCAGCAAGGTCCGATGAAACGGCAAGGCGCCGCGGCACCGGCAACACATCCGGATCGACCAGCGACGGTATCGGAACATACGCCGTGCGCGCCGCGCCGGCGCGCCCCCGCGAATTGACCAATTGAAGCGCAACGTCGCGCGTGTCGTAGCCCTCAATGGCACCGGAAAACACGAAGGGCACATCGAAATGGCGTGAAAGGAGGATCCCGGCCGCAATGGTCGCCTGACCCGAGCCAATGATGATATCGGGGCACCGCACCGCGGCAGCATCGACGGCGTAGAGGCGCCGCAGCCATCGCGCGGGATCTGGGGCGAGGTACCGCAGGACCAGCTTGCGGGCATCCTCATGGGCGAAGAAGGTCCGCCGCACGGCGAGCCGTTCCAGTTCGACCGGCGTCGACCGTCCGATGATACAAGCGAGGCCCTCGACCTGGTTGACGTGGCCGAGCCTGCTTTCCAGGAGCAGCAGGAGCTTCAGACCGGGATTCGTGAACCGATTCCCGATCGCGCCATTCTCAAGCATGGGCGGATGATGCATATGGTCCACCGGTGCGATCCTGTCGTGCGGAAGCTTTATGCAATCCGTGGAGGGCGAGGCCAGCGCGATCCATCGGGTCCGTTGGGCGAAGATCCGGCGCAATCACTGCCAAACAATGAGCCGGCGCTTCAGGCTGCTGAAAGAGCGGTGAAGTTTCTGAAGCTTGAGCGAGATTTTGCGGCCGAGAAAGCTCTTTAGCGGCGCGTCGGCCCAAGGGGTCCGCGCGCGATGCGCAAGAAAGATTGCCTGGGCCGGGTGCGTGCAGTCTTTGTAGTTGGGTTTAGCCTGACCGGTAAAGTGAAGGATACGCGCACCCTGCCAGACCTCGAGCGGGTCACGGTACTGACCATGAAACAGCCGCCGGTGCATGTTCCACACGTCGCTGAGTTCAAGCCACTCGCCCTTGAGCGTCCCGTTCAGGGAATCCTGATCCAAGGTTTGAAGCTCGGGATGCTCCATGCGGAACGCGCGCACGCGCTCCGACACGTCTTCCGCCCGCCAACGGTCAAGATCGATCAGCAATACGCCGCTGTTGAAATAGCGCGTGTCCTCCGGCAGGCCGATCAGCCTGTTGCGCGCCGCCTGCGACTCTTTCAGGCTGGTCAGATTGTCGGCGACAGCCGCCAGGACATGCCCTTCCAAGGAGAGATCGACCAGGGGCGTGAGCGGGCCGTTTATCACACAGTCGCAGTCGATATAGAGCAGACGCTGATGTGCATCGCCCAATTTGGCCGGCATCAGAAGACGGGCGTAGCCGGTCCGCGACAGCCGGCGGTGGCTCGGGAGCCCGGCAAGAGTAAGGAGATCGCTTTCGGTCAGGTCAATGATTTCGAGATTGTCAGAACCATAACTCGTTTGGAGTTGCTGCTTTTCATGCGCGCTCAGCCGATCTGCGAACACGTAGGTTTTCTCGATATCGCCACGCGCATGATGCGCAAGCGACGCCAGCAACACACCGGTTAGCTCGACGTAGTTTGCGTCTGTAGCTGTCGCCACGATCATGGCCCCTACCCCTCCATCGGCACCACTGGCGCGTCCTTGGCCTGGGCCAGGGTCAACGCCGTCTTCACATTGCGCACATTGGGCGCCCCGGTAAGTTCCAGCACGAAGCTCTGAAACGTCCTCAGGTCCGGCGCCACGCACAGG
>JBGGNI010000032.1:0-8120 GCA_041287585.1 Xanthobacteraceae bacterium
ACGGCTCGGCCAGCAATGACGGCAACCACATGCTCAGCGAGGTGCGCCAGGCCATGCTGCTGGCACGGCTGAAGATCGCCCTGCGCCCGCCGGAGGGACCCGACACCGCGCTCTCCACCTCCGACCCCTCCCGCGACCATGAATGGATGACCGCGCGCGAGGCGCTGGAAATCGCCACGCTGGGCGGCGCGGCGGTGCTGGGGCGCAGCGATATCGGCGCGCTGGCGCCCGGCATGTGCGCCGACTTTTTCGCGCTCGACCTCGACACGCTGGCCTTTGCCGGCGGGCTGGCCGACCCGGTGGCGGCGGCGCTGTTCTGCGGGCCGCACCAAGCGGCCTATACGGTGGTGGCCGGGCGCATGGTGGTCGAAGGCGGCCAGCTTGCCAGCCTCGATCTTGGCCCAGTGATCGCCGAGCACAACAGGCATGCGGCGCGGCTCGCCGCTTTGGTGGAGTGAGGCGATGACCGACCATATGCGGCCACGCGACGAGGCCGAGGTTGCGGAGGCGGTGCGCTGGGCGCTGGCGCAGGGGCGCACGCTGGAGGTGGCCGGCACCGGCAGCAAGCGCGGCCTCGGCCGCACCATCCAGACCGATGCCGCGCTCGACCTTTCCGCGCTGTCCGGCGTCACGCTCTATGAGCCGGACGAACTGGTGCTCTCCGCCGGCGCCGGCACGCCACTCGGCGAGATCGCGGCGCTGGTGGCGGGCGCCGGGCAGATGCTCGCCTTCGAGCCGGCGGATTTCGGCCAGCTGCTGGGCGAGCCGGCCGGCGGCGGCACGCTGGGCGGGCTGCTGGCCTGCAACCTCGCCGGCCCGCGCCGGCCGAGTGCGGGCGCGGCGCGCGACCATGCGCTGGGCCTGCGGGCGGTCTCCGGCCGCGGCGAGCTGTTCAAGGCGGGCGGGCGCGTGGTCAAGAACGTCACCGGCTATGATCTGCCGCGCGGGCTCGCCGGCTCGCACGGCACGCTCGCCGCCTTCACCGAAATCACCCTCAAAGTGCTGCCGCGCCCCGAGACGGCGGAAACTTTGCTGCTGCTCGGCCTCGACGACGCCGCCGCCGCGCAGGCGATGAGCCGCGCCATGGGAGCCGATTGCGACGTCTCCGGCGCCGCCCATCTGCCCGCCGCCATCGCCGGCCTGGTTCCCGCGGTCGCGGCCGCCGGTGCGGCGGTGACCGCGCTGCGGCTGGAAGGCGTACCGCCCTCCATCGCCCATCGCCGCCGCCGGCTGGAGGCGCTGCTGTCGAACGAGGGAACGCTCGGTGCCCTCGGTGCCGAGGCATCGGCCGCGCTGTGGCAGGCGGTGCGCGACGTGCTGCCCTTCGCCGGGGCGACGCGCCCGGTGTGGCGAGTGTCGACCGCGCCGCTGCAAGGCCCCGCCATCGGCATCGCCGCCGCCCGCATCGGTGCCCGCTGCTTCTATGATTGGGCCGGCGGCCTCGTCTGGATCGAGTGCCCCGGCGACGAGCCGCAGGCCGAGGCGGTGCGGGCGGCGGTGCGCGCCGCCGGCGGCCACGCCACGCTGATGCGGGCCTCGCCGGCGCAGCGCGCGGCGCTCGACGTGTTCGAGCCGCTGGAGGCTGCCGCGGCGGCGCTGACGCGCCGGGTGAAGGAAAGCTTCGACCCCCACCGGGTGCTCAATCCCGGACGCATGTACGCGGGAGTGTGAGACGCCATGCAGACCCATTTTTCCCTGGCCCAGCTCGCCGACCCGCAGACCGCCGATGCCGAGCAGATTCTGCGGACCTGCGTGCATTGCGGCTTCTGCACCGCCACCTGCCCGACCTATGTGCTGCTGGGCGACGAGCTGGATTCGCCGCGCGGGCGCATCTACCTCATCAAGGACATGCTGGAAAACGACCGGCCGGCCACGGTCGAGGTGGTCAAGCACATCGACCGCTGCCTGTCCTGCCTGTCCTGCATGACCACCTGCCCCTCCGGCGTGCACTATATGCACCTGGTCGATCACGCCCGCGCCCATATCGAGACCACCTATGCCCGCCCGCTGCCGGACCGGCTGATGCGCAACCTGCTGGCCTTCGTGCTGCCGCACCGCGGCCGCTTCCGCCTGGCGCTTGCCGCCGCCCGGCTGGCGCGCCCGTTCGCCGGGCTGATCGGCAAGGTGCCGCAGCTCGCCCCGGTGGCGGCGATGTTGAAGCTCGCCCCCGCGCGCCTGCCGAAGCGCCCGGCGGCCGAGGCGGTGCGGCACTTCCCGGTGCAGGGTCCGCGCCGCGGCCGGGTCGCGCTGCTGGACGGCTGCGCCCAGCCGGCGCTGGCGCCGCAGATCGACGCCGCCGCCATCCGCCTGCTCGGCCGCATGGGCGTCGAGGTGGTGCGCCCGCTCGGGGCCGGCTGCTGCGGCTCGCTGACCCACCATATGGGCAAAGAGGAGCAGGCGCTGGCCTCGGCCCGCGCCAATATCGACGCCTGGAGCCGGGCGATCGAGACCGACGGGCTCGACGCCATCCTCATCACCACCTCGGGCTGCGGCACCACCATCAAGGATTACGGCCACATGCTGCGCACCGAGCCCGCCTATGCGGCGCGGGCGGCGACGGTGTCGGCGCTGGCCAAGGACGTCAGCGAGTATCTTTCCGAGCATGCCCTGCCGCCGGCCACGATTCCGGCCGGCCGCCGCGTGGCCTACCACGCCGCCTGCTCGCTCCAGCACGGCCAGAAGGTGCGCACCGCGCCCAAGGCGCTGCTGGCCAAGGCTGGCTTCCACGTTCTGGAGCCGGCGGAGGGCCATTTGTGCTGCGGCTCGGCCGGCACCTACAACATCCTCCAGCCGGAGATCGCCGGCAAATTGCGCGCCCGCAAGGTGGCGAACATCGAGCGCACCGAGCCGGAGATGATCGCCACCGGCAATATAGGCTGCATGACGCAGATCGGCGGCGGCACCGCGATCCCGGTGGTGCACACCGTGGAACTGCTCGACTGGGCGACCGGCGGCCCGCGCCCCGAAGGCATCGCCGAGGCGCGGGCGGCGTGAGACCGACGTGTTGAATGCAACGGTATTCGATGGTAGACTTTGGCTGAAATTCTACCAAACGAGGCCGCGATGCATTTGAACGTGAAGAATCACGAGGCGCACCAGCTCGCAGCGGAGCTGGCACAACTGACTGGTGAGTCCCTGACGGCGACCGTCACGACAGCCTTGCGCGAACGGCTGGATCGGGAGCGGCGACGGCGCGGTGGCGACCGAATAGCCGAGCGCTTGATGGCGATCGGGCGGGCCTACGCCGATCTGCCCGACAGCAATATCGAACCGGACGATATCATCGGCTATGACGAGAACGGCCTGCCGGCATGATCGTTGTCGACACCTCCGCGGTTGTGGCGATTTTCCGGCAGGAGCCGGATGCTGCGCTTCATGCCGGTCGGATCGGGCATGACGACGACCCCGTAATGTCGGCGGCCACGCTGGTGGAGGCTTCCCTGGTGTTGCGTGGCCTCAAAAAAATTGCCGCCGAACACGCGGAGCAATGGCTCAACCGGTTCCTTGACGCGGCAGGCATTCGCGTCGAGCCGGTTACAGCGGCGCAGGCGGACCTTGCGCGCGAGGCGCATCGACGGTTCGGCAAAGGCACCGGACACGCAGCGAGCTTGAATTATGGCGATTGCTTCGCCTATGCGCTGGCGCGCTCCATGCGCGCGCCGCTGCTGTTCAAAGGCGAGGACTTCGCGCGAACCGATATTGAACCGGCACTCGCACCGTAGCCCCAAACGCAACGAGGCGCCCGAAGGCGCCTCGCACTTGTTTCGCAGAGGTCCGAAGACCCGCGCGGATCACTCCGCGGCGGTGCCCTCGGCGGCCTTGGCCTTGGCTTCGAGGTCCTCGCCGGTGACCTGGTCGACCACCTTCATGGACAGCCGGGTCTTGCCGCGCTCGTCGAAGCCGAGCAGCTTGACCTTGACCTTGTCGCCTTCCTTGACGACGTCAGAGGTCTTGGCCACCCGGTCCTTGGTGAGCTGGGAAATGTGGACCAGCCCGTCCTTGGCGCCGAAGAAGTTCACGAAGGCGCCGAAGTCCACCACCTTCACGACGGTGCCTTCATAGATGTGGTTGAGCTCCGGCTCGGAGGCGATCGACTTGATCCAGTTGAGCGCCGCCTTGATCGATTCGCCGGAGGCGGAGGCCACCTTCACCGTGCCGTCGTCCTCGATATTGATCTTGGCGCCGGTCTTTTCCACGATCTCGCGGATCACCTTGCCGCCCGAACCGATCACTTCGCGGATCTTGTCGACCGGGATCTGGATCACCTCGATGCGCGCGGCATGCTCGCCGAGCTCGGACCGGGCGCCGGTGAGCGCCTTGGCCATTTCGCCGAGAATGTGCAGACGGCCGTCCTTCGCCTGGGTGAGGGCGACCTTCATGATCTCCTCGGTGATGCCGGCGATCTTGATGTCCATCTGCAGGGCGGTGACGCCCTTATCGGTGCCGGCCACCTTGAAGTCCATGTCGCCGAGATGGTCCTCGTCGCCGAGAATGTCGGACAGCACGGCGAACTTGGCGTCTTCCAGGATGAGGCCCATGGCGATGCCCGCCACCGGACGGCGCAGCGGCACGCCGGCGTCCATCAGAGCGAGCGAGGTGCCGCAGACCGTGGCCATGGAGGACGAACCGTTCGACTCCAGGATTTCCGAGACCGCGCGCAGCGTGTAGGGGAATTCGTGCGCGGGCGGCAGCATCGGGCGCATGGCGCGCCAGGCCAGCTTGCCGTGGCCGATTTCGCGGCGGCCGGGCGAACCCATGCGGCCGGTCTCGCCCACCGAGAAGGGCGGGAAGTTGTAGTGCAGCAGGAAGCGCTCCTTATAGGTGCCTTCCAGGCTGTCGATGTACTGCTCGTCCTCGCCGGTGCCGAGCGTGGCCACCACCAGCGCCTGCGTCTCGCCGCGGGTGAACAGCGCCGAGCCGTGGGCGCGCGGCAGCACGCCGACTTCGGAGAGGATCGGGCGCACGGTCTTGGTGTCGCGGCCGTCGATGCGGATCCCCTCGTCGAGGATGGTCCAGCGCACGATCTTGGCCTCGACCTCCTTCAGCACCTCGGAGACGGTCTGGCCGCTCGGAGCCTTGAAGC
Organism: Xanthobacteraceae bacterium; assembly: GCA_041287585.1. Lineage (GTDB taxonomy): Bacteria > Pseudomonadota > Alphaproteobacteria > Rhizobiales > Xanthobacteraceae > Ancylobacter. The sequence continues at coordinate 5,084 of JBGGNI010000032.1, forward strand.
CCTCGCTGGCGAGGCGCTCGAAATGCGCCTTGACCTTGGACTTGGCGACGCCGACCGCCTCGTAGCGGTCCTGCTTGCGGGCGATCTTGTAGGCGGCGCGCAGCTCGTCCTCGGCCAGGCCGCGAATCTCGGTCTCCAGCGCGGAATGATCCGGGCGGGCGAAGTCGCGCGGCTCCTTGGCGGCCTTCTCGGCGAGCTTGATGATGGCGTCGATCACCGGCTGGAAATGGCGGTGGCCGAACATCACGGCACCGAGCATCACCTCCTCGGAGAGCTCCTTGGCTTCCGATTCGACCATCAGCACGGCGTCGGCGGTGCCGGCGACCACGAGGTCGAGCGCAGATTCCTTCACCTCGTCGGTGGTCGGGTTCAGCACATACTCATTGTCGATGAAGCCGACGCGGGCGGCGCCCACCGGGCCCATGAACGGCACGCCGGACAAGGTCAGGGCCGCGGAGGAGGCAACCAGCGCGACGATGTCCGGATCGTTCTCCAGATCGTGCGACAGCACGGTGATGACGACCTGGGTGTCGTGGCGGTAGCCGTCGGCGAACAGCGGGCGGATCGGGCGGTCGATCAGGCGGGAGACCAGGGTCTCCTTCTCGCTGGGCCGGCCCTCGCGCTTGAAATAGCCGCCGGGAATGCGGCCCGCGGCATAGGCCTTTTCCTGGTAATTGACGGTGAGCGGGAAGAAATCGACGCCGGGCTTGGGCGCATGGGCCGAAACGACGGTGGCGAGCACGGTGGTGTCGCCATAGGTGGCGAACACGGCGCCATCAGCTTGGCGGGCCATCCGGCCGGTCTCAAAAACCAGCGTGCGGCCGCCCCAGTCGAGCTCCTCGCGGTGAATGTCGAACATGTGTCTCTCTAGCTTTCCGAAGCCGGAAAGCCATGAGCAAGACGGCGAGAAGCTCCGCACCGGCGCCCTGCGCCCGGGTTTGGAGCTTCCGGCGATCCTGCCATGGCTTTCGCCTCTTCTGTCGTGCCGGCGGCAGGCCCCATGCCCGCCGCTCGAAAGTCCGGCGCCCCGGAACATCCGGCGCGCCGTGGTCAAGAGCGGACCGCCCCCGGCAGGGAGCCGCGCCCGCCCGCGTGCCTCAGCGGCGGATGCCGAGACGCTCGATCAGCGCCTTGTAGCGCGCTTCCTCGGTCTTCTTGAGATAGTCGAGCAGGCCGCGGCGTGCGGAAACCATCTTGAGCAGGCCACGACGCGAATGGTTGTCCTTGGCGTGGCTCTTGAAGTGGCCGGTGAGGTTGGAGATGCGCTCGGTCAGGATCGCAACCTGCACTTCGGCTGAGCCGGTATCGCCCGGCTTGGTGGCATATTCGGAGATGAGCGCCTGCTTGCGCTCGGCAGTGATCGACATCGGGTGACCTCTCTGTTGTCGATGTGGAGAGGGGCCGCAGCGCGGCCCCTTTTGCCGGCCGTGCCGGGATGTCGTCCAGCACGGTCGAAATGCGAATAGGCGCGCGGACCGTTAGTCCGCGACGCCGCGGGGAAAATACACGAAAACGCCGGCAAGGCCAGCGCGATGAATCGGGGCGGCGCTCACGCCGGCGCCATGCTGTGGAAGATGCGGCGGGGATGCACCTCGCCGCCTTCGGCCTCGCCGAGCGCCACCAGCCGGCCCTGCGCCGACACCGCGACGAAGCCCTCGATGATCGGCGCGTCGCGCCCGCGCAGGATGATGCTCTGGCCGCGAGACAGCCGGGCCGCGTCCGCCGGGCTGACGCGCAGCGCGGGAAGGGTGTCGAGGCCGATGCCCACCGGGCGCAGTGCGAAGGCCGGCGGGGCGTCGTCGGCCGCCTCCGAGACCGCGCGCAGTTCGGCCAGCGGCACCAGATCGGTTTCCGCGAAGGAGCCGACGCCGGTGCGGCGCAGCGCGCTGACATGGCCGCGCGTGCCCAGCATACGGCCGAGATCGCGCGCGATGGCGCGCACATAGGTGCCCTTGCCGCATTCGGCCTCGAACACCGCATGGTCGGCGTCCGGCTGCTCGGCGAGGTCGAGCCGGTAGATGGTGACCTCGCGCGCCGCCAGTTCCACCGCCACGCCCTCGCGGGCGAGGTCATAGGCCCGCTCGCCGCCGATCTTCAGCGCCGAATAGGCCGGCGGCACCTGGGAGACCACGCCGCGAAACGCGCCCAGCGCGTCGAGGATCGCCGCCCGCTCCGGGCGCGCCTCGCTGGTGGCGACCGGCTGGCCCTCGGCATCGTCGGTGTCGGTCTCGACGCCCCAGCGCACGGTGAAGCGGTAGGTCTTGCGGCCGTCCATGACGAACGGCACGGTCTTGGTCGCCTCGCCGAGCGCGATCGGCAGGCAGCCGGAGGCCAGCGGGTCCAGCGTGCCGGCATGGCCGGCCTTCTTGGCGCTGAACAGCCATTTCACCGCGCCCACCGCCTGGGTTGAGGTCATGCCCACCGGCTTGTCGAGCAGCACCCAGCCGTCGACGTCGCGCTTCGGGCGGCGCTTCTTTTCCGGCTTGGCCGGGCTTTCGACCGAAGCCGCGGCGGTGTCGAATTCGGGGGCGGTCATGCGTCGTCTCCTTCGTCGCCGGGGCTTTCGGTGCCGTCCAGGTCGCGCCGGACCTCGGGCGAGCGGAGCAGGGCGTCGATGCGCGCGCCCTCGGCGAACGAGGTGTCCACCCGGAAGCGCAGATCGGGGATGAATTTGAGTTCGAGGCGGCGGCCGACTTCGCCGCGCAGCGCCTTGCGATTGGCCTCCAGCGCTTCAAGCACCGCCGGCACGCCCTTGCCGCCGAGCGGCATGACGTAGCAGGTGGCGAGCTTGAGGTCGGGGCTCATGCGCACCTCCGGCACGGTGATGAGCACGCGGGCGAGCGCCGGGTCCGGCACGTCGCCGCGCGCCAGCACTTCGGCCAGCGCGTGGCGCACGAGTTCGCCGACGCGCAATTGGCGTTGGCTCGGGCCGCTGCCCGAGCCGGTCTTGTTTCGCATGATGGTGCAAGCCTTGAATCGGCGGTACGGCGGAAGCCTCCGCCGCCCGCACGCTGCATTTGGAGCCGGCGGATTCGGA
>JBGGNI010000033.1:0-22590 GCA_041287585.1 Xanthobacteraceae bacterium
CGGTCCTTCATGCCGCGCATGTGGTCGACCGTGATGATGTCGCGGTTGCCGGTGGCGGTGACATAGATGTCGGCGCGGCTGAGCGCATCCTCGATGGTCGCGACCTCATAGCCTTCCATAGAGGCTTGCAGGGCGCAGATCGGATCGACCTCGGCGACGATGACCCGGGCGCCGGCCTGGCGCAGCGAGGCGGCCGAGCCCTTGCCGACATCGCCGAAGCCGGCGACGAAGGCGACCTTGCCGGCCAGCATCACGTCTGTGCCGCGCCGGATGGCGTCGACCAGCGATTCACGGCAGCCATAGAGATTGTCGAACTTCGACTTGGTGACGCTGTCATTCACATTGATCGCCGGGAACAGCAGCTTGCCCTGCTCGGCCAGCTTGTAGAGCCGGTGCACGCCCGTGGTGGTCTCTTCCGAGACGCCCTTGATCGAGGCCGCGACTTCGGCGAACCAGCCCTTCGGCTTCTCGGCCAAGAGGCGCTTGATCAGGGCGAAGAAGATTTCCTCTTCTTCAGAGCCAGGCGCGTCGAGGAAGGCGGTGTCGCCCTGCTCGGCGGTGAGGCCGTGATGCACCAGCATGGTGGCGTCGCCGCCATCGTCGAGGATCATGTTAGGAACGCCGCCGCCGTGCCAGTCGAACAGGCGGGCGGTGTAGTCCCAATATTCCTTGAGCGTCTCGCCCTTGAAGGCGAACACCGGGGTGCCGCCGGCGGCGATCGCGGCGGCGGCGTGGTCCTGCGTCGAGAAGATGTTGCAGGAAACCCAGCGTACATCGGCGCCCAGCGCCTTCAGCGTCTCGATCAGCACCGCGGTCTGGATCGTCATGTGCAGCGAGCCGGCGACGCGGGCGCCCTTCAGCGGCTGCGCCGGGCCAAATTCGGCGCGGGTCGCCATCAGGCCCGGCATCTCGGTCTCGGCGATGGCGATTTCCTTGCGCCCCCAATCGGCGAGGCCGATATCCTTGACGACGTAGTCGGCGGCGGTGCCGTTGGTATGGGCCATGGCTGGCGTCCTGCGCTGGTTGTCGAACGCCGGGGTGATAGCAGCCTGCGGGCGGGAAGACAATAACGATATAAAGATGTCTTTATATCTCAGAGGATGACAAAACGGGGGAAAGGACTACTCGCCCTCGCCGAAGCGGTCTGACACCAGCGCATCGAGCGCCTCCAGCACCGCGGCCGCGTCCGGGCCGCTGGCTTCGACGCAGATGGTGGTGCCGGGCGCGGCGGCGAGCATCATCAGGCCCATGATCGAGGTGCCGCCCACCGTCTCGCCGGCGCGGCTCACCTGGACCTCGGCGTTGAATCGCTCCACCGTCTGAACGAATTTGGCGGACGCCCGCGCGTGCAGGCCCCGCTTGTTGACGATGGCAAGTTCCCGGCGCAGCGCCGGCCGCTCGGGCACCGGAGAGCTCATTTGCCGGTGAGCAACCGGCTGGCGATGTTGATGTATTTGCGCCCGGATTCCTGCGCCTGGGCCACCGCCTCCTTCAGCGGCACCTCGCCGCGCACCGTGGCGAGCTTGACCAGCATCGGCAGATTAATGCCGGCCACCACCTCGATATCGGGGGCGTTCATCACCGAAATGGCGAGGTTGGACGGCGTGCCGCCGAACATGTCGGTGAGGATGGCAACCCCGTCGCCGGTATTGGCCGCGGCCACGCAGGCGACGATGTCCTGGCGGCGTTGCTCAATATCGTCGTCCGGCCCGATCGTGACCGTTTCGATCTGGGTCTGCGGTCCCATGACGTGTTCGAGCGCCGCACGAAACTCGGTGGCGAGGCGGCCGTGGGTTACGAGTACTAAACCGATCATACTGCTCTGCCGTTTGGCCTGAGGCCCGGCTCCGAGCGGACTTTGCCGCGGGACACACATCATCGTTGCAGCGCACACGGAAGGCAAGTGCCCTGTTGCGAGGTCTGCACCGGGGACTATCGAAAGCGTCAGTTCGGGCCGGCTTGCGTCAGCAACGCGGCCAGCACCGGCGCCAGCGGCTCGAAGCCGGGCGCCAGCGGCAGCCGGGCCAGCATCACACCTCCAAGCTGCGTCCACAGCGCCGCCGGCTCGGGCAGCCGGGCGCCGTCGGCGGCCGCGAGGTCGACCACGAGGTCGAGCGGCGTCTCCGCGAGCGACTCCATCCGCCGCAGCCCGGCGCCCCGCACCTCGATCAGCCCGGCCAGCGCGAGCGGCGCATGGGCGTAAAGCCGCCCGTCGCGCGGCACCAGCAGCACCCGGTCGTCGGCCACCAGCAGCGTCGGCGGCAGCAGGCCGGAGCGTCCGGCCAGGATCAGCGCGAAGGCGAGCCGCGACTTGCCGGCGCCGGAGGGACCACGAATCAATAGGCCGCGCCCGCCGACCGAGACGCAGCTGCCGTGCGCGCTGGCCGGCTCCGTCACGGCGTCAGACCGCCGGCAGGCGGACGATGAAGCGCGCCCCGCCCGGCTGCATGTCCGGCGCTGGCGGTGCGGCCATCGTTTCGCTCGCGCCATCGGCCGCCATTGCCGGTGCCGGGTTCTTGCGGCTGGCGCGCTTGCGCACCGGCTTGGCCGGCTCGGCTTTGGCCCTCAGTTCCGGCGGGCGGTTCTCCGCCCAGATCCGCCCGCCATGGGCTTCCACGATCTGGCGCGAGATCGACAGGCCGAGCCCGGAATTCTGCCCGAAGCCCTGCTCCTCAGGGCGGTCGGTGTAGAAGCGGTCGAAAATCTTGTTGAGGGCGTGCAGCGGCACGCCGGGGCCGTCATCGTCGACCACGATCTCCACCGCGTCCTTGAGCTGCCGGCAGGTCACCCGCACCTCGCCGCCGCGCGGCGAGAAGGAGCGGGCGTTGTCGATGAGATTATTGACCACCTGGCCGAGCCGCGAATCGTGCCCCGGCACCACGAAGGCGGCCGCTACGGCGGGCGCCGGCTCGAAGGCGAGGCGGATGGTGACGCCGTCGCCGCGACGCACATCGTTCTGCACCCCGGTCACGGTGCCGAGCAGCCGCGTCAGGTCCACCGGCTCGGCGACCTGGCGCTGCAATTCGGCGTCCAACCGGCTGGCGTCGGAAATGTCGGTGATCAGCCGGTCCAGCCGCTTCACATCGTGCTGGATCACCTCCAGCAGCCGCCCGCGGGTATTGTCGCTGCGCGCCAGCGGCAGCGTCTCCACGGCGGAGCGCAGCGAGGTCAGCGGGTTCTTCAATTCGTGCGAGACATCGGCGGCGAAGCTCTCGATCGCCTCGATGCGGGCATAGAGCGCCGCCGTCATGTCGCGCAGCGCGCCGGAGAGGTGGCCGATCTCGTCCGAGCGCGCGGTGAAGTCCGGGATCTCCACCCGCGAGCGGATGCGCCGGCGCACGCCTTCGGCCGCGTCGGCGAGCTTGCGCACCGGCCCGGCAATGGTGCCGGCGAGCAGGAAGGACAGCACCCCCATCACCACGATGGCGACCAGAAACACCCGGACGATGACGAAGCGCTCGGCCTCCACCGCCTGGTCGATCTCGCCGCCCTGGGTGGAGAGCAGCAGCGCGCCGAGAATGGCGCGGAAGCGCTGCACCGGCACCGCCACCGAGACGATGACCTCGCCGCGGTCGTTCACCTGCACCGCGCTCGACTTCTGCCCGGCCAGCGCGTCCGCCACCTCCGGGTAGCCCTTGCCGTTGTTGGGGCCGAGTTCGCGATAGGCCGGCAGGTCGCCGCGCACGAACCACAGCCGGATCTGGTCCCAGGCCCGCTCCCACCAGCCCGGCTTGCGCGTGGTGGGCGCCGGCAGCTCGAAGCGCAGGATCTCGCCGCGGGAATAGAGCGAGCGGGAATCCACCAGCAGCGCGCCGTCGCGGTCATAGATGCGCGCCCGCGTGCCGGTGGGCTCCACCAGCCGCTTGAGCACCGGGGCCACCCGTTCCGGGTTGATGGGGAATTCGAGCGGGGCGAAGCCCTCCTCGCCGGGGCCGTAGCTCTCCCCGGCCTGCAGCTCCAGCAGACGCTCGGGATCGATGGTGATGGCGTTGGTCTCGACCTGGGCGGAGGCTGAAATGGCGCCGGCGATGATCTCGCCCTGCACCAGCAAGCTCTGCACCCGCGCGTCGATCAGCCCGGCGCGGAATTCGGAGAGGTAGAGAATGCCGGACACCAGCACGCACATGCCGGCCAAATTGAGCAGGACGATGCGCCGGGTGAGGCTGGAAAAGCTCTTGAAGGCGACGAAGCGCCGCAGCCGGCGCAGCGCCGCCAGCGCATCGGCGATGCGGCCGAAATGAAACGGCCCACGGTGTCGCCGCGCCTCCAGCTTGCCGGCGTCCAACGGCTTGCCGTCGTCCCGTTCGGCTGCGCGGGCTGAGTCCGGGTCGAGCAAGGAGGGCTCACTCCTTGAAGCGGTAGCCGACGCCGTACAGCGTCTCGATCATCTCGAAATTGTCGTCCGCCACCTTGAACTTCTTGCGCAGCCGCTTGATGTGGCTGTCGATGGTGCGGTCGTCGACATAGACCTGGTCGTCATAGGCGGCGTCCATCAGCGCGTTGCGGCTCTTCACCACGCCGGGGCGGGTGGCCAGCGCCTGCAGGATCAGGAACTCGGTCACGGTCAGCGTCACCCCCTCGCCTTTCCAGGTGCAGGTGTGGCGTTCCGGGTCCATGCGCAGCAAGCCGCGCTCCAGCACCTTGGCGCTGTCGGTCTCGCGCGGCGCATTGGCGTCCTTGGGGGCGAAGCGGCGCAGCACCGCCTTCACCCGCTCCACCAGCAGGCGCTGCGAGAACGGCTTCTTGATGAAGTCGTCGGCGCCCATTTTGAGGCCGAACAATTCGTCGATCTCGTCGTCCTTGGAGGTGAGGAAGATCACCGGCATGTCGCTCTTCTGGCGCAGGCGCCGCAGCAGCTCCATGCCGTCCATGCGCGGCATCTTGATGTCGAAGATGGCGAGGTCCGGCGGGTTGGTCTTGAAGCCGTCGAGCGCGGTCGCACCGTCGGTGTAGGTCTGGATGCGGTAGCCCTCGGATTCGAGGGCGATCGAGACCGAAGTGAGGATGTTGCGGTCGTCGTCGACGAGGGCAATCGTAGGCATTTTGCTTATGTCCTGTTCGGCCGCGGATTTCACGCTCGTCTCGCGGTGAACCGTGCCGGCGTGGCCAGAATGTGACAGGTGCCGAGCTTCGATGGAAAATAGCGCGTTTCGGCCGCCTTGGCCAAAATTGCGCAATTCGTCCTCATCATTGCGCCCGACTTGACGGCCGCCCCGCCTGTGCGGCACCTCGGAGGCGGCCGGGATGCCAAGCTTGACGAGGATGAGATGACTGACGATTCCGCCCCTGCGCCCGGCTCCGCGGGCTTCGATCCCGTTGCCGGCGCCAAGCGCTTGATGCGCGAGGCCCGCTCCGCCGCCCTCGCCACGCTGGACGCCGGCGGCGCGCCCTATGTGTCGCTGGTCACCGTCGGCGGCCTGCCGGACGGCGCGCCGATCCTGCTGCTCTCCAACCTCGCCCGCCACACCCGCAACTTGAAGGCCGACCCGCGCGCCTGCCTGCTGTTCGACGAGCGCCGGCCGGGCTCGGCGCTGGAGGGCGCCCGGCTCAGCCTGTCCGGCACCGTGGCCGCCACGCCGGAGGAGGCGGCGCCCCGCCGCTTTCTGGCGCGCCACCCGGAAGCGGCCGGCTATGCCGCTTTTGCCGATTTCGCCTTCTATCGCATGGCACCCACCGGCGGCCACCTGGTCGCCGGGTTTGGCCGCATCGTCGATCTCGACTGGTCGGAACTCGCCGTGGAGACGGCCTCGTCCTCGGAATTGCTGGCCGCCGAGGAAAGCGCGGTGTCGCACATGAACGAGGACCATGCCGACGCGGTGGCCCGCTACGCCACCCGCCTGCTCGGCGCCCCGGAAGGCGACTGGCAACTGATCGGCATCGACCCGGAAGGCTGCGACCTGATGCTGGAGGGCACGGTGCGCCGGCTCGATTTCCCGCGCCGCCTCGCCGGTGCCCATGAGATGCACATGATGATGGTCGAACTCGCCCGCCAGACCCGCGCCTGAGCCTTTAGATCATCGGGCGCTGCGCCGGCTCCTCCTCGACATATTGGGCGAGCCGTTCCAGCACGCGCGGATTTTCGATGCGGAGCCGGCCGCCGGCACGGCTGAACAGGCCGAGACGGCGCAGGCGGGCGAACGTCTTGTTGGTGTGCACCAGCGACAGGCCCAGCGCCTCGGCGATGTGGGTCTGGCTCAACGGGAATTCGAAGCCGCGGTCCTGCACCAGGCCGAGCGCGTCGCAGCGCTTATAGAGGGTGAGGATAAGCGCGGCGAGCCGTTCGGTGGCGTTGCGCAGCCCTACCGACATCAGATTGTCGTCGACCAGGCTCTGCTCGCGCGAGCCGAGCCAGGACACCTCATAGGCAAGGTCGGGCATGTGCTCGAACATCGACCACACCCGCCGGCGGGGAAACAGGCAGAACTCCGAGTCCGTCAGGGTTTCGACGCCGAACAGCGCCGCCCCGAACATCGAGGCCTGAAGCCCGACGAAGTCGCCGGGCAAAAGGAAATTCAGGATCTGCCGTCGCCCGTCCGGCAGGCTCTTGAAGCGGAACGCCCAGCCGGAAAACAGCGTGTAGAGCTCGGCATTGTCCTGGCCCGGATGGATGAGCTCACTGCCGGCCGGCACCGAGAGATGCTCGCGCTTCATCTCGTTGATGAAGGCGATCTGGCTTTCGGACTTGTCGCGAAACGCCCGCTTGCGGCGCAGCGGGCATTCGAAGCAGCGTAGCTGTGCGCTGCGGCGTCCCTGCTTTTCCATCGATCCGTCCCCACGCCACATGGCGCTATCCTGCCACGGAAGCCGGCCCATAGCAGCGGCTGCGGCGGGCGCGGCAATTCATTCGGGGGCCCGCGCGGCTTGCGATCCGCCCGCGCTGCCGTCATTCTGCCGCACCTCCCGTCACAAACAGAGCAACAGGGAGGCGAGGACGCCACCAGGACGCCAGGGCGCCGTCGCTGCCGGGACACCGGCCGCCCGGCACAATCCACAGGAGCCTGCACAATTAGCCGGCTCTCTATGCCAGGAGCACGCCAATGCATCAGACCGGAACGCGCAACGACGCGCATGGCGCGGAAACCTTCGGCCTGCAAGGGGCCGGCACGGTCTATTGGAACCTCACCGCGCCGGCGCTGTATGAGCGGGCCATTGCGCGGGGCGAGGCACGGCTCACCGCCGGCGGCGCCTTGGCGGCGGAAACCGGCGTGCACACCGGCCGCAGCCCGAAGGACAAGTTCATCGTCCGCGACGCCGACACCGAGGACGAGGTGTGGTGGGACAATAACGGTGCCATCTCGCGCGAGCAGTTCGAGCTGATCTATCAGGACTTCCTCGCCTATGCCGATGGCAAGTCCCTGTTCGCGCAAGACCTTCACGCCGGGGCCGAACCGGCGCAGCGCCTGAATGTGCGGGTGTTCACCGAATTCGCCTGGCACAGCCTGTTCATCCGCACCATGCTGATTCGCCCCGAGCGCGGCGACCTTGCCGGCTTCGAGCCGCAGATGACCATTCTCTGCCTGCCGGGCTTCAAGGCCGACCCCGAACGCCACGGCGTGCGCAGCCAGACCGTGATCGCCTGCGACTTCAGCCGCGGCGTGGTGCTGATCGGCGGCACCTCCTATGCCGGCGAGATGAAGAAATCGGTGTTCAGCTATCTCAACTATTTGCTGCCAGCGCGCGGCGTGATGCCGATGCACGGCTCCGCCAATGTCGGGCCGGCCGGCGACGTCGCGGTGTTCTTCGGCCTGTCCGGCACCGGCAAGACCACGCTGTCCGCCGACCCGACCCGCACCTTGATCGGCGACGACGAGCATGGCTGGTCGCAGTCCGGCATCTTCAATTTCGAAGGCGGCTGCTACGCCAAGACCATCCGGCTGTCGCCCGAGGCGGAGCCCGAGATCTTCGCCGCCGCCGACCGCTTCGGCACCGTGCTGGAAAACGTGGTGCTGAACGCCGATACGCGGGTGCCGGACTTCGACGACGGCGCGCTGGCCGAGAATGCCCGCGCCGCCTATCCGCTGGACGCCATTGCCAATGCCAGCCGCAGCGGGCGCGCCGGCCAGCCGCGCAACATCGTGATGCTGACCTGCGATGCCTTCGGCGTGCTGCCGCCGATCGCCAAATTGACCCCGGCGGAGGCGATGTACCATTTCCTCTCCGGCTACACCGCCAAGGTCGCCGGCACGGAAAAAGGCGTCACGGAGCCCGAGGCCACCTTCTCCACCTGCTTTGGCGCGCCGTTCATGCCGCGGCATCCTTCGGTCTACGGCAATCTGTTGCGCGACCTGATCGCCCAGCACGGGGTGAATTGCTGGCTGGTGAACACCGGCTGGACCGGCGGCAAATACGGCGTCGGGCGGCGCATGCCGATCCATGTGACGCGCCGGCTGCTCGCCGCCGTGCTGGACGGCGCGCTGCTGGAGGCCGATTACCGCACCGATCCCTATTTCGGCTTTGCCGTGCCGACCTCGCTGCCGGGCATCGAGCCGCACATCCTCAACCCGGCCAAAACCTGGGAAAGCATGGGCGATTTCGACGCCACCGCGCGCCGGCTGGTGGGCATGTTCCGCGATAATTTCAGTCGGTTCGAGCCCTATGTCGACACCGATGTGCGCGAGGCTCAGCCGCGCACGGCGCTGGCCGCCGAGTGAGGGCGGCCTACAGGAAGTAAAGCCAGGTGAGCAGTGCGAAACACGGCAGCAGCACGGTGACCGACCAGGCCATGTAGCCGAAGAAGCTCGGCATATCGACGCCGCGCCCGCGGGCGATGGACAGCACCATGAAATTGGGCGCGTTGCCGATATAGGTCAGCGCGCCCATGAACACGGCACCGGCGGAGATGGCTTCCAGCGTCACCGCCAGCGGCCCCATCAGCGTCTGCGCGTCGCCGTCGGCGAGGTTGAAGAAGACCAGATAGGTCGGCGCATTGTCGAGGAAGGCCGACAGCGCGCCGGTGAGCCAGAAGTACCAGACATTCACCGGCTGGCCGTCCGCATCGGTGACGAGATCGACCAGGCCGGAAAAGGCGCCCTCGGTCCCGGCCCGCAAGATGGCGATCACCGGGATGATGGTGAGGAAGATCGCCGCGAACAGCTTGGCCACCTCGGCGATGGGCTCCCAGTCGAAGCCGTTGCGCTCGCGGATGAAGCGCGGCGTGATGGCCAGCGAGACGCCCGCCAGCGCCAGCAAAATGAGATCGCGGGCCAGCGAGGGGAGCTCTACATTGGTGCCGAGCACATTGAAGGCGACGCCCGGCTTCCACAGCGCGCTCAACAATATGGCGGCGATCACCCCGGCCAGCAGGGCGATGTTCGGCGTGCCGCGCAGGCCCATCGATTCGGTATCGGGTGTCGGATCCGGGCGGCGGGCGCCTTCGCGGGCATAGAGGTACCGATCCATCAGGTAGAAAACCACCAGCAGCAACACCACCAGCACGCCGGTGTCGTGCAGCAGATGCGTGGTGGTCCAGAAAAAGCTGACGCCCTTCAGGAAGCCGAGGAACAGCGGCGGATCGCCCAGCGGGGTGAGCGAGCCGCCGATGTTCGAGACCAGGAAGATGAAGAACACCACGGTGTGGACCCGGTGCCGGCGGTCGTCATTGGCCCGCAGCAGCGGCCGGATCAGCACCATGGAGGCGCCGGTGGTGCCGATGAGGCTGGCGAGCGCGGTGCCGATGGCGAGCAGAGCGGTGTTGGTGAGCGGGCTGCCATGCAGATTGCCCTTCACCAGAATGCCGCCCGAGATGGTGAACAGCGTGAACAGCAGGATGATGAAGGGGATGTATTCCAGCAGCGCGGCATGCGCCACCTCGTGCACGGCGAGGCCGGCGCCGTGCACCGCAGTGAACGGCAGCAGGAAGGCGAGCGCCCAGAACAGCGCCACCTTGCCGTAATGATGGTGCCAGAAAGGACCGGCCAGCAGCGGAAACAGCGCGATCGACAGCAGCATGCCGGCGAACGGCGCGCCCCACAGCACCGAGAGCGTGGCGCCGTTCAGCACGGCGGCGCCCTCGGCCGCCAGGGCCGGCGCCGCGCTGCCGGCCAGCAGCGCCAGGATGGATGCCGGTAAGGCCGCGGATCGGCACGTTACTCTCATGGGAATCGACCCCGTATGCGCCGCCCGGATGGCGCTACCCTTCGGTTAGCAACCGCGCCGCGCCATGTCGAGCGCGGGCGGTGGTGCGCGGCGCGGCTATAGGCTAGACCGGGCCGTTCGCCGGAGGATTGCATGCCCCGCGCCGTCGCCGGCCCCGAAATCGAGCGCCTGATCCAGCTTCTCGCCCGCGTGCCGGGGCTCGGCCCGCGCTCGGCGCGCCGCGCCGCGCTGCACCTGATGAAGAAGCGCGAGGCGCTGATGGCGCCGTTGACGGCGGCGCTGGACGAGGCGCTGGGCCGCATCGTCACCTGCCGGTGCTGCGGCAATATCGATGTGCGCGATCCCTGCACCGTGTGCACCGACGCCACCCGCGACGCCGCCATGCTGGTCGTGGTCGCCGATGTGGCGGACCTCTGGGCGCTGGAGCGCTCCGGCGCGGTGGCGGCGCGCTACCATGTGCTGGGCGGCACGCTGGCCCCGCTCGACGGCATCGGGCCGGACGATCTCAACCTAGCAAGCCTGGTGGAGCGCGCCCACGACCCCGCGGTGCGCGAGGTGGTGCTGGCGCTGGGCGCCACGGTGGACGGCCAGACCACGGCACATTACGTGACCGACCTGCTGCGCGGGCTGGACATCAAGGTGACGCGCCTCGCCCATGGCGTGCCGGTGGGCGGCGAACTCGACTATCTCGACGAAGGCACGCTCGCCGCCGCCATCCGAGCCCGCACCGCGTTCTGAACCGCGCTCACGCCGGCGTGGCGGCCGGCTCCTTGGCCGCCAGCTCGCGGAAATGTCCGGCGAGCTGGAGCCAGCTGAGCAGCGCGAGCCCCGGCAAAGCGGCGAGCGCGGTGATGGCGAAGAACAGCGTCCAGCCGGTCGATTCCGCGACGAAGCCGGCGGAGGAGGCGAGGAAGGTGCGCCCGACCGCCGCCAGAGCGGTGAGCAGCGCATATTGCGTGGCGGTGTGCGCCCGCGCCCCGCACAGCGCCGACAGATAGGCGACGAACACCACGGTGCCGACCGAGCCGGTGAAGTTCTCCACCACGATGGTGACCGCCAGCGCCGACAGGTTCACGCCGACCCAGGCCTGCCAGCAGAAGACGAGGTTGGAGACCATCTGCAGCACCCCGGCGATCCACAGGCTGGTGACCAGCGGGCAGGCCCGCGCCAGCATGCCGCCGGCGAAGCCGCCGATCAGCGCGGCGGCGAAGCCGACGCCCTTGACGATGCCGGCATAGGCCGCCTTGTCGAAGCCGATGGCGATGACGAACGGGCCGGTGAGCACGCCGGCAAAGGCATCGCAGAATTTGAACAGCACGACGAAGCCGAGAATGAGCACGGCGTGGCTGCGCGAGAGGAACTCGCCGAACGCGCCCACCGCAGTGTCCACCACGCGCCGGGCCGGATTGACGTCGCGCCGCACCTCAAGCTCGGCCGCCGGCGGCTCGGTGGCCAGCAGCGCAGCGATGAGGCCGACGCCGACCATCACCGCGGCTGCGACATAACCCCACATCCACACATCGGCGTGCGGCACACCCTGCGCCTCCAGCCAGGCCACCAGCAGCACCACGCCGGCACCGGTCGCCAGCATGCCGACGCGGTAGGCCGCGACATAGCCGGCCATGCCGGCGGCCTGCTCGCCGGTGGGCAGGCTCTCGACGCGGAAGGCGTCGACGACGATGTCCTGCGTGGCCGAGGCGGCGGCCACCAGCAGCGCGCCGAAGGCGACGTGCCACGGCGCGTTGACCGGGTCCTGCAGGCCGAGCCAGACCACCGCTACCGCCAGCAGAAGCTGGGTGAAGACCAGCCAGCCGCGCCGGCGCCCCAGCCTTCGGCTCAGCACCGGGACATCCAGCGCATCCACCAGCGGCGCCCACGCGAATTTGAAGTTGTAGGGTACCCCCACCAGCGCAAACAGCCCGATGGTGCGCAGATCGACGCCCGCCTCGGTCATCCAGATCATCAGCGTCGAGCCGGCCAGCGCCAGCGGCAGGCCGGAGGAAAAGCCGAGCAGCATCACGATAAGCACGCGCGGGCGCAGATAAACCGAGAGGCTGTCCATAAAACGCGCCCGCACGGCGGGCCCGGCCTCGTCGCGGCGGGCGGTGTCGGTCATGCAACGTCCTCCGAACCGATTCGCGCGAAGTCGGCGCTCACTCTTGTCTAGCTCGCCCGCACGGCGCTGTCGCGCGCCCGTCATGATGGTATCTGAGAACCATTTTTGCGATCTGGAGCATTATACTGGGATTAATGTCAGCACTGCTGGCTTAATCGTTCGGTAACGCTGTGTAAAATTAAACTAACAATCGCCGTAAGGCGTGCCGTTTGGGAGGAAGGTTCGTGGTCCAGGACGTTCTGGTTTCGCTCGCAGGGTATCTCACCGTCTATATGTTCGGCGGCTTCATCGGCTTCGGCACCGCCGCGGTGTGCGCCGTGGTCGGCAAGTCCGACCTCATGGCCGAAAATGCCCGCTTGCGCCGGCAGATGGCGGAGGCCTCGGGCCAGCGCGTGGTGCCGTTCGAGAGCCGGGGCGGCAAGGAACGGCTGCGGCTCATCGGCGAACACTGAGCCTCAGCCCGCCTTGCCCTTGCGCTCGGTCATCGGCACCACATCGACCGCGACGGAAAGCCCCTGCCGTCCCGAGCCGAACAGCACGCCGCCCACCGGGGCGACGTCCGAATAGTCGCGCCCGACCGCCAGAACGACATGGTCGGTGGCGACGATCAGCGCATTGGTGGGGTCGAGCCCGCGCCAGCCATGCGCCGCTCCGCACCACACCGAGACCCAGGCATGGGTGGCATCCGCGCCCTGAAGCCGCTCCTTGCCGGGCGGCGGCTCGGTGCGCAGGAAGCCGCTGACATAGGCCGCCGGCAGACCGAGCCCGCGTAGCCCGACGATCATGATATGGGCGAAGTCCTGGCAGACGCCCCGGCGTATGGCGAAGGCGTCCGCCGGCGGCGTCGAGACGTCGGTCGCCTTCGAATCATAGGTGAAATCGGCGTGCAGCCGCCGCATCAGGTCCACAGCGCCGGCCAGCATCGGCCGGCCGGCGGGAAAGCTGGCGCTCGCCCATTCGGTAATCGCCGCGCTCGCCGGGGCGGCGGGGCTGGGAAACAAGTGGTGCACCGGCGAGCCGCCGGTCAGATCCTGGCTGGTGGCGGCTTGCTCGCGCACCGCCTCCCAGTCGGGAGTTTCCTCCGGGACGAGCGGCGGCGGCGCCTCCACCTCCACCCGCGCGTCGGTGCGCAGGGTGAAGCGGGTGTGCGGGGTCTCGATCTTGATGTGGATGACGCGGTTGCCGAAGAAATCGCCGGTCTCGGTCCATTCCACCGGCTCCGGCTCCACCGCAACATGGCTCGCCATCACGATCTGGCCGGGCCGGTCCACCGGCACCATGCGCACAATGTGCCGGGCCACCGGCACCGGGTGCGCATAGGTGTAGGCGGTGGCCTGACGGATGTCGTAGATCATGCCAGTTGCTCCCACGGCGTCTCGACCGGCAGGCGGTGGATGAAGTAGCGCCCCGCAATATCGTTGGAGAGCTCCATCAGCCGGGCCTCGACCACGCGCAGCCGCTCCAGCTCGATCTCGGTCGCCTCCGCGCCCTTCATTTCCGCCACCAGCCGCGCGGCGAGGCGCTCCTCGTGCGGCGGCGGCTGGTCGTTGTGGTGGGCCGGCAGCACGTCGAGATGCTCGGCGATGCGATCGACCTGGAAGGCGAGAGAGCGCGGGTTCACCGGATCGAGCAGCACCAGATCCAGCACCGGTGCGCGGCTTTCCACCATCACATAGCGCGAGCGATAGGTGATCTGGCTGTCGCACAGCTCCAGCAGCACGTCGAGCGTGCCGGCCGAGACATCCTGCGTCACCAATGTGCGGGCGAACCGGCAGGTGGCGATGCCGCGCTCGATGCGCCGGCCGAGATCGAGGAAGCGCCAGCCGGCCAGCCGGTTCATATTCTCCGAGGCGAAGCCGGAAAACGCCGCGAGCGCGCGCAAGGCGCGGTCGGCGCGCTCATAGGCCTCCGCCTCGGCGCCGGCCGGTGGTATCGCCTCGCGCATCAGGGCGTCGAGGTCGGCCAGAGTGCGCCAGGCATCGGGTGACAGCCGGTCGCGAATCACCGAGGCGGTCTGCCGCGCTGCTTCGATCAGCCCCGGCGCGCCGCCCGGCAGATTGCGGCGGGTCAATGCGGCCAGTACCTGGCGGGCCGGCAGCTTGCGCGCCAGATCGCTCGGCGCCGCGCCCCAGGCGATCAGCAGCTTCAGCAGCGTGTCCACCGAGGCGCCGCCGCCCTCGGCGGAGGCGGTGAGCCGGCCGGACAGCGTACGCAGCAGCCGCAGCGTCGCCTCGGCGCGCTCCACATAGCGCCCCAGCCAGAAGAAATTGTCCGCCGCCCGGCTCGGCAGCGGCCCGGTATGGCGGCGCACATCCACCCGGTCGGTCACCGGCAGCAGCGTGGTCTGTTCCACCGGGCCCTTGTCCAGCACCCAGACATCGGCCGAGCGCCCGCCGCTCTGCATGGTGACGGCACGGGCGTCGAGGCTGTCCGAAACCCGGCAGAAGCCGCCCGGCATCACCTTCCAGCCCTCTTCGGTGGCGGCGAGATAGACCCGCAGGATGAAAGGGCGGGCTTCCAGCCGGCCCTGGCGCCACACCGGCATGGTGGAGAGCCGCACCGCCTCCTGCGCGACGATATCGACGCCGCGGGTCTGGATCGCGCGCTCGACCTGCCGGCGTTGCGCCGGGTCGAGGTCGGCGCCGATCAGCGGGCCGTTCTCCAGCAGCCCCGGCAGCGGACGCTGGAACGCCGGGGTCAGCACCAGATCGTCGAGCTGATCGAGCACGGTGCGGCGGGCGGCGGCCTGGCCGCACCACCAGGTGGCGACGCTGGGCAGCGTCAGGTTCTCGCCCAGCACGGCGCGGCCGATCGGCCGCAGAAAGCCCATCAGGGCCGGGGCCTCCACCACCCCGGAGCCGAGCGCGTTCGCCACCGCGACCCCGCCCGCTCGCACCGCCTGCACCAGCCCCGGAATGCCGAGCTGGGAGCGGGAATTGAGCTCCAGAGGGTCGGCGAAATTGGCGTCGAGCCGGCGCAGCAGCACGTCCGCCCGCTTCAGCCCGGCGACCGTGCGCACATAGACCGCATTGTCGCGCACGGTGAGGTCGTCGCCCTGCACCAGCACGAAGCCGAGATAGCGCGAAATATAGGCGTGCTCAAAATAGGTCTCGTTCAGCGGGCCCGGCGTCAGCAGGCCGACCCGGCCCTCGCCGCTGCGGTCGAGCCGCGTGAGGCTGGCCCGCATCTCCTGAAAGAATCCGGCCAGCCGCACCACATTCATCGCGCGGGTGAGATCGGGCAGCGCGCGGCTGACGGCGAGGCGGTTCTCCAGCGCATAGCCGGCGCCGGAGGGCGATTGGGTGCGGTCGGACAGCACCCACCAGCGCCCGTCCGGCCCGCGGCCGAGATCGGCCGCGTACAGGTGCATAAACGTGCCGCCATGCGGATCGACGCCGACCAGCGGGCGCAGGAATTCCGGATTGCCCGCCACCGCCGCCGCCGGCAGGGCGCCGGACCGCACCAGATTGGCGGTGCCGTACAGGTCGGCGAGCACCGCCTCCAGCATCTGCGCGCGCTGGACCAGGCCGGCGGCCAGCGCCGTCCATTCGTCGGGCTCGATGAGCAGCGGAACATGGGAGAGCGGCCAGGGGCGCTCGCCGCCGCCCTTGTCGTCATAGACGCGGTAGAACACGCCGGAGCGGTAGATGTGCCGGTCGGCGGCGCGGAAGCGGCGCTCCACCTCCTCGCGGCCGAGTTCGGCGAGCGAGGCCAGCAGCGGCATCCAATAAGGGCGCGGCTGGCCGTCCGCATCCATCATCTCGTCGTGCACGCCCGGCAAGGGGCGATAGCCGGCAAGCAGCGACGCCACCGCTTCGGCTTCGAAGCGGCGCGTCAGCGATTGCGGCTCGGTTGCTCCCGGCATGTTCGTCCCCGACGCGCGCCTTTCCGGCGCCTGTTTCTGTGGGCCGGGGCTTCGAGACTGTCTGTGCGATCAGACGCTCAAACCCCCGCCGGCCTCCTGAGATCGAGCGTCGCGGAGAATTCCGCGGTGGGTTCCTCCGGCGGCACATGGAGATAGCCCGGCGTGTGGCCGAAATTCTGGAACCGCGCCAGGCGCCGGGCCTGCGCCTCGTAGGAGTTCACCGGGAAGGTGTCGTAGTTGCGCCCGCCCGGATGGGCGACATGGTAGACGCAGCCGCCGAGCGAGTGGTTCGACCACAGATCGACGATGTCGAAGGTCAGCGGCGCATGCACCGGAATGGTGGGGTGCAGGCCGGAGGCCGGCTGCCATGCCTTGTAACGGACGCCGGCGACATATTCGCCGAAACGCCCGGTCGACTTCAGCGGCAGGCGCCGGCCGTTGCAGGCCACCACATGGCGGGTGGGGTTCAGCCCCTCCACCCGGATCTGCAGCCGCTCCACCGAGGAATCGACGAAGCGCACCGTTCCGCCGGCCGCCGGCTCTTCGCCCAGCACATGCCACGGCTCCAGCGCCTGGCGGATTTCCAGCGTCACCCCACCATGCTCGACCTGGCCGTAATAGGGGAAGCGGAACTCGCGCTGCGCCTCGAACCAGGCGGGATCGAAGCGGTAGCCGGCCCCGCTCAGATCGTGCAGCACGTCGAGGAAGTCCGACCACACGAAATGCGGCAGCATGAAGCGGTCGGCCAGCGCCGTGCCCCAGCGCGTCAGCGGGCCCTGCCGCGGCTCGCGCCAGAACCAGGCGATCAGCGCGCGCAACAGCAATTGCTGGGCAAGGCTCATGCGCCAGTCCGGCGGCATCTCGAACGAGCGGAACTCGACAAGGCCGAGCCGGCCGGTCGGCCCGTCCGGCGAGAACAGCTTGTCGATGCAGATTTCCGAGCGATGGGTGTTGCCGGTGACGTCGGTGAGCAGGTGCCGGAACAGCCGGTCGACCAGCCAGGGCGGCGGCGACTGCCCCTGGCCGGGTGCCGGCACCCGGCTCATGGCGATTTCCAGCTCATACAGGCTGTCGTGGCGCGCCTCGTCGACGCGGGGCGCCTGGCTGGTGGGGCCGATGAACAGGCCGGAGAACATGTAGGACAGCGAGGGGTGGCGCTGCCAGTAGGTGACGAGGCTCTTCAGCAGGTCGGGCCGGCGCAGGAACGGGCTGTCGGCCGGCATGGCGCCGCCCACCACCACATGGTTGCCGCCGCCGGTGCCGGTGTGGCGCCCGTCCACCATGAACTTCTCGGTGCCCAGCCGGGTCTGGCGCGCATCCTCGTAGAGGTCGCGGGTGATCTCGACGCAGGTCGCCCAATTGGCGGCCGGATGGACGTTCACCTCGATGACGCCCGGATCGGGCGCGACGCGGATGACGTTGAGCCGCGGATCGACCGGCGGCGCATAGCCTTCGATGTGGACCGGCAGGCCGAGTTCGGCGGCGGTGACCTCGATGGCGGCGAGCAGTTCGAGATAGTCCTCCAGCCGCTCGGTCGGCGGCATGAAGATGCACAGGCGCCCGTCGCGCGGCTCGATGGCCAGCGCGGTGCGCACCGCCCCGGTGCCGGTGAGCACCTGGTCCACCACGTCCTGCGCGGTGTCCTCCTGGGCGGTGCGCCGATAGAGCTGGTGCAGCGCCTCGGCATCCGGCAATTCGCCGGAAATGGTCATCGGATCGGCAGGATTGACGTAAGGATAGGCAGCCGGCGGCACCCAGGGCAGCGTCGCCAGCGGCAGCCGGTAGCCCACCGGGGAATCGCCCGGCACCAGGAACAGCCGGCCGCGGCGGAAGCGCCACTTCTCGCTCACCCAGCCGCGCTTGGCGCGCGCCTGCCAGCGCTGCACCGGCAGCACGAAGCCGGTGGGCTGGCCGAGGCCGCGCTCGAACACGCGGGCCATGCGGGCACGCTGCTCGGGGTCTTCGATCTTGGAATCGAGCGGGTCGACATTGTCGGGGAGCTCGGCCTCCTTGAGAATCCAGTGCGCCGGGTCCTCATAGGCGGGCGTGACGTTGTCGGTGCCGACGCCCAGGCGCTCGGCCAGATTCTCGGCGAAGGCTTCGGCGGTGGCCGGGGTCGAGAGGGCGCCGGGCGCCACCTCCTTGGCGATGAGTTCGGGATCGCGCCAGATCGGCTTGCCGTCCTTGCGCCAGTACAGCGAGAAGGTCCAGCGCGGCAGGCTCTCGCCCGGATACCACTTGCCCTGGCCGTAATGCATCATGCCGCCGGGCGCGAAGCGGCGGCGTAGCCGGCGGATCAGTTCGTCGGCGCGGCCGCGCTTGGTGGGGCCGACCGCGGAGGTGTTCCACTCGGCGCCCTGAAGGTCGTCGATCGAGATGAAGGTCGGCTCGCCGCCCATGGTCAGGCGCACGTCCTGCGCCGCCAGATCGGCATCGACCTTGGAGCCCAGCGCGTCGAGCGCCGCCCAGGCATCGTCGGAGAAGGGAAGCGTGACGCGCGGCTTCTCGGCGATGCGGGTCACTTCCATGACGAAGTCGAAGGTGACCTCGGCCGGTTCCACCAGCCCGGAGATAGGCGCGGCGGAGGCGTAGTGCGGCGAGGCCGAGAGCGGCAGATGGCTCTCGCCGCACAGCAGGCCGGAGGTGGGATCGAAGCCGATCCAGCCGGCGCCGGGCAGATACACCTCGCACCAGGCGTGCAGGTCGGTGAAGTCCACTTCGGTGCCGGTCGGCCCGTCCAGCGCCTTCACGTCCGGCTTGAGCTGGATCAGGTAGCCGGAGACGAAGCGCGCGGCGAGGCCGAGCCGGCGCAGTACCTGCACCAGCAGCCAGCCGGAATCGCGGCACGAGCCGGAGCGGTTGGCCAGCGTCTGGTCCGGCGTCTGCACGCCGGGCTCCATGCGGATGAGGTAGCTGACATCCTGCTGCAGCCGGCGGTTCAAATCGACGATGAAGTCGACCGTAGGGGTAACGCCCGGCATCACGTCCGCGACATAGGCGTCGAGCAGCGGGCCGTCTTCCATCGGCTCAAGGTAGGGGATGAGCTCCTTGGCCAGATCCGGCGGGTAGCTGAAGGGCAGGGTCTCGGCGTACTCCTCGACGAAGAAGTCGAACGGATTGTACACCGTCATGTCGGCGACGAGGTCGACCTCGACCCGGAACTCCGTGGTCTTCTCCGGGAAGACGTAGCGCGCCATCCAATTGCCGAACGGGTCCTGCTGCCAGTTCACGAAGTGGTTGGAGGGCGTCACCTTAAGCGAATAGCTCTTCACCGGCGTGCGGCAATGCGGCGCCGGGCGCAGCCGGATGATCTGCGGGCCGAGTGCGATCGGCCGCTCGTAACGGTAGCTGGTGACGTGGTGCAGACTGGCGAGGATCGTCATTGTGTACCGGACAGAGCTAGGGGACGCGGCCGTCCCGACAGGTTACGCGGGGGACGCCGCAAAAAGGAAGGATGTTCGGCGGCCGCCGGAGTGCACGCACGATTCATGCCGGACGGGCAGCCCGCGTGCGGCCGGCCCCCGCGCGGCGCAGCGAGGGTGCGGGCGGCGCTCAGGCGCCCGCCGGGGCGGCGCTCTCGTCCCCGCCTGCCTTCTTCTTGCGCTTGCCGCGCTCCTCGAAGCGCCGCAGCACGGTGTAGAAGGACGGCACGAACAGCACGGCGAGGCAGGTGGAGGCGAGCATGCCGCTCACCACCGCGATGCCGATCGACTTGCGCGAATTCGCGCCGGCGCCGGTGGCGAACACCAGCGGCAGCACGCCGAGGATGAAGGCGAAGGACGTCATCAGGATCGGGCGGAAACGCAACCGCGCCGCCTCCACCGCCGCATCCGTGATCTCCATGCCCTCGGCGCGTTTCTCGCGGGCGTATTCGACGATCAGGATGGCGTTCTTGGACGCGAGCGCGATGAGCAATATGAGCCCGATCTGGGTGTAGAGATTGTTCGAGACGCCGAGCGCCAGCAGCGTGCCCACCGTGCCCAGCAAGGCGAGCGGCACCGCCATGATCACCGAGAGCGGCTGGATCCAGCTTTCATACTGGCCGGCGAGCACGAAATAGACCAGCAAAATGGCAAGGCCGAACACGTAATAGATCTGGTTGCCGACCGCCTTCTCCTGGAACGACATCGCGGTCCATTCGAAGCCGGTGCCCGGCGGCAGGGTCTGCGCGGCGATCTGTTCCATCAGGCTCAGGGCCTGGCCGGAGGAGAAGCCGGGCGCGTTGGTTCCGACGATGGTCGCGGTCGGGTAGAGATTATACAGCGAGATCAGCGGCGGACCCTGCATCGGCTCGATATCGACCAGCGTGCCGACCGGCACCATCTCGCCCTGCGGGGTGCGGATCTTCAGGTTGGCGAGGTCTTCCGCGGTCACCCGGTAGCCGGCATCGGCCTGGGCGTAGACCTGGAACACATTGCCGAACTTGTTGATCTGGGTGACGTAGGTGGAGCCCAGATAGGCGGAGATGGTGCTGAACACCTGCCCGACGGTGACGCCCAGCGTTTCCGCCTTGATGCGGTTCACATTCACCTGGAATTGCGGCGAGTTGGCCCGGAACGAGGTGGACAGGTGCGCCAGCGCCGATTGCGCCGTGCCGCGATCCACCAGCGTGTTGGCGATCTGCTCCAGCAGCGCGTAGTCGAAGTCGCCGTTGCGGATCTGCGGCTGCATGGTGAAGCCGGAGGCGTTGCCGATGCCCTGGATCGCCGGCGGCACCAGCACCACGGCGCGCGCCTGTTCGATCTCGCCGAGCGCGGCATTCATGTTCTGGTAGATCGACAGCAGGTCCTGGCCCTTCACCGCGTCGCGCACCGACCAGTCCTTCAGCACCACATAGGCGACGCCGGCATTGGACAAGGTGGAATTATTGTCGAGCGCCGAAATGCCGGTGATGCCCAGCACGGTCTCCACCCCCGGCACCTTGAGCGCGGCTTCGCCCACCCGGTTCATCACCTCCTGGGTCCGGGTCACATTGGCGGCGTCGGGCAGTTGCACCGCCACCAGCACATAGCCCTGGTCTTCGATCGGCAGGAAGGAGGTCGGCAGGCGGGTGAGGCCGTAGCCGGCAACGCTCATCAGCGCGATGGCGATCAGCACCATGAGATGGGAATGGTGCACCATGCGGCTGATAAGCCCGGCATAGGCGCGCTCGCAGCGGTCATAGACCCGGTTGAAGCCGCGGTAGAACACGTTGCGCTGTTCCGGCGGCACCGGCCGGCGCAGCCACAGCGCGCACTGGGTCGGCTTCAGCGTGGCGGCGTTGATGGCCGAGATGAACGCGGTGGCGGCGATGACCAGCGCGAACTGCTGGAACAATTGCCCGGTGAGTCCGGGAATGAAGGCGGCCGGGATGAACACCGACATCAGCACCAAGGTGATGCCGATGATCGGCCCCAGCAACTCGTCCATCGCCCTTTCCGCCGCGGACTGGCCGTCCATGCCCTCCTCGATGTGGCGGGTGACGCCTTCGACGATGACGATGGCGTCGTCGACCACGATGCCGATGGCGAGCACGATGGCGAACAGCGTGGAGAGATTGACGGTGAAGCCCATTGCCGCCATCGCCGCGAACGAGCCGATGATGGTCACCGGCACGGTGGTGGCCGGCACCAGGGTCGCCCGCCAATCCTGCAGGAACACCAGGATCACGATCAGCACCAGGATCGCCGCCTCGAACAGCGTCTTGTAGACCTCGTTGATGGAGGCGTTGACGAACAGCGTGGTGTTGAAGGGGATCTCATAGATCACGCCTTCGGGGAAATTGGCCTTCAGCTCCTCCATCTTCGCCTTGACCAGGGCGGCCACTTCCAGCGCGTTCGCCTCGGGAAGCTGGAACACGCCGATGCCGGCCGCTGGCTTGTTGTCCTGCGTGAAGTTTCGGCTGTAGCTCTGCGCGCCGAGCTCGACCCGGCCGATGTCGCGCACCCGCACGATGCGCCCGCCATTGGCGTTGTCGACCTTGACGATGATGTTCTCATAGTCCGGCGCGCTGTTGAGCCGGCCCTGTATGTTGACGGTGTACTGGAAGCTCGCGGTCTTCGGCGCTGGCGGAATGCCGAGCTGGCCGGCGGTCACTTCCTGGCTCTGCTGCTGCACGGCGTTGATGACGTCGCTCGGCGTCAGGCCCACCGACTGCATCTTGTCCGGGTCCATCCAGATGCGCATCGCATAGGCGCCGCTGCCGAACACGGTGACGTTGCCGACGCCGTTGACGCGGGCGATCTCGTTCTGAATGTTGATGATGGCGTAGTTGTTGAGGAACAGGCCGTCATAGCGCCCGTCCGGCGAGGTCAGCGTCACGAACTCCATGATCGAGGTGCCCTTCTGGAGCACCGTGACGCCCTGCACCTGCACCTGCTGCGGCAGCGAGGAGAGCGCGATGGAGACGCGGTTCTGCACCAGCACCTGCGCCATGTTCGGATCGGTGCCGATGGCGAAGGTGACGACCAGCGTGTAGGTGCCGTCGCTGGCCGACCAGGACTGCATGTAGAGCATGCCCTCGACGCCGTTGACC